>JAEXDU010000026.1 GCA_023401495.1 Bacillota bacterium
CTGTAAAGCTGATCGGCAAAGTGGATTCCATAACGGATCAAATCGCACAGCTCATCCGGGGAATCGCATTCTGCTTCCCATGCAGTCTTGCTTTGCCCCAGCATAACGGCTGCAGTGATGACAAAGCGATACTTTCCCTGAATCAACTGGGCTGCTTTCTCAAAAATAGCAAAGCGATGTTCCGCGGGCAGTTTCTCCCAGTCTTCTTTTGCGGCCATCGCTGTATCAACGGACTCTTTCAACAGTTTTTCGTCACAGCGGCACCATTCCGCCAACACCAGAGAATGCTTATGAGGTGCAGTCACTTTGTAACGATCCTCCGTGAAAACCTCTTTGCCGTTGATAATCGCCGGGATGACAATGGGGTTGGCACTCTGACGTTCCAGTTCTTTCTTCAGAGCGGCCCGTTCCTCCGTACCCGGGGCCATGGAGCAGGCAGGGACATTGTCAGGCGATGGAACATAAAAATGACTATTCATAATCAACAAGTACCTCCTTTAATTTTCATTCCTGATTTATTGTAACAGCGGTGCGTTTTTTGTGATGTGCCGGTTTTCTCCTGTTTTTTGCCGAATCTCTCCTGCTGCTGAGCGGGGTGGCAAATTACTGTTTGAGACCACCTGCAATCTAAAAAAACACACCGCTGTTTTTTTGTATGGCGATTCGTTTGCGGACCGGCAGACAGCGTCCCCCCTGACAGACAGGGTTATGAGGGATTTGAAAGGGCTGTCTGAAAAGAGTTATCTGTTTCTCGCACCGACCTTCAGCACGTTGCGCAGATAATCGATGCTTTCTTTGCAGGCCTGAATTTCTTTTTCACGCGCAACTTCCAGAGAATCGTTTCCAATCTCATATTCCACTTCAAAGGTGATGCGGTCCAGAGGGGCCTTTTCCCGCAACGTTTTCAGAACTTTCACGCAATCGATGTCTCCCTGGCCTATGGCTACGCCGATGGAATGGGTTCCGTCCGGGTCCACGACCAGCTTGTTATCACAAAAATGGCAGCAATTTGCATACGGAGCCATCTTTTCCACGCAGGCCTCGGGGCCTTCCAGCACAACCAAAGAATTGATCGTATCCACGCAAGCGCCGATGTCGGGGTGATTCAATTGCTGAATCAGCCAGATCACTTCGTCGGCATAGGTATCGCAGTGATTTTCAATCGAGATCGTCAGGCCCAATTCTTCCATCAGCGGAATATTGGCTTTGAACTCGTCATAGCGATCGCTCAACTGGCGCATGACGTCGGGATGGAAGCAGGTGCCGTAAAGAGGACGCGGGCGTTCAATGTCCAGGCTGAACTTGACCAGTTCGGCCCCGATTGCCTTGCCGTTGAGCAACGCATCTTTCACCGTGGAGTTGACACGGGGGTCACAAGGCGCGTTGAAGGAAACATTGTGTTCCAGATAAAGATCGTGAGCTTCTGCGGCAGCTTTCACTTTGGCCAGGTGTGCGGGATCCAGCGATTCCAAGTCCACATTGGTAATATGTAATCCGTCCAGTCCCCATTCCACGGCCAGATCCATCAATTGAAACAGGTCGATGGACTTTTCAAACGCATGAGCATCCTGAAATCCCCAGCTTTCTCCCAAACCACTGAGATGAAGAGTATAACTATGCATGCCTAATTTGATTTGACGTTCGGTGTTTTTCATCTTGATTCGCTCCTTTAATCGTAAATTTTATGATCCAAAACGCCCCTCTTACCGTCAGCTGTCAAGGGAAAAAGGCGCGTCTGAATTCATGAACCTCACTAAACAAATTCCATTTACAAGTAACCATAAGCAATAATCAGGCCAATTGTGGTGTGCGCATTCAAAATTTTATTTTATAAAGACAAAAAGAAGAAAAAATAAGATTTCATCAGGCTTTTTGTAACTCATAGCAGAAATAAAAATCAAATGTTTTTTATTTCTAGCGCATCTGCCGGTCACCGGGTGCAAAAAGCGCAAAAATTTTTGCAGGCTGCAAATAACTGTATTTGCAGTGAAAATAAAAAACCCGCGGCATTTGATTCATGCCGCGGGTTTGAGTTTTCTTATTTGTCGTTTTCACTCAAAAGAGCTTTTACATTCATGCCGCTGCGCTTGATACGGTACTGAAGATTTTGGCGGCTGATCCCAAGGGAGCGAGCCGTTTTTGAAATATTGCCGCCGTTCTCCAACAAAGCTCTTCGAAGCATCTGGAGCTCGATATTTTGGGTCGTACGGATGAGCGAACCGGTATTCTCTTGTATTTTGATCTTCTCGTTAGGGGGCGCGGAAGCTGCTGAATTCAGAATGTGATCCGGTATATAGTCCGGAGTGATCAGCGAAAGGTCGTTCGGCAGAATATTCATGGCGTGTTCAATACAATGCTCCAATTCCCGAACATTCCCCGGCCAATGATAGGAATGAAAAAGGTCTAAAGTCGCGGAAGAAATATTCCGCACGTTTTTGAGCAGCTTTTTATTAAAACGAAGAATAAAATTCTTGGATAGCAGGGGAATGTCCTCTTTATGTTCGCGAAGCGGCGGAATACTGATATTGACAACACCCAGCCGATAAAACAAATCCTGACGCAGTTTATTTTCTTCAATCGCCTGATAAGGCGGAATGTTGATATTGGACAGCACCCTGACATCCACATGAATTTCCGCCGCACCGCCCACACGCCGGATCATGCCGTCCTGCAACACACGAAGCAGCTTAGACTGGAGGAAAATATTCATCGAATTGATTTCATCCAGCAAAAGAGTGCCTCCGTTCGCCTGTTCAAACAGGCCGGCTCTGCATTCCGCCCCGGTGTAGGCACCCTTTTCCGTGCCGAACAGCAGTCCTTCCAGCAAATTGTCCGGGATGGCTGCGCAGTTGATCGCTATAAACGGACCGTTTGCCCGCCGGCTGGCGTTATGGATGCTTTGCGCTAAAAGCTCCTTGCCGGTCCCCGTTTCCCCATAAATCATCACGGAAGAATCGGACTGCGCAATCTGCCGGCATCTGGTGACCATTTTATCCATAGCCGGGCTGATATAAATGATATCACTGAACTGATGCTTGGCCGTCAGCGCGCTCTTTTCTTTCCCTTTCGCAGTAGAGGACCGCTCTAATAATTTACTCTGCAAATCGATGATTTGCTTATGCAGTTCGCTGGCAGTGGACCAGTCCTCCATTACGTTATAGGCGCCTAACGTCTGGCCATTTTGAACGATGGGCGAAATGTTCGCAACAATATCTACGTTCTTCCCAAAACAAGTGGTGTAATATTGGCGCAGGTTCAGCTTGGGGCGCTTGTCCTGAATCACCTGGGGAACGGCCAAAAGCGAGCCGTCCTGCAAATGGTAAACCTCTGACACATGCTTGCCCAGAACATCCGATGTCACAATGGAATCCAGATTGACCGCCGCATCGTTAAGAAGATAGACGCGTCCCTGTTCATCGAACAAAATCACGGCCTCGCTGATTCCGTTCAGCACGCTGATCAGCATGTCATGGCAGGCATCATTCGTGGCCAGCCGGAAGACAATCATTCGCGTATCAGGCGGAAGATCCGGAAACTCCGGCGTTGCACACCGGCACAAATATTCCCCAAAAGCAATATTGACATAGCGAACCGGATCGGATTCCCCGCAGAGCAGCGCGGCGGCCTCTGGCATAGCGGCTCCCACTAAATTCCCACCGCCGTGGAGCAGGCGATCCCCCGCTTCATTGATGGACAGGATTTGGTTGTCTTCAGAGATCAGCACGGCACCCAGTCCGCACTGAGAAAGAAGCTCCATGGCATCCGGATATCTCATGGCCATTACCTCCCATTTTCTATTCGGTGTATGATAACAATTTTTTATCTTAGAAATATTGACCCTTAACCCAAAAATTGCCGCTATTTAATACTATACATAAAACGCCTGAAAGTAAAGCAAAAATTTTTGCAACTATGCTAAAAGTGCAAAAAATTTTGCTTATTTTTTGCGACTTGTCCATCGTGTCAAATAGCAAAAACAATAAAAAAATTCTTTGAACATGCGGATATTCCTGTACTTTTTGATTTTTGTCCTTTAGTTGGCACGCCTTTTGCTTATAGTAAAAGTGAAGGGGATCGGGAATATCTCCTGTCAATTTATTATGGATTATGGCTAATCGTACCTGTACCCGAAGGGGTGCAGGTATACTCGAGAGCCGACCTTGAAGGAGGAAATCTGGATGAGTGTAAAAAAGCATTCCGCAGAGTCCATGGCGTATTTGAAGAATATGCCGATCGCGGTTCTGGGCGGCGGTGCAGTCGGTAAAACTTGCGCGGCAGACATGAAGCTGGCCGGACGCGAAGTCCGCCTGTTTGATATGATGCCTTTTGCAGAGAAAACTTTGGCCAATCTGGGAAAGACCGGTATTCTGCTGGACGGTGTTCAGCGCAACCGGTATTGTTTCGAACGGTCCGGCCGCGCGTACTTTGACGTGGTGACAAGCAATATCGAATGGGCCGTCAAGGGCGCCGGCCTGATCGTGGTGGCGGCCCCCGCAATGGCTCACGAACCCTTTTTCCGCGCTCTGATCCCTCATCTGGAG
>JAEXDU010000031.1 GCA_023401495.1 Bacillota bacterium
CCCTCGAACACGCCGATACCGTGTGCGGAATGCACCACGTAGTCGCCGGGATTCAGATCGGAAAGACTGTAAATCTCCTGACTGTTTTTCGAGCGCTTGCTGCGGCTCTGCTTGCGCTGAGAGAGCAGACGCCCGTGAGTGATCAGCCCGAAGTGGGCGCCGGGGTATTCCATGCCGGCGGAAAGGCCCCCCTCCGTCACGATGACCTGCCCGGGCGAAAGCTGCTGTGGGTCGGCAAGATACACGGCGTTCACGCCCTGATTCTGCAGGTCGGCGGCGGTGTTCTGCGCCGCGCGTTCACTTCCGGCCAGAACCACGCAGCACCAGTGGTTGTGCAGCATTGCCTGCACGTCTTCGGTCAAAAGCTGCATGCTGCCGCTCCATACCGAATTCTGGCGCACGTTCATATTTTCCAGCACGCGTACCGGGGTTTCATAGCTGCCGCGCGCAAAAGCGTCCAGATAGATTGCGCCGAGAGAAATAAATTGCTCCAGAGCGTACTGCCAGTCTTCGCTGTAGGTGTCGAGTCCGCGGCACAAAATGCCGTGGGAAAGGTAGTCCTTTAAATCTTCGCCCCACTGCCACAGCGAAGTGCGGACCTTTTCCTTGTTCTTGACCGGCTCTGAAACGAACAGCAGAGTGTTTTCGTCCGCGTAATCAAATACGGTGGCAGGCTTGTCATAAAGAAAGGGAATAAATTTATCCGCGCAGCCCAGCATGGCGCCGGAAGAGAGCTTGTCGGCCTCGGCCTCCAGAATCTCGCGGGCGGCGGCCGCTGTTTTGCCGCGCAGGGTAGAGGCGTGGCGGCGGATTTTTTCCGCCAGCACAGCCGGATGTTCGATCAGCGCTTCCACCGAAGGGGCGATCGTGATCTCGTCAATGGAGGAGGTGCGGCGCTGCGTTTCGCGGTCGAAGAACGACAGCGTGTCGATCTCGTCACCCCAGAACTCCACACGCACGGGATGTTCCGCGTCGGGTGTGAAAAAGTCGAGAATGCCGCCGCGCAGCGCAAACTGTCCGGTGCCCTCGATCTGATCGGCTCGCTCGTATCCGCACGAGACCAGAATGCTCACGACCGCTTCCGGCGTGATCTGCTGGGCGGTGCGCAGCGTGACGGTGCGCCGCTGCAGCTCCTCGGGCGGCAGTGTATATTGAAGGGCGGCGTCCATGCAGAAGATCACGCAGTCGCAGCCGCCGGTCAGGTAGCACGAGAGCGCGTGCAGGCGCTGATGCTCGTATTCGTGCGAGCTGCCCTGTGTATCGCGGAAGTTGAAATCGCGCAGGGGATACAGCGCTGGGCGCATGCCCATGGCGGTCAGGTCGTCGAAAAGGCGCTGCGCTTCCGATTCTTCGGAGGCAGCAACAAAGGCTCTGCGTCCGTTCAGGGCGCAGAGCGAATAGATGATATTGGCCTTGTGGATCCCCGAAAGCCCTGTGACGGCTGCCGGGAGCGACTTGGATTTTACAGCCTGATCCAGCGCGGAGAATTCCTTCAGCGCGCTGACGGCGGTGGTGAGAAATTTCATGGAAAGCTCCTTGCATTACGGAAAAAGATCATCCGGATTCGCTTCCTTATTCAGAATACGAAACCAAACAGGAAAAGTCGGTCGGATTTTGCGGCGGAGCGAACGGTTTCAGGAATTAAACCGGTTCATGGCCTCGTCAGTTTTTCCCTGCACCATCAGTTCGAGTGCCTGGATCGCGCGGTCGATGGCCTCGCTCAGGTTTTTCGCCTCCTGCGCAGAAAAGGTGGAAAGCACCCAATCCGCCAGATTCCACTCGGGGTTCGGCTTTGCGCCGATGCCCATTTTCACGCGCGGGAACGCGTCGCTGCCCGAAAGATAGATAATATTCTTCATTCCGTTCTGCCCGCCGTCGCTGCCCTTGCGGCGAATGCGCAGGTGGCCCGGCGCGAGCGAAATATCGTCGAATACGATGATCACCTGCTCAGGGGGAAGCTTGTAAAAGCGCATGGCCTCGGTCACGCTTTGTCCGCTCAGGTTCATAAAGGTGGAGGGCTTCAGAAGCAGCACCTTTTTTCCGCCGAACGTCGCTTCGGCACACAGACCCTTGAATTTCAGGCGGTCGATTTTCACGCCCAGCGTTTCGGCCAGGCGGTCCAGCACCATATAGCCGGTGTTATGCCGGGTCTGCTCGTACTGCCGCCCGGGATTGCCAAGGCCGACAATGATTGCCTGTACGGGGCCGGGGATGACCGCGGGCCGGGAAAAGATCGATTTAAGCATGATGACACCTCTGCTGGAAGAAATTCTGGAAAAGGCTTATGGCGGGACGGAAAAATTCCGCCCCGCCAGACCGCCGAAAAGTAGTACAACCGTAAAAAAATCAAACCATTTTGCTTTCTGCGCCGCTGTGTACCTGTAGGTTGGCTTTATTGCCCCGCAAAGGTCAGTCGCATCCAAACAAGGATGTTTCTGACTCTGCCGTGTTTACCGCCTTACAGTTTCAGCGTCCTGCAGATTCAGGATCGGCGGAACGGAAAAATTTCCGTTCCGCCTGAATCAGCTTTGTATCAACAACGGGGCAGAGCGCACCCCTGCTCCGCATCCGGTTTTCTGCTTGTGCAGAATCACACAAACATGGGGGAAACCGGCTTGTCTTCGTAAATGCGCTCAATGGCTTCTGCAAACAGGGGAGCCACCGGCAGAATCGTAAAGTTCGGCAGACGCTTTTCTTCCGGTACCGGAACGGTATCCAGCAGGATCAGCTCCGAAATACAGCTGTTCTTAATGCGCTCCACCGCGGGGCCGGAAAGCACGCCGTGTGTTGCGCAGGCGGTCACTTCGATCGCCCCGCCGACTTCCACCAGAGCGGTGGCGGCGTTGCACAGAGTGCCGGCAGTATCGATCATGTCGTCTACCAGAATGACTTTTTTGCCACGAACGTCGCCGATGATGTTCATGACTTCAGACACATTGGCTTTCTGGCGGCGCTTGTCGATAATCGCCAGCGGGCTGCCGATGCGGGCACCGAAATTGCGGGCACGGGTAACAGAGCCGAGGTCGGGGGAAACCACGACATAATCATCGCTGTTGTTGCCCACTCTGTCTTTCAGGAAGGAAGAGAGAATCGGAGCGCCCAGCAGGTGATCCACGGGAATGTTGAAGAAGCCCTGAATCTGAGGTGCATGCAGATCCATGGTAAGGATCCGGTCGGCTCCGGCGGTGGTGATCAGATCAGCCACCAGCTTTGCGGAAATCGGGTCGCGGGCCTTGGCCTTACGGTCCTGGCGGGCATAGCCAAAGTACGGAATAACCGCGGTGATACGGGCGGCCGAAGCACGCTTCATCGCGTCGATCATGATGAGCAGCTCCATGATGTTGTTGTTTACCGGCGCGCAGGTCGACTGCACAATAAAACAGTCCGAGCCGCGAACAGATTCAAACAACGACATGGCAATTTCCCCGTCGCTAAAGGTAGAAACCTCTGATTTCCCCAAGGGCAGGCTAAGGCAATCTGCAATTTGCCGGGCGACTTGCGGGCTTGCGTTCGCCGCGAAAATCTTGATATCCTTACCATGAAAATTCATTGAAAAAATCCCCCTAAACAGTTTGGCCGCCAAACGGCGGCGGTTTATAGACGTTAGTGTATCAGTACGCGCCTTAGGCGCGCAGAGTGGTAAATGAGTCAGGCGTTTGTTCGTCTTTCAGGGTAATGCCGCGGCACTGCACATTCTGCAGCACGCAGCGGTCTCCGGCGGTGGTGTCTTCCAGCAGAGCATTGGGGCCGACGATGCAGCTCGCGCCGATGCAGGTGCGGCCGGTCAAAATACTGCCGGGCAGAATTTGGGTATCGGGTCCCACGGTTACGTCGGGCCCGATGAGAATGCCGTCCGGGCAGGGAATATCGACTCCATCAGCCATCAGACGCAGTAAAACATTCTGTTTGGCGATCGAGTTCAGTTCAGAAAGCTGCTTTCGGTCATTCGCGCCCAGCACGACATTGCTGTCGCCGGTTAAATATGCACCGGCACGCTGGCTCCGCGAAAGGAGCAGCCGTATCGCATCGGGCAGGTAATACTCGCCCGTGCTGTTTTTATTTTGGATATCATGTAGCACCGAAAGCAGACTGTCCACCCGGAACCAGTAAGCCCCGGAGTTGATCTCCCGAATCCGCTTTGTCGGCGCGTCGGCTTCTTTTTCTTCTACAATGGCCCGTAAAGCACCCGTCTCAATGTCGCGCACGATGCGCCCGTACCCGAATGGGTCGGCCGGCTCCGCGGAAATCACCGTAACGGCCTGTCCTTGTTCCATGTGCTCCGCCAGCGCAGAGCGGATGGTTTCGGGGTCGAGAAACGGCGCGTCGCCACTCAAAATCAGTACGTTTGCGCCGCTGTGGCTACGCAGGAACTGCTCCGCCATCATAACGGCGTGCGCGGTGCCTTTCTGCTCCGCCTGAAATACATGTTCAAAAGGAGCAACACGCTGCTTTGTTTTGGCCAGTTGATCCAAAAAGGATTCCACTTCGCTGTGCAGGTGTCCGGTTACGACGCATACGTTTGAAACTCCGGCGCCTTCCACAGCGTCGATCACCCACTCGAGCATGGGCTTGAACAAAACCTGACACAATACCTTGGGCCCTTGGGACTTCATCCGCTTTCCCTCACCCGCCGCAAGGATAATGGCACAGTTTTCCATAGTGAATCCTCCGTCAGTTTCGCAAATAATCATACGGTATTATTATCGCATATCATCAAAATTTTTCAAGACCTATTTTGTTGTTTTGTTAAAAGATTGTTTCTATTGCGTTAGAAAAAAGACGATTTCTATTCTCTTTTTAGAGAAAATCTGCACTTTACTTCTTTTAAAGCAAAGTGCAGATTTCACAGAGAGGAATTCCGCTGTTTCGGGCAGATGGAATTCCTCCAATATTTCATTTGACAGTACAATTATTTCACGATGGAAATGGTGGTGCTGGCAGTTTTTTCACCGTTGATGTATACGCCGCCATACTGGCCGACTTTTCCGACCGCTTTTACCAGGTACAGATAGTCGTTGCCGCGCTTGCCGTTAAAAGTGACTTTAAAAGCGCTGCCCGCTACGTTAAAGGTGGGCTGCTTGCCGTTTAAAGAAGTGATCTTGAACTGATAAACGCCGTTGGCCTTTATGTTCAGGTGCTTGCCGGTATCGCTCTTGTAGGTACCGGTCGCAGCAGGGACCACAATCGGTGTGGCGGTGGGCTGGGTTGTGCCGGTTACCTGAGAGGACGAAGCGGGAGCGGAGGAATCTACGTAGAAATAAGCGTAGAAGGTTTCGGGGTTTTCACCCGTGGAGTTTACCACGCTGGTCTGAATAGCGATCAGTTTTCCGACGGATGCGGCCGGAATCGCATAGGAAGTTCCGCCGTTCTGCAGAGAGATAGAATCCTGTTCCTCTGCAAAAGCGCCGCCGCTGTTCTTGGCGAAATAATTCACGGTTGTGTGGGTAGACCCTGCAAACTGATATCCCGCGGCAGGAGCAACCGAAAGAACGGCTCCGACAGGAACAACGGCGTAAGAGATTTCCTTCTGCTTGACAACATCAACAAAAATGAGGTCGCCTTCACCGGTCATTTGAGGAACCGATTCCACGAACGGCAAAGTCTCCGTTTTCTGAGCGGTTACGGAAGAGGCTGAAAAAGTGCCGTATTCATAATTGGTCTGTTTGACGCTGTCTGTACCCAAAAATCCGCCGACATAACCCGGTACAGCCGTTGCTGCGAATGCGGTTGTAGAAACGCTTACCGCCATGGCAGTTGCTAAAAATGCTGTTAAAATTCTTTTTTTCATGTAGATTCCACCTCTTATTTTCTATTGTTTATTTCAGTACAATCCATCCGCCGGAATCTTTGCGGCGTACAGGCTGCTGTTCAGCGAATCAAAGAGACTTGAAAGGCCGCCATATGTAAGATACCGCTGTCCGAGCCTCCTTTCATAAAAATCAATTTGCAGCGGATGATTTGCTTCTGCGATAGGTAGGTCGGCGGGTCGGGTGTTTTCTGCCCGCTGAAAACAAAAAAAAGACGCAGTGAAACGGAAAATTTTTCACGTCACAAGCGTCCTGAAAAACAAGTGCAGGCAAATATTGCTGCAATCGGTACTCCAACAGGGGCACGAAAAATGGGGACCGGTTGCAGGATTTCACTGTACGGTTTCCTAATCCGTTGTGGATGAAGACGGCGGCCCCGTATTACTACAGAAAGAGCGGGGAATGCTCTTTCTTGTTCTTGTACC
>JAEXDU010000139.1 GCA_023401495.1 Bacillota bacterium
ATCCTGCTTTGTCGTAAAGAGAAACCCATAAAAGATATTTGCACTGCCGTAAGTGAAAATAAAGGTGCTACCGTTTGGAAACATTCCTGCTTTCAAGGATGGGTAGTCAAAAGATAGCTGCCCGGCCCCGTTATTCCATGAAGATTGATGCGTTACATTCAGCGCAATATCGGAAATGTCGGTATTGTTGATTAAAAGCATTGCATCACCTACTTCTTTTTAGCTTCTGCTGCCTTACGCTGCGCAACTCTAGCTCTCTCTTCTGCAAGGGCGTTTGAAAGCGCCTTGCCTATGGAATTAAACGCATTTTGAATAGTAGACGCTCCTTGTTCTTTCGGTTTTTGAGGCGATAAAAAGGACTTGGTGTAAGGATGGAGGTCTTTTACAAGGGCCGCGTTTGTCACCGGTTTTCCGGTTTTACTTTCCAAAATGTGAAAATCCGCCGCTTTTGCATTCGCTTGCCGGGTCTGGTTTTCCAACCTGTGAAAATCGGCCACTATGCCAGTATGAGTTGTTCCGCCGCCTTTTTTCTCATCCTGGCTCAATTTCTCATCCTGGCTCAATTTGTACGGTGTATTTTTGCTGTTGAACGTGACCGTTTTCGGAACGGCTGGTGCTTTCCCGGGCCGCTGAATATACGGAATATCCGTCGTTTTCACACCTGCCGCCTTGTACTCCGTCACCTTTACCGTCACACTATAAACGCCGGGGTATTCTTCTTTTTTGCTGTATCCGGTCAGATAACCAGACATCGATTCGCTTCGATTGTCCGAAACAAAAATAAAACGGCTGGGGTCTTTGGTCGCGAGCAGCACCTCAAACGCTGTAAAAACCTTGCTGGCGGCAGACCAGTTTGGCAATCCATTCAGGTTTTTTTCTGTCATTTCGCATTCGATTGTCCACGTGCGCAGCTTCCGGGATTCCGGCACCGGGAAGAAGCCCTGCCCGATGCCGTCATAAGAGGTGATCTCTCTTTCACCGTCGTCGTTGACACTCTTTATTCCATACAGCAAAATACCGCCTAAATTGATATAATAGGTCATGCATACACCCCCGCTGGCTGCAGCTGCTGATTTTGGTAGACCATATCCCCCAGGCTGAGGTTGATTTCGTTGAGGTCTGCCGTCTGGCTTACATTCTGGTTCTGAATGATGACCTGCGGCACGAACTGCTGCATCCGGAATACCGCCATCGCCTTCTGCGCGGCCAGATCAAACTGGTATCGCAGCACTTCCTTTTGGATTTCCACCTCACCGGTCACCGCAATCGGAGCAGTGTTGGTAATTTCTGCTTGAACCTTCTGATTCATTGCGCTCAGAGTCGGCGTTTTAGAATTAGCCATCTCTTTTTTGGCGCTGGCGTGCGCCTGATCCAGATCATCGAACATTCCATTTTGTGTGGTATCCGGCAACAAATTATCCAGTAAGCTAAATGCAGCGACTCCCGCTATCCCCCCGGTAATCGAGGCAATGATTTTAAAAATGTTTCCAGAGGCAATGCCCGTCGCTAAATTCATCACTTCAGTCATAATGGCGGCCATTTTCATCGCAGTCTGATAAATAGCCAGCGCAATAACAACTGTTTTTAAAACAGAAACCAATGTGCTGCTGTTATCCGCCACCCACTGCATCGCATAACCGAGCATCTGCATTCCGTTGCCGACCGCATTAAAGAACCAGTCAAAGCCGCCGGATAGTAGCTGATCGTTGAGCTGCTGGAGCAGGATGGACAACCCCTGAACCACCGGACCAGACTGATCCCCCATGGCATACTGCATGTTTTCACCAAACCTGGCCGCCTGTGTCTGCAAAGAGAGAAAATTTTTGTCCACCATTTCCTGCGTAGCGCCAAAGTTGTTGAACACACCGTCAAGGTAGTCGATGGCCCCGCCCATATCCCCACTGCCGGTGAAGCCCTTTACCGTTTCCTCATCCACCCCGGCAATGTGGTAGTTATCCTGGATTCCCGAGGCATCGCCCGCTAACAGCGCCTGTACGGAAGAAACCGCATTATCCGTTCCCTGAGATGGGTCGCGCGCATAAAGGCGTTCCGCCAGCCCGTACATTCTTGTTAATTCATCCGGATCGTGCGTATATGGCAAAAAAGCCTTTGCTGCATTTTGAACGCCGGCAACCCCCAATACGGATTTTTGCGCACCATAGGTTTCGTTGTACTCGTACAGTGCAGAACCGGCTGTCTCGCTGCCAAGCATCGATTGAAGCGAAATTTCCTGTACCTGCTGATTCGCTCCGTTCTTTACGCCGCTGACCATCAGATCAAGTGCTTTTTTCCCGAGCTTAGCCTTTGAAATCGTATCAGAAATTTTTTGATTGATTTTGCCGATCCCGTTCGAAGCATCGTTTGAAACGTTTTTGATACTTGCAAGTCCGCTTTTAAACTCCTGTGTCGCGGTCAAGGCCATTTTCTGGTAGCTTCGATACTTTTTAGAGGTTTGCAGAAGCTTTTCCATATTGGCAGAGTACTGGTCCGCCAGTTTCAGAAGATCATCTAAAGTATTTGCGATAGGGATCACCCCTTTTCCGTTATGGTGCATATTGAGAAATTTACTGAACGAAATGGAGCCGAAAGCGGCGGATAAAATCCGCCGCATCATTTCTTTCTCATCTCATTGTTTACGATCAGGTCGCTTGCTATGATCAGGGCGCGCTCCTGTACCGACAGCTCCATAAAATCGTGGGGAAGAATATTGTGATTCTGCAGGGCCAGATGAACGTAGAAGTAAAATCCATCTTCACCCTGCTCAATCAGTTTTTTGCCTCTTCCACCTTTTTCCCAAAGTCTACCGTCACATCGGCGTGCTCATTATAAAT
The DNA here is from genome assembly GCA_023401495.1 of Bacillota bacterium. Classification (GTDB taxonomy): domain Bacteria; phylum Bacillota; class Clostridia; order Oscillospirales; family Acutalibacteraceae; genus Faecalispora. The sequence goes on from JAEXDU010000139.1 coordinate 2,832, forward strand.
GCTGAGCAGTGCTCCGATTTCACCGGCGGTGAACATAGATTTGAGCGCATCCGTGGGGCTCAGGATTTTTCTGCCTTCCCTTTCAGAAAGAGCATCCAGCAGCTCCGCGCTCCGCAGATTCGGGCGTACCAGGCTCGCAGCAATGGTGGGATAAAGCGCCTCCAGCCCCTTGAGCCCTTTAGTTTGTACCTCAGCCGACATCTGCGCCATTTCATCCGCAGTCAGCACACGCATTTCAAATTCCGCGTCGACAAAGCTGTTCAGCTTGAATGTCGCGTTGGGCTTGCGGTCGGGATGCAAAAACTGCATCAGTGACTTATCCATTCTCCCGCCTCCTTATGCCAGATCAAAATCGTTGAAGGTAAATGTAGTTTCAATGGTCTGGGCGTTGTCGCTGCTGTCATCCAGCGCAATCAAGCCAATATTGGCAAGGATTACATCCGACAGCGTCACACCGATTCGGTCATATTGAGAGCCCGCAGCGTCTGCGTAAAACTGCAGACTGATATTGGGGGCCGAACCGCCATTTTTGTAATTCCGCATCGCCTGAATAAAGGCGGGCGTGGTGTGGTAATATGTCATATCGCCGCTTCCCTTGAGCCCGCGCTGCGCGGCCTGCTCCATCGGGTCGTTCAAAAAGCGTCTGTTTTCCACAACGGCCTCTAATTTAGCGGTGATTTTAGAAATCTTAAACGCCGGAACAATAGAGCCGTTCAGTCGAATAAATGCCTCTCCGTCATGTCCGGAGAACACATCCTGCAATCTTGTTTTTGCCATTCCTTATCCCTCCTTACAGTGCGGTTACGGTGACATAGATCTTATCCACCGTATCCACTGCTTTGATGCCAACGATTACGTTTACCGCGTCGCGCTCCGTACCGGCTGTCACGGTGATATCATCCGCAGAAAAATCTTCAATGTATCCCGGCGCAAGGTAGTTCTGCGAAGTCATCTCGAATACCATCGCTTTGATCTGCGCGCGCCCTTCCACACTGTTGCGGATTTTGCCAACGCACCTGGTATCGAGCAGCTTCTGCAGGTCGCCCTGATACTTCTGCAACGTGCGCATCACCAGACCCTTTCCAAAATCTTTCGGATGATCGTCGTCGAACGTGGTCAGGCTGGTAATGTCATACAATACGGACGGGGAGCCATACAGCGGCACAAACAGCACTTCGCCGTTCAGCGTCCTGCTGATCTGCTGATCACGGGTCAAATGAGGCCTCACATCCGTCCAGCCGGTGATTCCCCGGCAGTAGGTCAGGCTATTCTCTACTCCGGCCTGCGCGATCAAGCCGGCCAGTGTGGCACAGGATTCCGCCGGTGTCAGCTCATAGTCAGCCGTTACGCCACCAGTAGAATTGCACACATAAATATTTTCGCTGTCCGGATGAATACCGGTCACAACACCCTGCACATAGGCTTTGTTGGCGTTTTGTTCCTTTACAAAGGACACCACGTCATTCGCACGATCCGAATCCGTGCTGCAAATCACGTTGTACTCCCGCTTTTCCAGCTCTGTGAAAAATCCGGTGTAATCGCTTTCTACTGCGCCGTCGGTACCGCCGGTCAGCTTTACAGTGGCCGCCGCCAGAGTCTCAGTGCCGGAGAGCGCCACATAATACGGTGAAAAGTCCGCTGCGGTCGAAACGATCTGCGAATCTACCTCCTGTGTGCCAAGATAGGTCTTAACAAGCCATTTTTCGCCGCTGGCAGAAACCACAACGGAAAGGTCGTTTCCGCGTGTACCGGGGAAAACCGCTTCTGCGGCGATGCCGGGGGAAACCTCTGCGGAGGCCTTCGCACCTGCGGTATTAAGGCGGTACAGAATCAGCTGTTTTGCCCCATTCATGACTTCTCGCACCAGCTTCAGCGCGGGATCGGAGGTTTTATACCCCAGCGAATAAAGCGTATTGTCGCCTGCATTGATAACCGTCACCTGGTCACCCCAATGAAGAGGCAGGGCCATCGCCACAACGCCGGTAACGCTCAGATCGGCATCGCGGGCTCCGGATTTCAGCTCGATGTTAGTGCCTGGCAAGATTTTTGTAATCAATCTTTCTCAGCTCCTTACAGTGTTATATTTTGGTCTGCATGCCCGATGATCGGATCATCGGGCATGTCAGTTTCCCATACTTTTACGGTACCGGTCACCTGGGCCAGCCCATCTGCGATACTCGAATTCATGGAGAAGCACCGGAATATCCCGATTTCGCTTTGGAGCCGATCGAGGCTCTGTTCCAACAGGAAGATGGTGTTCTGCAGCTCCCGGCGGTCAGCGCTGTCGACCGGAACATAGGTGATTTTCAGCATGAATTCGTATTCCGACGTCAGCTTCAGCCGCTTTTTGTTCGCAATGGAATCATAGTCAATAAAAAAGGCCGGAGCAACGGCAGTCTGCGGCAAACCAATATAGGTCTCGGCGTCCGGGAACAGGGTGGCGGTAAGCCGTGCCGCGGCCAGCATCAAGTGATCGGAAATCGTCAGGGTGCCATTCTCAATCCCGTTCTGTAAAGACTGCGGAATTGTGATTTTTTCAGATAGTTGCATGATCAACCTCCATTTTATAGAATAAATTGTATATTCAAATTCAGCCAACCACAACATGTTGATAACTCGGTTGAAACTGTGGAATCACTTCTGTATGAAACCGCATATCTTGAATCAAACAAAAAGAAATGTGGTGGCAACAATGGGTGGAAGTTACAGAATCTCTATGCGCACTCCAATGGGCCCGCAAAATGGAATGCTCTCCTTTACAGACGAAGGCGGAACCATCAGCGGCTCGATTCACACAATGGGTAATACCAGTTACTTTAAAAACGGAAAATCAAAAGGAAACTCATTTGAGTTTTCGGGAATCTTAAATACCGGTCTTTTCCGTTTGAAATATACCGCAAAAGGCGTCGTGAACGGGAACAAACTGGAAGCAACCGCAACAACGGATTACGGTGTATTCCGAATTTTCGGAACACAAGTTTCGGCTCCGATTCATTGAGGGGAAATCTGCTCACAATACTACCGACAATCAGCAGGAATCTTTCCTCGTAGAGGGAAAGTAAAATTTTATTTTTTAATTGATTAAAAAAACAGAAACCCTTTGGGTCTTTTCTCTCTTCTGAAGAAAAGGCTCAAAGGGTTTTCAAGAATGGATTTGGATAGAAAAAACAAAAACGCAAAAGCTAAGAATACGAATCAAATCATAAAAGGAGTCATCAATCAATGGACTATACAATGGAAGAAACAGCTCGTCTATACTCGGCTTTACAAGTCGATAAAAATCAATGGATAGAGCATCTGCAGCGCCCCTATAATATAGAAGACATCAATCAGGCCGAAGAAGAAATCCGAACCATTGAACCGCTCATGGAAAAAGTAAAAAAGGATTATCTCTCGCGCGGTGGAGATACGTCCGCACTCCAGTAATGCTTTCCCCCGAAACACTTCTCCGCCCTTGAATTTCTGATTCAAGGGCGGATTTTTCTGTTCAGAGCATCCTATTTCTTATTTTTTACGGCTACGGTGAACCCCAAAAGAAAATCTGAATTCTTCCATCCGGCAAGGCGATCTTCTATTGCAAAATAAAAAGGTGCATGTTAGGATGTGGAACAGAGAGAACATAAATAAGCCCTATACGCTGTAACGGCGTATAGGGCCCAAACCAATAAATCAAAGCTGCCTGAGATTCTACCAATTAATAAAGCACAATCGTGTCGTCCTGAACGGCGCACCTGCATTCAAAGCTCTGCTGCTGGTGTGTTTCCAAATCAAAAATGGAGTAAAAAACAAAGGAATCCGTTTCATCACTGATCACGTATTCCGCCACCAGGAAACGATCCTCCACACAGGCAACAAACTGCCCAAGCTCCTTGCTGTACTGGCTGCTCACTGAGGAATTGAACACGCCCTGAATCTCATAGGTATCCTCATGCTCTGTTACACGGTAAATCCGGGTCGGGCAGGGCTCAATAAAAAAGGCAGCCGGCTCCTCCCCTTCTTTCAGATTCAATTCGGCCGCAACCGTCTTTTTACCTCCGGCCTTCTCTACCGCACAGATGCGCTGGTCGCTGTTGGGGTAATATTTCGCACGAAAATATAAGCTGTGTTCATCCTGCCCCACATAGCGCACCAAACCCTGTGTACCGGCGCTGAGCAGCAGCTCCAGCGGCAGGTGAGTTTCGTCTGCCTTAACGGCAACAACAAAATCCAGCAGCGGGCACAGCCACACATTATCGCTGATGTCATCCCCCAGCCATCGCCGGTTGCGGTAACATTTTTCTTTTTCCTCTTCGCCGCCGTAGGGCTCCAAAATCAGAAGCATCCGCTCGCCGGCCACGTCAAATGGAACCAGCTTCTCGGCAGAAAGGTTGCAGAGTCTCTTATCCCTTACATAATAATAGCGCCCTTCCTCCAGATCATACAGGTAAGCGATCCGCTCAAAACCGGACGCCTTTTTGTACTCCTCAAACAGATGCTGATGGCGCTCGTTCTCTTCCGTATAAAAAATCACACGGCTTTCGTCAAGCGCCTGGCAGTCGGCAAAACTGCCCACAAAGCGCAGCTCTTCCGAATTTTTCTCCTGCCCGGTCTGTTTGTCGAACCGCAAAAGACGGGCGGAGCTTTCTCCGCTTTCCATCACGACAATAATGTCGCCGGGGAAAGAGTAAAAGTGCAGCACCACGGCCGGGTCTCCCAAAAAGCAATTGGCGACCACCCGTTCTGTTTGAGTATTTCTGTCATATTCCAGCAAAAACAGGCTGTAATGCCCCTCTTCCGCTTTTTCTTCTGCGTAGTATACCGTAGACCCGCTGATTTCGATCAGCTTTACACGGCTGTCGGTGACCTTGTTGCGAATATCCACAACCGTCATATGATTCCCCCGCTTTCCCGCCGGATACAGCTTGTCCGCCCGGCTTGATAGACTGATGATTCATTATATCATAAATTCCGATATGGCTTACAAAAAGCCGCCTGAGATATTAGATCATAAAACTGATGATTCCATATTCTCTCAGCCGCCTGAAGCTTCGATTCGATTCGCAGCGTGAGGTATTATATCATCCCGTTTCTTTCTTTGTTCTGAGAAAACAGCTAGGCATCTGTTTTTCTCTGAACTGGATGATTCAATGCTCTCTCAGCCGCCCGAAGCTCCGCTTCGGTTCGCGGCGTGAGGTTATTATATCATAAACCCCCATATTTTGCATTCCCCGAACGGGAATTTTCTACAGGAGAAAGGAGTAGCCGCACATGCTGACAGGCCAAAAAGGGAGCGTTCTGACCATAGACATCCACGGAATGCGTTCAGACGACGCCAAGCGTCAGCTGGAGCGGCTGCTCTCCCGTGCTGGAAAAGATGTGCGCGAAATCGTGGTGATCCACGGGTACAACCACGGGCAGGTGCTCAAAAACATGGTGCGCCTCGAGCTGAAACACGCGCGGATTCAAAGCAAGCTGATCTCCCTGAACGAGGGACAAACACGCCTCCTGCTGAAAGAACGATAAAAAAAGCCTTGAGCTGCTTTTACCAGCTCAAGGCTTTTTGAATTAATCTTAGCGGCTTTCAAAAGAAGATTCCTGAGAGGAATCGGATGACCCAAGGTTTTCCTCGTAAATGAATTCCACCAGATTTTTATGATTCTTTTCAAAATTAACAACCAGAGAAGAACCCACACCCGGAATATTCTGATCATCAAAGGTCCCGTCCACGGGGATTCTGTTCTGACTGGTGGGATAATTGAGATACGTCAGCGAGTTGGCCGCAAGCGACAAAATCTCGTTCTTCGTCATGTTGGTGGTTACAAGTGGAAGCACATCGTACAGAATCCCGTTGATCGTTCCCAGATCGGACGTTTTGAATTCGTCGATGATCGCCTGAAGCACCTTGCGCTGTCGCAGCGTGCGCTCATAATCGTTGCCGATATCGCGGATACGGGAATAATAATGCGCCTGCTTCCCGGTCATATGCTGTATGCCGCCGGTGAGCCGTTTGGAGTAGGACTCGCCGGAATACGTATTGATCAGCTTTGCTTCCGCGCTGGTGATCTCCACCGTAACGCCGCCCAGGCGGTCGATAATTTTATTGAAGGAATCGTTGCTGATCAGCACATAGCGGTCAATATCCACACCAAAACCGTTTTCAATGGTCTGCACCGTCAGCGTCGGGCCGCCGATAGAATACGCAACCGTCAGCTTGTTGGCCTGGTGGCCGGGGATGGAAACGTACATGTCGCGCATAAAGGATGTCATTTTCAGCTTTTCGTGTCTGCGGTCCAGAGAGACCATCAGCATGCTGTCGCTGCGGCCCTTGTCGTTTTCCTGATAATCATCCACGCCCATCAGCAGCACATTCAGGATTTTGTCATCATGATACAGCCCATTGACAACATATTTGGAATTCCCCATGTTATCAAAAGAGGTAACTCCCGAATTGTTCGGCGTCGAGGACTGCACCGGGTCCGGTTCAAACTGTATACGTCCCAGCAGATGATCCGCATAAACCAGCGTCCCGCCTACCGTAATTAAAACAAGGCTGACGACCAAAATCGCCACATTGAGAATCACAGCCTTTTTTCCTTTTCCTGAAACGGGCCGGCGACCCTTCATCGGCTCTTTCTTTTTCACAACATCATCCCTTCTTCAGCGTCTCGGTCCGGCAAGCTCTTGCCTGTACCGCAGGCACTCCCTTATGTGTTATCTTGTTCTGTTTTATCCTTTTTTATGTCTTGTATTCCGCAGCAAATCAGCTTATTTTTTCTGCGGATTCGTCGGGTTGGGCTCCTCTCCCGGCAGGTCCTGCTCATCCAGCGTCAACTCGTAGGACGGCAGGAATTCCGTCAGAAAGCATTCCGCTTCCGGCAGATTCATCGCCAAAATCGTCTCCCGCTGCGCCTGCTCAGCCCTACGGAATTCGGCGTTGCCCATTCCGCGCTCCTCCACGCACTTGATCAAAGCAGAAATTTTATCCGCTGCCTTCACCAATGGATAAAGCTCTTCGTCGCCCGGCTCGCTTTCACAAATCAGCGGCTCGTATGCTCCCCGAAGATCCTTCGGCAGCAAAGCCAGAAGGCGCTGCTGTGCCATTTCTTCCACCCGGCGGTATGCCTGCCGGATTTCAGGGTTATCGTATTTCACCGGTGTCGGCAAATCTCCTGTTAAGATCTCAGTTACATCGTGGAACATGGCCAGTACCGCGGCCCGTTCGGGGTTCACGCTGCCGCCGAAGCGGGTATTGCGCAAAAGCGCCAGCGCGTGGGCGATCACCGCAACGTCGAGACTGTGCTCACAGATATTCTCGTTTCTGGTGTTGCGCATCAGGCCCCATCGGTTAATGTATTTCATTCGCGAAAGCATCGCATAAAAATGATACATTTCCATTCCTCCCAGCCGCTTATGTGACAAATTTCGGCTCAAAGCAACTACGACAGTTATTATAACAGAGAAAAACGCAGGATACAACAAATCGAAATTATTTTACAATTGACATGATTTCCTCTTCATTCAGGGGAATTCCTATGTTATAATAACCTCACGCTGCGAACCGAAGCAAGCTTCGAGCAACTGAGAGAGCATTGAAACAGAATAAGCCATATAAAAAGGTGGCTCTTCTGTTATGGCTAGAGCCATAATTAAGGCATTGTGTTATAATAACCTCACGCTGTAAACCAGCCCGCATGGCTGCTTTATTTTCTCACCGCAAATTCACTTTTATCAGGTACATTCTACAGATGAATTCTGTTATAATATTATTTGTTGTTTTCTTGACCCTAAACGCTGCGGCGTATTGACCGCGGTATTTAGGCTCCCAGCCGGTATGAATTAAAAAAAGGCAAAGGCGCCGCTTTCATTGGATATCCTGCGGGCCGCCCGCCGCGTTTTGCTGCCGGTTTGCGTACTGTCCCCATATGGCGACTCTCCGGCGGACAGGCAGACGTTTATTTTTCTGCGCAAAGGAGTGGACGATTTTGAACCTGCTTTCCAGAACGATGTCGAGCAAGAACGTACTCTTGAAAGCATTTTTGTATAGTCTGGGTCTTGCCACGCTGATTTTTCTTCCCTTTCAGCTGGTAGACAGCGGCTATTTTTTATTTTACGGCGATTTTAATGTTCAGCAGGTCCCTTTCTACCGCATGTGTCACGACGCGATCCGCAGCGGCGACTGGCGGTGGAGCTGGACAACGGACTTGGGCGCTAATTTCATCGGCTCCTACTCCTTTTATCTGCTGGGCAGCCCGTTTTTCTGGCTGACCCTCCCGTTCCCCAGCAACGCGGTTCCATACCTGATGGGCCCTCTGCTGGTATTAAAGTTCGCCTTCTCCGGCTGCACCGGCTGTCTGTATCTCAAGCGCTATGTCCGCGACCCCGAATTTGCCGTGGCCGGCGGGATGCTGTACTCGTTTTCGGGCTTTTCCGTCTATAATATCTTTTTCAATCACTTTCACGAAGCAATCATTGTATTCCCCCTGCTGCTGTGGGCGATGGATGAATATATGTACCACCGCCGGCGCGGGATCTTCGCGGTGACAGTATTCGCAAGCTGCTTTGTGAATTACTACTTTTTTGTGGGACAAGTCGTATTCTGCATTTTATACTGGCTGGTACGGGCATTCTGCGGCAGCTGGAAGATCACGGTGAAGGATTTTCTGCTTCTGCTTGCGGAATCCGTGCTGGGTGTCGCGCTCTCGGGCGCGCTGCTGGTGCCGACCATCCTGACGGTGATCCAGAACCCCCGCGTCGACAACCCGCCGGACGGCTGGGGCGCGCTGCTATACGGTTGGAACCAGCGCTATATGCACATACTGCAGTCGTTCTTCTTCCCGCCGGACATCCCGGCCCGGCCAAACTTCACACCGAATTCCGAAGCAAAATGGGCGTCCCTCGGAGCGTGGCTGCCGCTGTTCAGCATGACGGGTGTATTCGCTTTTCTGCAGAACCGCCGCCGTCACTGGCTGAAAAAGCTGCTCGGCATTCTGTTTTTGATGGCCATGGTGCCGATCCTGAATTCCGCATTCCAGCTGTTCAACGCTTCGTATTATGCGCGGTGGTTCTACATGCTGGTGCTCATGATGTGCCTTGCCACCCTGATTTCCCTCGAGCGCGAAAGCAGCGATTGGCGCAGAGCCGTACACTGGGTGTTGGGCATCACGCTCGGCATCGCTTTGCCGATCGGCCTGATTCCGCAGTCGAAAACCAACAACGGTACCACCACCCGCACCATCGGACTGGAGGAATACCCCACTCGCTTCTGGGCCTACGTGGCCCTCGCGCTGCTCGGCCTGCTCGCACTGTGCATCGTTATGAAATACTGGAAGCGCGACAAGAAAATCTTTCAGCGCCGGATGTTTGCCGGGATCGCCGCGATCTCCTTTTTATACTCCATCTACTTTATCTCCCTCGGAAAAACCCAGTCGGAGGATGTGCGCAGACAGCTGATCCCCTATGCGCTCAACGGCGGCGCGGATGTCTCTCTGCCCGATCTGCAGAACGTGCGCTCCGATTTCTACCACGCGATGGACAATCAGGCCATGTACTGGCAGATTCCCAGCATCCAGGCGTTTCACAGCATTGTGCCCGGCTCGATTATGGAGTTTTATCCCACCATCGGCGTCACACGTGACGTCGGCTCGCGGCCGGACACCAAAACGTATGGGCTGCGCGCGCTGACCTCCTGCCGCTGGCTGTTTGACTACACCGGAGACGATAACTATTTCGGTGGCGAAAACCGGCAAAACCCCGAAATGCCGGGCTGGCACTATTACGACACCCAAAACGGCTTCGATGTTTGGGAAAACGAATACTATATTCCCATGGGCTTTTCCTATGATTCTTACGTGACCCAGGAGCAATACGACGAAGCCTCCGAAGGCGACCGCGATCTGCTTTTGCTGCACGCTCTGGTGCTTTCAGACGAACAAATTCAAACGTACGGGTCCCTGCTGACACAGCTTGATACCGCAGATTTGGACTTTACCCACGACGAGTATTACGAGGCGTGTCAGGAGCGGCGGGCCAGCGCGGGGACGGAGTTCTCACATGATGGCACCGGGTTTTCTCTGCATTATTCGGCGAAAAAAGAGCGGCTGGTCTTTTTCAGCGTCCCGTATGAATCCGGCTGGAGCGCAACCGTAAACGGGCAGGCGGTTCCTGTGGAAAAGGTGAGCGTCGGCTTCATGGCCGTAAAGGTTCCCGCCGGGGAATCGGACATCCGCTTTGAATACCGTACTCCGGGCCTCGGCGAAGGGTTCACCATGTCCGGCGCAGCGCTGGTTCTTCTGGTGCTGTACCACCGCCTGACCCTACGTATGGGCAACCGCCTGCAGAAAGACCGCAAGCGCCGCATCTTCCGGATCAAATCTTCGGAAAACGGAACTGCGGAGGAGGAATTGTAATGTCTATTGTCTATTTTGTGATTCCCTGCTACAACGAGGAGCAGGTGCTCCCTGAAACCGTCAAGCGCCTGACCACAAAGCTCGGCAGCATGATCGAAAGCGGAATCGCATCACCCGAAAGCCGCATGCTGTTTGTGGATGACGGCAGCCGCGACAAAACCTGGGAGCTGATCGAGGTCTATCACCGCGAAAATCCGCTGGTGGGCGGAGTCAAGCTGGCGCATAACCGGGGCCACCAGAATGCGCTTCTGGCCGGACTAATGACCGCGCGCAAATACGCGGACTGCGCCATCAGCCTGGATGCCGACCTGCAGGACGACATTGAGGTGCTCGACCAGTTCGTACGCCAGTTCCAGGATGGCTGTGACGTGGTGTACGGCGTGCGCAGCAAGCGCGAAACCGATACCTTTTTTAAGCGCAACACCGCTCTGGCTTTTTACCGCGTCATGAAGACGCTGGGCGTCGATCTCGTCTATAACCACGCGGATTACCGCCTGATGAGCCGCCGGGCGCTGGACGCACTGGCGGACTACCGCGAAACGAATCTGTTTCTGCGGGGCATTGTGCCGCTTATCGGCTTCCGCAGCGGCACCGTAACGTATGAACGGCACGAGCGCTTTGCGGGCGAATCGAAATACCCGCTCAAAAAGATGATTTCCTTTGCGCTTGACGGCATCACCTCGTTCAGCGTCAAGCCCCTGAAGATCATCGCGAACCTGGGTGTGCTGGTTTCCGTGCTGAGTATTCTCGGCTTGCTGTACGCCCTCATCTCTTACTTTACCGGCAACGCCGTAGCGGGCTGGACGGCCATTGTCTGTTCTATCTGGCTGCTCGGCGGCATCCAGCTGCTCTGCATCGGCGTTTTGGGCGGCTACATCGGGAAAATTTACAATGAGGTTAAAGACAGACCCCGCTACTTAATCGAAGAAGAGCTTCGCTGAGCTTACCGAACCATGTACAGCTTTCCTGGCGCTCTAAGCCCGGCCCGTAATTACGGGCCGGGCTTTTTTGTGCCGAAACAGTCGCCGCTTTTCCGAATGGAACGCAACATATCTGCACAAATTATAGGCAGATGCGTTCGCGCTGCAAAGCAGTCCGGCTTTTTCGCCGGGCCGGGCGCACAGTTTGCCGCCTTGTGCGGCGGAAGGAAGGAACTGCATGCTCAAACAGCTGTACACCCTGCTCGGCGAATACCGGCGGGACGCCCTTTTGGCTCCGTTTCTGATTCTGGGGGAAGTGCTGATGGAGCTTTTCATCCCCTATGTGATGGCCGGCCTGATTGACCAGGGCGTACTGGGCGGCGGCGGAATCTCTTACACCGTAAAAATGGGCGGACTGATGATTCTGATGGCGCTCGCGGCCCTAATCTTCGGCGCGCTGGCCGGGCGTTTGGCCTCCCGGGCCTGCACCGGGCTGGCCGCCAGCCTGCGCACCGCCCTGTTCGACAAGGTAATGGATTTCTCCTTCTCCAACGTCGATCATTTTTCCTCCGCGTCACTGATCACCCGCCTGACCTCCGACGTAACCAACGTGCAGAATGCGTTTTTGATGATCCTGCGTATGGGCCTGCGGGCGCCGATTCTGCTGGTGGGAGCGGCCTCCATGGCGGTGCTCATCAGCCACAGGCTTTCTCTGATCTTTCTCGCCGCCGTGCCCATACTGGCTGCTGCGATCATTTACATGATGAAAAACGGGTATCCGCGCTTTCAGCAGATGCTGCGCCACGTGGACGCCATGAATGCTTCTGTTCAGGAAAACCTGACCGGAATCCGGGTCGTTAAAGCTTATGTACGCGAGGAGCACGAGACCGAAAAATTCACTGAAAACGCGGAAGCCCTGCGCAAGGCACAGTTTTTCGCCGAGCGCCTGATCCTGCTGACCCTGCCTATCCTGCAGCTGACGATTTCGGGCTGCATTGTGGCCGTGGTGTGGTTCGGCGGCAATCTGGTAATTGCAGGTGGGCTGGAGCTCGGGCAGCTCTCGGCCTTTTTGAGCTATGTCTCGCAAATTTTGATGTCGCTGATGTTCCTGTCGATGATCTTCCTGCTGTGCGTGTTGTCCCGCGCGTCCGTCACGCGGATTCAGGAAGTGCTGACGGAGACTCCCTCCATTCAAGACATTCCTGAGCTGTCGCCCGAGCTGGCCGACGGCTCCATCGAGTTTATCGATGCGTCCTTTTCATACGGCGGGCCGGGCGATAACCTGACGCTGGAGCACATCAGCCTTTCCATCCGCCCGGGCGAGATGATCGGCATCATCGGCGGTACCGGCTCGGCAAAATCCACTCTGGTGCAGCTGATCCCCCGCCTGTACGATCTGTCAGACGGTCAGCTGCTGGTAGGGGGCCGCCCGGTGCAGGAGTATTCTCTCGACGCGCTGCGCAAAGGCATTTCGATGGTATTGCAGAAAAACACCCTCTTTTCCGGCACCATCCGGAAAAATCTGCTGTGGGGGAACCCGAACGCCACACAGCAGGAGCTGGAAAACGCCTGCCGGGCCGCGCAGGCCAAGGAATTTATCGACGCTCTGCCGGACGGCCTTGAGAGCCACGTAGAGCAGGGCGGCGCCAATTTTTCCGGCGGACAGAAGCAGCGGCTGTGCATCGCCCGCGCCCTGCTCAGCCGCCCGAAGATCATGATCCTCGACGACTCCACCAGCGCGGTAGACACCGCTACCGACGCCCGAATCCGAGAGGGCCTGCACAGGGAACTTCACGGCGCGACCGTACTGCTCATCGCCCAGCGCATCGGTTCTCTGCGCGGCGCGGACCGCATCATCGTCATGGACAACGGAATGATCAGCGGAATCGGCACCCATGAAGAGCTGCTCGTCAGCAGTCAGATTTACCGCGAGATTGCCGAATCCCAACAGAAAGGGGGGATGGCGACATGAGCGTGGCAGAAAAAAGACCCGAAGAAAAAAACGATTCCCTCGCGGAAAAGAAAAACACCAGCAAAACCATTCGACGCATTTTGAGCTACCTGCATCCCTATCGCCCCCATCTGGTGGTTGTAACAGCCGCTATCCTCGTCAGCTCCGGCACACAAATTGCCGGCAGCGCCCTGCTAAAAACGATCATCGACGACTGCCTGACCCCGCTGATTCGGGAATACGACGGCGCGCTGATGCAGAAATTTCTTCATTTGACGTTTGCCATGCTCGCGCTGTTCGTCGCAAGCGCGCTTGGGTCGTATCTGTACAGCTACCTGATGCTCAAAATTTCTACCACGACGCTCTACAAAATCCGCACAGAGCTGTTTGCAAAAATGGAACGTCTCCCCCTGCGGTATTTTGATTCCAAATCAAACGGCGAGCTGATGAGCCGCTTTACGAACGACACCGACGCCCTGCGCGATATGCTGAACAGCAGCGTGACCAGCTTTATTTCGTCCTTTCTCACCGTTGCCGGAATTTTTGTGCTGATGCTCTGGTACAGCTGGCAGCTGACGCTTCTTACCGTCCTCCTGCTGGTGGTGATGATAAATGTCATCCGTGTCATCGGCGGGAGGAGCGGGGATGCCTTTCAAAAGCAGCAGGCCGCGATCGGATCGCTGAACGGCTATATTGAAGAAATGATCGAAGGGCAGCGGGTCATCAAGGTGTTCCGCCATGAGCAGGCTGCGCGCGAGGAATTCGGGCGCATCAACGAAACCCTGCGCGAATCTGCCGACAGGGCCAACACGTTCGCAAATATCCTTCTGCCCATCATGACCAATCTGGCCAGTCTGCAATACGCTCTCACCGCTGTTCTGGGCTGCATACTGGCAATCGGCAACATTCTTACGCTCGGCACCGTGGTGCTGTTTTTGCAGTTCACCCGCAGCTTCTCCTCTCCGCTGACGCAGATGTCGCAGCAGCTCAGCTCGGTGCTGAACGCGCTGGCCGGGGCCGAACGTATCTTCGCGCTGATCGACGAACCGCCGGAAATCGACGACGGCTGTGTTACGCTGACACATGCGGAACAGAACGCCGACGGCACCCTGTACGAAAGCGAAGAACACGGCAGTCTGTGGGCCTGGAAAATTCCCTCCCCACCCACGGGCATTTCTCTGCGCAGGCTGGAGGGCCGGGTAGAGCTTGATCATGTCGTGTTCGGCTACGACGCGGAAAAGCCCGTGCTCAGCGATCTTTCGCTGTGTGCCGATCCCGGAGAAAAATTTGCGTTTGTCGGTTCCACCGGGGCGGGAAAAACAACGATCACCAACCTGATCAATCGCTTTTATGAGGTGCAGCAGGGCAGCATCCGTTTTGACGGCATTGAAATCCAGAGCATCAAAAAAGATGATCTGCGCCGCTCTCTTGCCTTGGTACTGCAGGACACCCACCTGTTCACCGGCACGGTGATGGAAAACATCCGCTACGGCAGGCTGAACGCGACCGACGACCAAGTCGTCACTGCCGCAAAGCTTTCGAATGCCGATTCGTTCATCCGGCATCTTCCGCAGGGATATGACACTGTGCTGACCGCCGACGGGGCCAATCTGTCACAGGGGCAGCGGCAGCTGCTGGCGATTGCCCGGGCCGCCGTGGCAGACCCGCCCGTGTTGATTCTGGATGAAGCGACCTCTTCCATCGACACGCGCACCGAAGCGCTGATCGAGCAGGGAATGGACAGCTTGATGCGGGGCCGCACCGTGTTTGTGATCGCCCACCGCCTTTCCACCGTGCGGGGCGCGGATCGGATTCTCGTCCTGGAGCATGGCCGCATGGTAGAACAGGGCACCCACGAAGAGCTTTTAGCCCGGCAGGGCAGATATGACCAGCTGTACCGCGGCATATCCGAGCTTTCGTAAACAAAAAGGGCTCTTTCCCTTTTGGGAAAGAGCCCTAGCTGTCTTGATTCACGTACCTGTTTTGCGAAGCTCCTGCGCATGCAGCTCCCGCTCCATATCAGCAACCGGCAGACCCATCGCATCCTCTACAGGAACCGCGATCGAGATACCGTGTGCTTCGGTGCAAAACCCGCATTTTTGGCAAATGGCCCGCATGATGTCCTGCTTTTTCTCCCGAAGGGTCAAAATCAGAACAATTTCTTTTTCCGGATGGATCGAGAATCCGAGGATTTTTTCCGCCTCGTGCATTCCCGCTCCGCGCGCTAACACAATGGTTCCTCCGGTGGCGCCGCCCAGTTTCGCCGCTTTCATTACCTGTTCCGAATACCCACGGTTGACAATGGTAATGATCAGATTATACTGGTTCGCAGCAATCACAGGAATCCCCCTTTCCTTTTTGAAACTCGCCCGTCATGAGTGACAGGGTTTTTGACCCACCTACACTGGAAATCGGGATTGTAAATGCAACGCCGCTGCCTGCTTTATCCAGCTGCATCTCGTGCTGCAGCTTTTCCATCAGTTCCGGAACCTTCTCCGCCGGAGCGGAGCTGAGTACAATATCCTTTTCCGTTTCACCGATTCCAAGATAATTCAGCAGCTCTGAGCTGGCAGTGCCATGTCCCAGAAAGATATAGTTAAAATTCAGATGTTCGGAATTGAGAAGCTTTGATACCTTTTCCCCTTGATGGCGGTTTACAATCGCAACGATCAAAGAAAGCTTTTTCGACAAGGCTGCGTCTAACATCCTTTCGTCCTCCCTTAACCCCGTCAGGGTTCTCTGTCAAAGCCATATCCCGCAGTCGGGCAGGCCTGCTTCGTGCATGTTACACGCAGGGAAAAACGTCCCCCGCGGCTCCGTCGTTACATTATATAGAATTTGCCGTCTTTCGTCAATCCCTAGTCCGTTTTTCCTGCAAGTAAAAAATCAATTCCGGCGGAGTTGGGGCGGAACACGATCCCGGTGACTCCTTTTCCGCAGGCATAATAGCTGTTTTTATAATAAACCGGGTAAAAAACGGCGTGAGCGCTCAGGTAATTTTCCGCCTGAAGATACGAAGCAAGCGCGGCAGCACCGCCGGACTGCTCTGCTGTGAGCAGCAAACGGTCAAAATCCTGGCTGGCAAGGCGCGACGGATTCTGCGGGCTGTCGGAACGGAACACCGAAAGCATCTTGCCGTCCTTCTCCGGGTAAATCCCGGTGAGCGCAATCTGGTAGTCGCCGGAATCCACCGCCTTCTGGAGCTCGCTTTCCGCCATGGGCTGCATGCTGAAATACTGGCCCGTCAGGCGGTTCCACGCCACGAGCATTTCATTCACCATCAGCTTACTCTGCTCGGTGTCCGGGCACAGTACCGTAACGTGGGAAAACTCCGGGTGCCCAAGCTCTTTCAGGCCGGCCTGCACCAGCGCACTACCCTGCGTGCTCTCTTTCAGGTAACCCACTGCCGTGCCCGCCTGCTGCCGGTAATTCTGACCCATCAGAATAGCCTGCGGGCCAATGATATATTCCGCCTGCTCTGCTTTCTCGGGCAGGTGTTCCAGAAGTTTCTGCCGCGGCAGCGCCTGCACCAGACCCTGCCGGATTTTTTCGTTCTGCATCAGCGGGTCCTGGGTGTTGAACGCCAGCCCCCAGGTAACATCCTGAAACGAGGTGATCGGCAGCCCCAGCTCCTGCGCCTTCGCCGCCTGTTGCTCCGGCAGAGCGATCGCATCCACCGCTGAGGTGGTAAGCGCCTTGATCGGGTCGGAAACGTCCACATCCGAACCGCTCATGGAGAAGATCAAAGCAGCCGGCAGTGCGGCCTGCGCACCGCGGTATGTGTCGGAGCGGGTCAGCTTGATCTGCTTGCCGTGATCCCAACTGTATTGGTTCCCCAAAACAAACGGGCCGTTGCTTAAAATGGATTTATATTCCAGACCGTATTTTCCCTGTGTTTCCTGAAAAAATTTCTCGTTGCAGGGCATGAACACGCTCTCTGCGGCCAGCGCCGGAAAATCCGCATACGCGTACTCCAGCTCTACCACCAGTGTTTTATCGTTTTCGGCCCGCACGCCAAGCTGATCGGCAGGCAGAGAGCCGGTACTGACCTTACGGGCATTTTTCACCACATAAAGCGGGCGGCAGGCCGCCGATTTTGTCTGCGGGGCCAGCGCGCGGCGAAACGCAAATACAAAATCCGCCGCCGTTACCGGCTGTCCGTCAGACCAGACAGCGTTTTCACGCAGGTGAAAGGTAAACACGGTAGCGGCATCATTCGCGTTCCAGCTCTCTGCCACACCGGGAGTCGCTTTTCCGTTCTGGTCCAGCCGTGCCAGGCCCTCGTAAAGGGCGCCGATGGTCAGAACAGCGGATGAATCGGTAGCCACCTGCGGGTCGAGCGTCTGTGGCTCCTGATCAACATAGTATTTTATTATTTTGTCCGCGGCCTCATTTTTTTGCTGCCCGCAGGACGGGAATACCAGCAGCATACACGCGACAAGGAGCGCAGAAAGCAGCCTTCTCAACTTCATCACCTATTCGTATTCTTTTCATAGTATGCCATTTTAAAAGATCAAAATATTTACTTTTTTCCCACACCTTCGGCAGGAGAAAGAAAACACTTATCTTTAATTTGTTTTCAATCCAATTCTAGCATGTTTCACAGGCGTTTGCAACGCGTCGGAACACCCGAAAAACGCGGAAAAAGCAGCAAGGCATTAGTGCTTTGCTGCTTTTCCGCGGCACCCGAAATGGAAAGCGCCGTTTTGTTCGGAAGGAAGAGAGTTTATGAAAAATCGTTGTTGGTAAAATCAGCTGCCGGTGGACTGGGCCAGCGTGACGGTTGCCGTAAAGGTCTTGCCCGTCTTTGGCCTCGTTACACTCAGCGCAACGGTCTCGCCCGGCTTTTTCGCCGCAATTGCGGTTGTAAGCACGGTGCTGGAATTGATTTCCTTGCCGTCGATCTTGGTGATGACGTCGCCGGCCTCGATCCCCGCCGCATTGACGGAGGGATTCACCACGGAGGATACATAGTACCCAACCGGTAACCCATAGAAGCGGGAAATCATGGTATCGACAAACTGGCCGGAAATCCCGAGCATTGCGCGGTCCTTCACATAGCCATACTGCTTGAGATCTTCAATGATCGGCTTGGCATCGTCGACCGGGATCGCAAACCCAAGGCCCTCATAGCCCTCGGCTACGATCTTGGAGGAGTTGATGCCGATGACCTGACCGGCAGAGTTGACAAGAGCGCCGCCGGAGTTGCCGGGGTTGATCGCAGCGTCGGTCTGGATGCATTTCATGGTGTAGCCGTTTTCGCTGTTGGTGATTTCACGGTTCAGCGCGGAAACATAACCGATAGTCACGCTGGAGTTGAACTCCAAGCCGCCGGGATTGCCGATCGCCATAACAGTGTCCGCCACCTGCAAGGAGGAGGAAGAGCCCAGCTCAGCGGCTGTCAGGCCGGTAGCCTCGATTTTCACCACCGCCAGGTCGGTTACGGTATCGCTGCCGATCAGCTTGGCCTCGTGGGATTTTCCGTCGGACAAAATCACCTTGAGGGAATCCGCACCGGAAACCACATGGGCGTTTGTGACAATATAGCCGTCCGAAGAGATGATGATACCGGAACCCTCACTTGTGGGGGAAACCGCTGTCTCATCGCTGCCGGATTTGCGCTGCAAATTCAGCGACTGGCTTACCTGGTAATTCTGAATGCAGACGACGGAGGGAATCACCTTTTTCGCAATCTCCTGCGCCGTAAGGGCGCCGGCATTCGTCGTGGTCGGCGTTGTCAGAATGGAAGAGGATGTGGAAGCCTGACTCGAAGAAGCGCTGCCGGAAGAAGCGCCTCCGTTCAGGGTGACATATCCGTTATTGACCAATGCGACAAAACCGCCGATGGAACCCGCCGAAATCATCAGGCAAGCCAAAACACCGCACAGGATTTTTATGCCTGTCCTCTTTTTTGGCCCTTTGGGAGGCTCTGGCTCCGGTGAGGAGCTGTTATAACTGCCCGGCTGCGAACCGTAAGAACGGTAAGTATTGCCGTCCCACTGCACCTGCTGCTGCGGATTATTCCATTGGTAACTGCTTCCCGTTGTATAGTTGTCGCGCGGTGCGTTGTTCTGATTGTCGTTATCGTCATAAGGATACATAACATCAGGTCCTTTCCTATGTGGCTTGTTTCGATAGTCTTAGTATGCCAAAGGATTATGAAAAACCTATGAAGCCCGCTTATCTTTTTTATGACGGAATCGAGAAAAAAATGTGACCGTAAACTGAAAATACTCTGAAAGAGTTCAAATACGGGCCACATTGGTGCGGTGAGCAGCCTCTGCCACGGCTTTTGCCACCTCCGGCGCCACGCGCTTATCGAGCGGAGAAGGAATAATATACTCCGGCGAAAGCTCCTCCTCGGGAATCATTCCGGCGATGGCGAACGCAGCCGCAAGCTTCATTTCGTCGTTGATGTCTTTTGCGCGAACATCGAGCGCGCCGCGGAAAATACCGGGGAACGCCAATAGATTGTTGATCTGGTTCGGGTAATCGGAGCGGCCCGTGCCAACTACAGCCGCCCCGGCAGCCAGAGCTTCATCGGGGAAAATTTCGGGCACCGGATTTGCCATTGCAAATACGACCGGCTGCTGGGTCATGCTTTTTACCATCTCTGCGCTCACACAGTTCGGAGCGGAAACGCCCAGAAAGAAATCCGCGCCCTTCATGACGTCAGCCAGCGTGCCGCGAACATGCTCCCGGTTTGTGATTTTTGCCATTTCGGCCTGTGCCGGGTTGAGCCAGTCCTCGCCCTCACAGACAGCGCCCTCGCGGTCGCACAGAATCAGATTCTTCACGCCGAGAGACAGCAGCAGCTTTGCGCACGCGATGCCTGCGGAGCCCGCGCCGTTGACAACACCGCGCACCTCGGAAATTTCCTTTTTCACTACCTTCAGCGCGTTGATCAGCGCCGCGCCCACCACGATCGCCGTACCGTGCTGGTCGTCGTGGAATACTGGAATATCCAGCGACTCTTTGAGCCGGCGCTCGATTTCAAAGCAGCGGGGCGCAGCAATATCCTCCAGATTGATGCCGCCGAACGAACCGGCCAGAAGCTCTACCGTACGCACGATCTCGTCGGTATCCTTGGAGCGGATACACAGCGGAATTGCATCCACACCGCCGAACGCCTTGAACAGAACAGCTTTTCCTTCCATGACAGGCATGCCGGCCTCCGGGCCGATGTCGCCAAGGCCCAGCACCGCCGTACCATCCGTTACAACGGCCACGATGTTGCCGCGGCGCGTGTATTCGTAGGACTTGTCCACATCCTTGCTGATCTCTTTGCATGGCTCCGCCACACCGGGTGTATACGCAACGGAAAGATCGTCTCTGGTTTCAACGGGGCAGTTCACCTGAATCTGAATCTTTCCTTTCCATTCTTTATGCTTTTTTAATGCTTCTGCTGCATAATCCATTTGCTGTTCCTCCAATTTTTGCACATTTGGTTTCAGTATAACATATTTTCTGCAGCTTTCAAGAATAGTTCCTGCAAATCCTTGCAAAACGGCGAAAAATATGTTTAGATAGGAGTGTAAGCAATATTTCAGATACCATACAGAAAGGAGATTGCTTATCATGTACCAAGCATGTATCTTTGACTTGGATGGAACCCTGGCGGACACGCTCGATTCCATTGTTCATTTCGGCAACTCTGCGCTGGAAGAGTGCGGTTACCCGGCGATTGATCGTGAAAAATACCGCTACCTGGTTGGAAAAGGCGCGGATCTTCTGATGCGCGGGATGCTTCAGGAGGTTTCCCCGAAGGGATATACCGAGGACGACGTGTTGCATCTGCGCAGAATTTACGAAAATCTTTACGAGCAGGACCCGATGTACTTTGTAGATCAGTACGACGGCATGGAAGAGGTGCTGCTGGATCTGAAAAATCGCGGGATCAAGCTGGGGGTGCTGTCGAATAAGCCCCACAATATTACCACCCGCCTGATTACGATGATGTATTCGTCCCGGCTTTTCAACGTGTGCTATGGCCAGCGATTTGACGTAGAGCGCAAGCCGTCGCCGGATGGCGCGCTGGAGATCGCCAAAGAGCTTGGCGTAGAGCCGAAGAACTGTCTTTACATCGGCGACAGCGACATTGATATGCAAACCGGCATCGCCGCCGGGATGGATACCGTGGGCGTGCTGTGGGGCTTCCGTTGCCGCAACGAGCTGGAACAAAGTCACGCAAAACATATTGTGCGCAGTCCGAAAGAAATTCTGCCGATCGTGCTGGGAGAAGCTGCGGCAGACTGATTTGAGAACATAAGAAAACAAAATTGCAGAAAAAGAGCAAGGGCCGCAGTATAACACTGCGGTCCTTGCTCTTTTTCTGCATCAGATTGACTCGAAAATTGTAAAAACCACAAAGACAACAGTTGGTTTTCTTTCTATATATAGTATATAATGTAAGCAGCAGAGAGAGGCAGAGGGGTGATGATATATGCTGTTTTTTGGCATGGTAATTCAAAATGAGGAAGATCGAAGTTTAATAGAGAATTTATACCATAACTACCATCGGCTGATGATGTACATAGCCAGAGAAATTTTAAAGGATCAGGAAAAAGCGGAAGACGCGGTTTCTCAAACTTTTATCAAGATTATTGATAACCTGCAAAAATTTTCTTTCGAAGATTGTAACAAAACAAAGGGCTTAATCGGTATATTAGTGAGGAATATTTGTTACGACATGCTCAGATCAGAAAATCGATGGGGTCTGGTTTCTCTGGATGAAGCTGATTTACACGGCAATTTAGAGGATTTTCCTTATGAAAAGCTCGCGTCAGAAGAAGGCTACCAGACGATTTTAAGTGGGATTTCTGAGCTTAGTGAAAAATCGAGCAGCGTTTTAAAGCTGAAATATATTTACGATTACTCTGATCGTGAAATAGCGGAATTACTGAATATCTCACAGGAGAATGTACGGGTGCGACTACACCGGGCCAAAACCGCCCTTTTACAAAAACTGACTGAAGGAGGAGCAAACGATGAATAAACAGGAAATGAGAGACCAAATTTTTGAAGTTATGCTCCAGACGGCGGTGAAGGAAAATTTTGAAAAAGAATTGCACGAACTTCCAACAGCAAAAGAACTGAAGGATGATTATGAATTATCTGAAGCTACCCGAAAAGGAATCGAAAAACTGATCAAAACTGCCAATCACAAATCTACACAGCGGCGAGTTCAAAAGGCAGCAAAAAAAGTGGCCATCATTGTAGCAATTATCATCCCGGTTTCCGTGGCTGGTCTGCTCAGCGTAGAGGCTTCCCGGAATGTGATTTTCAACGCTGTGATGAATTGGGCCTCCGATCATGTAGCTATTCAATATCAGGATGGACAATCCTCTTCCGGCGGGACGTCCTCACCCGATGATTCTGAAATAAGGCCGCGCTATCTTCCGGAAGGATTTATAGAGACAGAAGTAAACCAGGCAGGTCCGAATTATGCTATAAAATATCAAAACGCTCAGGGAGAACTCATCCTTTTCCGAAGAAATCCTCTATCAGAGGAAAGAAGTTTTGCAGTAGATACCGAGCACACCACTTACAAAGAAATTGAAATACAAGGAGAAAAAGCCAGTCTTTTTGCCGCAAATGAGCCGAACGGAATGTCTTACTTGGTGTGGAAAAGCCATACTCACAGTTTTCAGCTAAACTCTGAAATTTCTCCGGAGCAGCTCATAAAAATGGCTGAAAGTGTAAAAAAATAAAAAAAATAAATTTTTTGGAAAAATTTTGTAACAAAATGGAGGGTTCAATCGTTATATCAATATAAGGGAAATTCAAAAACAAAGGAGAATGATTATGTGTAAAAAAGTACTCGCGTTTTTATTGGCATTTTCGGCGATTTTTACCATGAACGTCCCAGCTTTCGCAATGGAAACGGAAAAACTGGATGTACCAAAGACAAATTCCGGATATCAGATTATGTGGACTAATACAGACACAATCACCGCGGCTTTAAATTTTTCCGGGAATAAGGCGGAGTGTTCTTCTGTAATTTTTGCTAAACCTGGAACAACAAAAATTTCCGCTACTTTTCTATTAAAGCAAGTAACCAGCACTGGAACCAAAACAGTTAAATCATGGACACAAAGTTCTTCCAGTACAGAATTGTATTTCTATAAAGAGTATTATGTCACAAGTGGAAATACATATATATTCGAAGTTAACGCAAGTGTATATCGAGACGGCACAGTAGAATATGTCACTCTTTCTGATAGAAATTCTTGCTGATCTCTCCCCAATTGATTCCCGATTTAAAAATGAGGACAACCCTGCGCAATTGAATTTTTAAAAATATTTCGATATATAGTGATTCAACTTATCATAACAAAAAGACAATTTCAACGAATTCGCTTTTTTCATGATGTAACATTCCTCCATTTTTTTCGTATCCCATCCGCAATTAATGCGGATGGGATACGGAACCCTCAAAAATACAACATCTTCATCGCCTTATTCTTCCGCCTTATCGGCTTTATTCTGAAAATCAATTCATTTCGACAATATCAAACGGAATGTAACTATAGCGATAATCAACAAATAACAGTTTTTTCCTTAAAAAACCATATATTTTATTGACAATTATTGTTTTATGTGATATATTTGCTTTAAAATTAAAACAATAAATAAAATATTGGAGGAGGAGAGATTGCCGTGCATTTACCAATCGATGAAAAACAGAAACGTCTCTCTCCCCCCGAAATTGGAATTCTTATTTTTACAGTTGTACTGCTGATGTTCAGCGGTTGTGCCCTTCCGTCTTCCTCCGCAAGAATTCAGTCGGAAATACAGTTGTCTACGGCGCTCTCCAATTCCTTTACACGAGGCTGGTTCGATAAATGCAATGCCCTGCAAAATGTTGCAAAAATGGCGACTGAGCAGGATTCCAGAAAATCTGCCGACTACCTGCTGGGCTATCTGCAGGGCAGCAGCCCCTCCCGCGTCGGTTATTTTCTGCGGAATATTTATTTCAGTCAGTCCGAACTGAAAGACCAGTTGATTCCAACGGATGTCAAGCAATCTTTGGATTCCTTTACCGCCGCGGAATCAGAT
>JAEXDU010000203.1 GCA_023401495.1 Bacillota bacterium
CATCACACAGAATCCCCGGAATGTGATGTGCGAGGTCGACATGATTTTTATTACGAAATATATTGAGCGCACGGCGGATCACGCCACGAATATTGCCGAATGGGTCATCTACATCGAAAACGGCGTGCACCCTGAGCTGAATGAAAAGATATAAAAGATAGAATCGCCCAGGAACCGAAGCGTATCTTCGGGCGGCCGAAAAAGCGTTGGATCATCGGCCGCGTGATTCCGGGAAACGGGCGAAACTGTTATGAGTTTGTATCGGAATTTATCCTAAAATCGAGAGGAGAACAAGGAATGGCGCTGGTTTATATCGCCGACGACGAACCGAATATCCGCAAGCTGGTGGCCTTTGGCCTGAGAGATGCGGGGTACGAGAGCGCGGAGTTTGCCGACGGAACCTCTCTGCTGGCGGCGGTGCGGCAAAAGAGGCCCGACGCCGTGATTCTGGACTGGATGATGCCGCCCCCGGACGGGCTGGCAGTATGCCGTATCCTGCGGGAAAGCCCCGAGGGCAAGCATCTGCCAATTTTGATGCTGACCGCCAAGGGCGAGGAATTCGACCGTGTGCTGGGGTTGGAGATCGGCGCGGATGACTATGTTGTCAAGCCGTTCAGTATGAAAGAGCTGGCTGCCCGCGTGCGTGCTGTCCTGCGCCGCAGCGAGCGCGCAGCGCAGGATGTGGAGGAAGAGGTACTCACCGGCGGTGGACTGACAGTGGATATCGCACGCCACACAGTGACTAAAAACGGCGAGCTGCGCGAGCTGACGGCAAAGGAGTTTGATCTTCTCGTCATGCTGATGAAGCACCGGGGCCGGGTGATGACGCGCGATGCTCTGCTCGACAAGGTGTGGGGCGTGGAATATTACGGCGATACCCGCACGGTAGATGTTCACGTTCGTTACCTGCGGCAGAAAATTGAGGAAGACCCCGAGTCCCCCCGTCTGGTGCAGACGGTGCGCGGCGTCGGCTATAAATTTACGGAGCAGGAGTAATCCTCCTGCCCAAATAGAAACGCCCGGTAAATCCTTTGATATCAGATTTACCGGGCGAGATATTTTGTTTTGGGGTTGTGTTCCTTACAGCGCCGCGCGCTTCTGAGAGGAAGCCATGGGCGCGCTGACGGGAATCTGGATCACGCGGCTGACGGGTTTCCACACGACCAGCGCGATGCCGAAGTCGATCATGCTGTGTACAATCGTGCCCACACCGACCATCAAAAGGACAGAGAACGCGAAGCCCTTGTTGTAAAAGCCGCTGTTCAGCATTCCACCGAAATAGAACAGTGTAACAACGAGCGCTTCACAGATGGCGTGAACGACCGCCAGAATCGAACTGAACAGCACGGTAGACGCGGGCCGCAGAAGAACATTGGGATGCTTTTTCAAAATCAGGCAGCCGACCGCCACGAAACCGAGGTGGCTCAGCGCGCGCAGCGCGATCACCGGCGGCAGGCCAGCAAAGAAGAAGCCTACGCTGGTGCCGAGCGTAACCGCCATCGCCACCGGGGGCGAAATGAACATCGCAATAAAAATCGCCACGTGGCTGGCCAGTGTAAACGACATGGGCTCCAGTACGATTTTAGGCGCAAACATGGGGATCACAATACCCACCGCGCAAAGCAGCGCCGCAATCACCATCGTCAGAACTTTTTGATTCGTTTGTTTCATTTCAATCACCTCAAGTATTTTTACAGGGCTGCCGCTTTCAAAAAGCGTTTGCTTTCCTCCCCGTATAGCCATTTTCATAACAATTGACTATACATGTGTCTTGACAGTATTCTAGAACAAAAAAACAAAGGTGTCAAGACACCTTTGCAAAAAAATTTGTGTTTCAAAGCATCAGTCGGATTCCCGCTGCTCGAGCAGATACCCTTTTTCAGTCAGCGCGGCCAGTGTGCGGTCACGGTCCTGCAGGCTGGAAAACGCGACGGTATGCAGGTGGATGCCCCCGGTCAAGTCGGAAAGTGGGGCGGAATTGCTGGCGCTCAGGCGATTGATAAAATCCTGTACATCATGGCGTGAACCGATGCGGAGCTGGCCGCTCAGCTGCCCGTAAACGGCGTGCTCCACCGTTACGTCCAGCACCTTGCCGCCGTTGTCCACAATTGTGGTCAGCTCATCTTCCATCTCACTGCCGTTGTGGCGGCAGGCGATGATCACACGGTATTCCCCGGCCGGAACGTCGGATTCCAATACATAGCCCCGGGGCGTGGCCGCTATTTTTTCGTTAGCGGCGCGCAGCAGGGCAATATCCCCAACAATGATCTGCCGGCTGACCTGAAACTGCCGGGCGATGGCCCCGGCGCTGACCGGCTGGCGGCTGTGCTGCAAAAGCTGTAGGATTTTTTTACGCCGTTCGGCTGAAGTCATCGGACCACCCTTTCTCATTGTCATCCGCACATAAAACCGTATCTCTTTTCCTCTTGCCGGCAGCAAGGGGAAAATAAATACTTTCGCTCTTTCGGCTGAATAATATCATAGCATATTTTTGAGAAAAGTGATATG
Organism: Bacillota bacterium; assembly: GCA_023401495.1. GTDB lineage: Bacteria > Bacillota > Clostridia > Oscillospirales > Acutalibacteraceae > Faecalispora. Next base: position 2,509 of record JAEXDU010000203.1, read on the forward strand.
CTTTTCCCAACAGAAAAGGAGGGATTTGCGGGTGAAACAGAAGAACCGCATCCGTATCCATTTTTCAAGCGGCTCTGTCAAGCAGCGGCTGATGCTGTCGAGCTCCATCATCCTGTGCGTGGGCTTTTGCCTGGCGTTTGCGCTCGTCGCGATGCTGGTGCAGAAGCAGTATCAGGAGGAGTTCACCAAGCGGCTCGACGCATCCCTTGCGATTATGGAAACGCAGGGCAGTAAAATCTGGGCGAATCCCCAGAAATATGCCAGAGAAGAAAGCGACCGTCTTTCCGCCGTGGGGCAGCAGATTCGCATTACGGTGCTCGATTCCAAAGGAAATGTGCTCGGGGACAGTGAGCAGTCGGGAGATGTGGACGACGATACCGTCAAGGGAAACCACCTGAGCCGGCCTGAAATCCTTCAGGCGGACCAATCGGGACGCGGTTACGACGTGCGCCTTTCTGAAAATGCCGGCGAGCGCTTTTATTATGCGGCGGTGCGGCTGCCGGATCAAGGATATCTGCGCGCGGCGCTTTCGATTGCCGATTTGGACCGTGTAACGCGGAAATTCTGGGTTGGCTCTCTGCTGAGCCTGCTGCTGGGCCTGATTTTGGTTTGCACTGTGACATGGTTTATGGCAGACCGCTTTACTCTGCCCATCCGCAGTTTGACCAAGGTGGCGCGGCGGATATCCGAAGGCGACCTTTCGGGACGCATGCAGGGGCAGTATACCGGCGAAATCGGCGATCTGACCCATTCGTTCAATATCATGGCGGAAAGTACCGAGCAGGCGGTGCTGCAGACGCAGAAGAAGCAGGAGCAGCTGGAGGGCGTGCTCCAGGGAATGGACGATGGCGTGCTATGTGTTGATCGCAATAACCGGATCGTATTCCTGAACCAGCGCGCGCGCGAGTTGCTGAATGCCCGCGATCTCAAGGAGGGCGGCATTCTGGATGGAAGTCTGCTCATCCGCCAGCTTGCCGACCGGATGCGCAGCGCCGGAGAGCAGGGGGAAGAGGAGGCCGCGCGCCGCGAAACGCTGACGACCGGGGGCCCCAAGGAGCAGCAGTATAACGTGTATATCGCGCCGATCCCCGGGAAGCGGGAGGATGGCGAGGTGCTGGCCGTAATTGCCGATGTGACCCGCATGCGCCGGCTGGAGCAGCTGCGCAGCGAGTTCGTGGCCAATGTGACACATGAGCTGAAAACGCCGCTGACTTCGATCCGCGGAAGCATCGAACTGCTGCGCAGCGGCGACCGGGATGAAGAGACCCGCCAGTACTTTTATGATGTGCTGGATATTGAAGCGGAGCGTCTGCACCATCTGATCGACGATATGCTTGTGCTTTCACAGATCGAAAACGCGAAAGAAGATCCATCCGCCCGCCGCTGCAATTTGAAGGAGGAGCTGATGGCCACCATAGAACGGCTGCATCCCGTTGCCGAAAAGGCTTCGGTTACGCTGGAGCTGGAAGCAGACCCGTCGCTGTACTGCGATTGCTCCCCTACGCGCATTGGGCAGCTGTTCATCAATCTGATCGAAAATGCGATCAAGTATAATGTTCCGCAGGGCAAGGTCACTGTGACTGCCAGGCAGCAGCGGCATATGGCGATTGTGCGCGTGCGCGACACGGGGATCGGCATCGCTCCGGAGCATCTGGACCGGCTGTTCGAGCGCTTCTATCGGGTTGATACCAGCCGTTCGCGCGAAATCGGCGGCACGGGCCTGGGGCTTTCCATTGTAAAACATCTGGCGGCGCTGTATCACGGTGAGGTGAGCGTAGAGAGCGAGGTCGGTAAAGGCAGCACATTTACGGTTCGCCTGCCGCTTTCCCCGGAATGACAGGCTTTTCATTGTCACTGTATTTCGCGGTTTGCAAAGTGAATTCTGGTTGCCGCTGTTGTCATCGTTTGTTTTTTGCAGTTTGCCCGGTTCGAGATTGTGCAAATGATGATAAAATTTGAAAATGAATCCTATTTTTGCAATTTTTTGCAGGAAACAGGTCAAGTTTCATGCAAAAAAATATCTATGATAAGAGTTTTTCTGAAAAGAATCAATACAAGATACAGTGCTTTTGTTTTGCGCAAGCGGCGAGGCGCAGGAAAAATTGACAGATGGCATGATAAAAAGGCTGAAACCGGTAAAAAGTTACCGGTTCCAGCCTTTTTGGGGAGGAGTTGTATTGAAAAAGGTACGGCATCCGCCGCGGTCTTATAAGCAAATAAAATTGGGATATGGAAATATCTTTTTTCTTTATCCTTAGTATAAACCACTAAATACAGCAAAGTCAAGAAATTAACAAAAGGTTAATAATGAATCTGCTTTTTTCATAAATTGCATGGGGAAGCGATTTAATATTTATTATGATTGACACAATAGATTAGAATATTCAAAAAGGAAAAAATTTTTACAGAATTTTCTTTTCTTGTATTTATACTATGAAAATGCTAAACTTTTGAAAGAATATATCTGCGATCGAAAAGTGAAAACAGTGATATCTCCCTCGCTTTCGGCGAGGGAGATATCACGATTAGAATTTGCTGTTTTTATTAGAGATCGGTATCAGAGCAAAAAACGATCGGAGAGAAAACGATGCTTTTGAAAAAGAATGAGATAGTTGAAATAGAAATCACAGGCATGACTGCGGAGGGCAGCGGCGTGGGCCGGGTAGAGGGAATCGCCGTATTTGTTCCCGGTGCGGCGGCCGGCGACCGTTTAAAAGTTCGTATCCTGAAAACGGCCAAAACGTATGCCTTTGGAAAAATAGAAGAAATTCTGGAGCCGTCCCCCGAACGGGTCGAGCCGGACTGTCCCTGTTCTGAACAGTGTGGCGGCTGCGCGTTCCGCCATATTACCTATGCCGGGGAACTGCGGGCAAAGGAAAATCGCGTGCGCGACGCCATGGAGCGAATCGGCGGCCTGCAGAATCCGGATATCCGCCCGATTGTGGGGGCGGAGCATGCCGACGGTTATCGCAATAAAGCGCAGATTCCGATTGGGCAGGACAAGCAGGGCAATCTGATCGCGGGATTTTATGCGAACCACAGCCACCGCATTGTTCAGTGTGACCGCTGCGCTCTGCAGCCAAAGCCGTTTGAGCAGGCGTTGGATGCGTTTTTGGAGTGGGCGCGTCAAAGCGGAGAAAGCGCCTATGACGAAACGACGCATAAGGGGAAGCTGCGCCATTTATACCTGCGCATGGCTGAGGGTACCGGCGAGGTGATGGTCTGTGTGGTCGTCAACGGGAACGGTCTCAAAGGAGAGGATTCTCTTGCAGCGCTGCTCCGCGAGAGAGTGGATGGCCTGAAAAGTGTTTTGATCAACAGTAACCGGGAAGACACCAACGTCGTGCTGGGCAGGCGTTTCCGCACGGTCTGGGGGCAGGATTTTTTAACAGACCGGATGTGCGGCCTGCAGTTCCAGATTTCTCCGCTGTCCTTTTACCAGGTGAATCATGCCCAGGCCCAGCGGCTGTATGCGCTGGCGGGCGAATACGCCGGGCTCACCGGGAAAGAAACGGTGCTCGACCTGTACTGCGGTATCGGTACGATCGGCCTTTCGATGGCGGGCCGCGCCGGCCGGATTATCGGAGTTGAATCTGTAGCGCAGGCGGTGGAAAACGCCCGCGAAAACGCCGCGCTCAACAGTATTGAAAACGCGGAATTCCTGTGTATGGATGCTGCCGAGGCGGCGCAGCTGCTGGTACAGCGCGGCGAGCGCTCCGACGTTGTGGTGCTCGATCCCCCCAGAAAAGGCTGCGCGCCCGAGCTGATCCGCACGGTGGCCGACATGGCCCCTTCCCGCATTGTTTATGTTTCCTGTGATCCTGCCACCCTTGCGCGCGATCTGAAACTGTTCCGCGAGCTCGGATACGCCGCCGGGCCGATCACGCCGGTTGATCTGTTTCCGAGAACGAAGCATTGCGAAATTTGCTGTCTTATATCAAAATGACCTGATGGTACAGTTCACTCAACATTCAGAATGTGAGTTGTGAGTAAAGGCGGTTACCATGCTAAAAGAAATAGAAAACAGAAGAAGCATCCGCAAATATCTGAATAAAACAGTTGAAAAAGAGAAACTTGTTCAACTATTGGAAAGCGCTAGACTAGCACCTTCTGGAAGTAATACGCAGCCTTGGACGTTTCTTATTATTGAATCGGAAGATACGAAAGAAAAACTTTCCATTGCGGATCATCATCAAAAATGGATGATGACAGCTCCGATATTCATTGTATGTGTAGCAGATATTCGATACCGTATCCCCATGGGTACTCAGGTCAGGCTGGATGAGAACAGTTCTGAACCGGAACTGAAGCAAATTATTCGGGACACTGCAATTGCAATGGGATATCTATTGCTTGAAGCGGAGCATCTGGGGTTGGTGACCTGTTGGACAGCCTGGTTTGAGCAGGATGATGTCAGACCTATCCTGAACATTCCGGATGATAAATATGTGTGCGGAATCATTACCTTGGGATACGGTGATGAAGCACCAAAACAGCGACCGAGAAAAGCGGTGGAGGAAATTGTAAGATATGAAAAATGGTGATGAAACTTTTAGAAGTATAGATGACAATAAACAGTAGATATTTCTGTTTCCAGCGCCAGGATTTTACTAGTTTCAATCGGCATATTTTTTTATCTTCTCAAGGTATACAGGAAGCGTATGCCCGCTTGAACGTGGCAAAAGTGTTGATAAAGAAGAATTTGAGTTTATGATCGGAGAGGGGAATCGATGTGAGTAATGCGATTGAAATAAAAGATCTTTGTAAAAATTATAAAGAGTTCTCACTAAATCAACTCTCTTTTTCTTTACCCATGGGTTATATTATGGGACTCGTCGGTCAAAACGGCGCAGGCAAGACTACCACAATTCGCCTGATTCTGAATATGGCAAATCGGGACGGTGGAGAAGTCAGGATATTTGGACTCGACAATATAAACGATGAGCAGAAAATCAAACAGGATATCGCCGCTGTATTTGACGAGATTTTTTTCGTTGATATCTGGAGAGTCAGCCAGGTGGAAAATGCCATTCATGCTTTTTACAGCAAATGGGATAGCAAACTGTACAATCAATATTTGACAAAATTCCGGCTGTCTGCCGATAAAAAAGTGAAGGATTTATCGCGTGGCATGAAGATGAAGCTGATGCTGGCAGTCGCCCTGTCTCATGAAGCCAAGCTTTTGATACTCGATGAGCCGACAAGCGGACTGGATCCTGTTGCCCGCGATGAGTTATTGGAAATATTAAAGGACTATATCGCTGATGGGCAGAAAAGCATTCTTTTTTCAACCCATATTACTTCGGATCTGGAAAAAATCGCCGATTATATCACCTTGATTGATAATGGAAACATGATTTATACCGGGACGAAAGACGATTTGCTGAAACAATTTTCGGGGCTGCTGCCATCTTCTGAAACACCGACTATAGATGAAATTTTGGTGTTTATCAGTAAAGGAGGCAGGGGCCGTGAGTAATATACAAAACGCTGTCAAGCTGGATTTTTATATTGTAAAGTCAACCTATCGGATGGCCGTTTTAACCTATTTTATTTCGATTCTGATTGGCTTTATCACGCAACCGATCATACCGATTTTCCTCATTATGGTTTTTGGTGTATTTTTCGGCGGGATGGTTTTTTCCGTCTACGAGAAAAACCATCTCAATCAGTTGTACGGCATTTTGCCTTTCAGAAAATCTGATGTTGTTATCGGAAGATATTTATATACTTTTCTTTTCGGTATCATACAGGCGATTTTGGCAGGAATCATATCATATGTGATTTCTCGGACAACGGAAACGGTATCAAATCATTTCGCGCTCACGGCCACTTTATCTCTGTCTTTTATCTATTTTTGCTTTGCAATTGGTATTGCATTTCCGATTTATTTTAAATTAGGCTTTTCGAGAGCGTATGTATTTATCATGGTGCCGATATACCTTATATTTATAGGTGTGGTTTTTCTCAGCAGAAAAACGAACGTTCTCGATCATTTGAAGGATATTCTCTTATATTTTTCCGCACATCAGGCTCTGCTGTTGTTGTCTGGAATTGGTATCGGTCTGGTTTTGTTCACGATTTCCGGTGTTATATCCTATTCGGTTTATAAAAAATCTGAGATGTAAAGAAAATAGATTCAGCGCCGCCAAGGGAGTACCTGAAAGATACGGCATTTTTTTGTATCCTTAAGGCATATATAGTGTGTGGTGCTGCTGCGTTGTAGTTTATGGATTGAGGACGATTTTGAGGTGAAAAGCAGGCTGAAAAAGCTGCTTTTTACCTCCTTAAAACAGGTAAGAATATAGATGACATAAAGGAGACAAAATTATGAATGATAAAACTGTGGTATTAAATGCCGGCCTGGTAAATTATGATGGAAACGTTGATTACTCAAAAATTGCATCCGAAGTGGTAATCTATGATGAAACGTCCGAAGATAAAATTTTAGAACGAGTTGATGGTTTTACAATCGTTGTAACGAAAGAAATGAAAGTCACAGGTGACATAATTAGAAAATTCCCTGATAGTGTAAAGATGATTTGCGAAGCCGGAACCGGATATAATAATATAGATTTGGATGCAGTACGTGAAAAGGAAATCATGTTATGCAACATTCCCGCGTACAGCAGTGAAAGGGTGGCACATACAGCAATCCTCTTGATTTTAAATCTGGCAAGCTCAATGCAAAAACAGATTCGTATGCTTTCAAAAGGGAATCATGATAATTTCCATAAACATTTAATGGTGGACCATGTAGAAGTAAACGGTAAAACACTGGGGGTTATCGGTTATGGAAATATTGCAAAAGAAATCATCAAAGTAGCGCAGGCACTGGGGATGAAAATTTTAGTAGCGACCAGAACTCCCAGAGCAGATGTGGGGAATATTCACTTTACAACAAATGAAGAAGTTTTCATGCAAAGTGATTTTATTTCTCTGAATTGTCCTTTAAACGAATTAACAAGACATATGATCAATAAAGAAACATTGGCAATGATGAAACTGACAGCATATTTAGTCAATACTGCACGGGGAGCATTGATTGATGAAAAAGCGTTGATTGACGCATTGCAAAATAATGTAATTGCAGGTGCGGGATTGGATGTGCAGGAAGTAGAGCCATTGGATGATGCAAGTCCGTTGTATACAATGGATAATGTTATCATTACTCCACACATGGGGTGGCGCGGATTAGAAACAAGACAACGCTTAGTTTCATTGATCCAAGATAATATCAGAGCTTTTTCCAAAGGACAGCCGATCAATAGGGTAGACTGAAAAGTAAGTTGAAACTGATATCCTTATTGAGAATAATGGTACGATGCCAATTTATAAAGAGCAATAATAGCGGGAACGGAGAAATTGATTTTGATTCAAAAAACTAATAAGACAAAAGCTCTTAGTACCTGAGGGCTTTTCGTCTTATTGGTTTTTCTCTTTACTAATTAAATGTAATTGTCGAAATGGAATTTTCGTTCATTGAAGGTGATATGTATGCTGGATTTCGGAATGTCGATGTTATGGTTTTGGTCTTGCTATTTGATTGTTACCATCGTTGGAATTTTGCACACGGTTTTTAATATTTATGTGTTGAAAATGGGCCCCATGGACGAAACGGGAATGGGCGAGGGATATGAAAAAACAAAGCCCTGGCACCCGCTTTATAATGTTGTTCTTTTTTCTGTATTCGGCTGGCTGTACATCCGGGGCTTATCCGCACCAAACCTTAAGGAGGCTTTTATTACCGGTGCCATATGGGCGGGAATTTGTATTGTCTTTGATGTTTTCGGTTGGGTGATAATCAAACACCCCTGGAGTCTTTCTTTCAAAGAGTTTTACATTGATTATCAGCCATGGATTACACTGATCTATTTGGCTATTTTGATCGGCCCCGTCATTGGGTACTTTTTCGTATAGTGCGCAATGATAGATTGATCCTCATGTTAGAGGCAACACAATTTGAGCTGAAAAGGGTCACAGAGTAAAGTCATTGGCAGACCTTAAGGTTGAATACAAATAAAAAAGAAGCAGGTGGTTTCAAGCCGCCTGCTTCTTTTTTTATCCCTTTTACGGTTTCTTGAACGTTTCATATCCGCTTTTCATAGATCAACAAATTGGCGTGTTGGCCCCGAAAAGCGCATTATCTCGTGTATAGGCACAAAAATAATCAACTTTAATAAAAAATAGTTGACATATTGATGTTTCTCGATTAATATATTAACAGAGTAAATCAATTAACGCCGTGTATCCACACAGAAGCGAGAAAAGGACGGCAAGCGAAAATGACAGGTGCGATTGGCAAAAATAACAGTGATTTGACCGAAATGAATCGCTCCGCTGTTGTGAAAATCTTGCAGCAGCAGGAGGTATGTTCCCGGGCGGACATTGCCCGACAAACGGGTCTTACCCAGGCGGCTATTACCAAAATAGTTGCGTCGATGATGGAGATGGGTATTGTATCCGAGGTGGGAATCATAACGGGCGGCGACAACCGCCGTTCCATAGGGCTTAGGCTGAATGCTGATAAGCATCAAATCATTGGGGTAAAGTTTGCAAGACAGATGTTCGCAGTAGGCGTGTTCGATATTTCAGGTAAGATATACATACATACCGAAACGAAGTTCCCATTTGAGGAAGATCCCCAAAAGGTGCTTTCTGCCATGAAAGAGCAGATACACGACATGCTGAAGAAATATGAAAATGTCGTTTCCATCGGTCTTGCCGTTCCGGGGCCTTACTTAAGGGATGAAGGCCGTATTGCGGTTGTCACCCAAATGTCCGCCTGGCACACGATCAATTTTATTGAGGAATTCAAAGAAGAGTTCGATAAACCTGTTTTTATAGAGCATGACGCAAACGCGGGTGCGTTGGCCGAATGGTTATTCGGTGGTCATACCCAGCCGCTGCACACGCTGGCATATTTTCTGGTGGGCGACGGCGTGGGTGCCGGTATCATTGAGCGCGGCCGCCTTTTCCTTGGGGTGCAGGGCACCGCATGCGAAACCGGGCACATCAGCGTGGATGTGCACGGCCCGCGCTGTGAGTGCGGAAATTATGGATGCCTTGAAATGTATTGTTCGGCTCCGGCCATATTGAAGAAAGTGCAGGAGCGTGTGCCGGAATGCCTTCCCAGTGAAAATCCACAGAGCAGCGATGCCTGTACTGCCGTTTTTGAAGCGGCTCGTGCCGGTAATCAAAAAGCGATGGATGTGGTACGGGAAACGGCGGAGTATATCGGTTACGGCTGTGTTACGCTGATCAACGCCTATAACCCCGATATTATCATCCTTGGCGACGTCGTATCTCAGGGAGGGGATTTGCTGCTGCCGATTGTTCAGGAAGTGGTAAGGCAGCGTGTCATTCCCGAGCTGCACACCAAGGTGCGGATTAAAATATCTGCCCTCAAGGTAGACCCTACTCTTTATGGCGCAGCCGCCACAGCAACGGATAAGGTGTTACAGCTGCCCAGTAAGTTTTCGGCGGCAGGCAAAAGGGGGTAAGACAAATGAGTGCTCCCGAGCCAGCACAGTATCAAATGGTCTTTTGCGATATTGACGGAACGCTCCTGGACTCGGAACATCGTATTTCCCCGGGTACCAGACAAAAAATACAGGAGCTGGATCGGATCGGCGTCCCTTTTATCCTTGTTTCGGCGCGTATGCCCTCGGCAATTTTTCCTCTGCAGCGCGAATTGGGGATCAAAGCACCCATTGTTTGCTATAGCGGCGCACTGATCCTCGATGAACGCGGGGAGCCGATCAAAACGGTTGGCATCGACCGTGAAAAAGCAATTTGGATCGATGACTTCGTGAAAAGGGAATGGCAGGATGTTTGCTGCAGTGCCTATTGTTACCATGACTGGATTTCAGACAATATTCATGACAGATGGATCGTGCAGGAGCAAAGCATCACGGCTTCGGTGCCGAAAAAAAGCAAAATTTCTGATTTTGTCCCACAAAAAGGGCAGATACATAAGTTTTTGTGCATGGGGGAAGCAGGGACGATTGCGGACCTTACGCATGCACTGAAGAAAAATTTCTCCGGGCTTTCCGTTTACCGCTCCAAAGACACCTATCTGGAAATTATGAACGAGGCCGCTTCAAAATCCGGGGCGGTCAAGCATCTTTGTGAGGCGTATGGTATTCCCATGGAAGCGACCGTATCCTTCGGCGACAATTTCAACGATATCGATATGCTGCTCGCCACCGGCACCTGCTTTGCAATGGGCAATGCGCCGCCGGAGGTAAAAAGACGGGTGCGGAATGTGACGGCGGACAACGACCACGAGGGTGTGCTCGCGGGATTGGAACAGTTGAATTTCGCAGAAAATCGCATATAAATTTTGCTTGTGAACATGCAAGCGTATGGGGAGTGTAGTTATGGAACGTCCCTTGATCCTGCAGATGCAGGGTATTACCAAACTCTTTCCGGGTGTGCGTGCACTCGACGATGTGACGCTGGAGGTGCGTGAAGGCGACATTCACGC
>JAEXDU010000240.1 GCA_023401495.1 Bacillota bacterium
AATCAATCTGCCGACACGCCCGTTGCCATCCTGAAAGGGATGGATCGATTCAAATTCATAATGAAACGCAATCAGGTCTTCCAGCGTTTTACTGTTGCGTTCACGATACCTTTTCAGAAGCGCCGCAAGTCGTTCCGAAACTTCTCCGGGCGCCGCAGTATCTTTTCAGCCCACTTCGTTGGGAAGTTTTTTATACTCACCAATCACAAACCAATTCTTTCTGGCATCACTGGTTCCGCTTTTTAAAGTGCGGTGAAGTTGTTTAATGAAGGCTTGGCTTAGTGGCTGTGCTGCCTGCTCAATGACCATATCGATACACTTGAAGTGATTGGCCGTTTCTAAAATGTCATCTACATTCACAGCACTATCACTCGCGCCAATGGTGTTGGTTTCATAAGTGTAGCGGGTCTGATCATAAGTCAGGCGACTGCCTTCAATGTGGTTGGAGTTGTAGGTTAGCTCAATCTGAATTTTGTGGTAAATGCCCCCGCTGACTTTTGATGTTTCTTCAAGCCGCAGACATTCCAACAGTGTCTTGGGCGCATCGTCATGCCGATTAATGCGCACAGGGCGCTGCGCAATTTCGGGAATATTCCAGGTCTTCCCCGTCAGGAATGCTTTGGGAATTTTCCCGGCAGCACAATAATTTCGAACGGTACGCTCGGATAGATTCCATTGTTTTGCGATTTCCGTTACCGAACAGAACTTCATACTCTTTCCCCCTATAGGTTTCTTAGCTATAGTACAACCTTCTATCGGCAAAAATACAACATTTGTGTTGCGGGAAAAGCGCAAAACTTGCCGATATCGACAAGCTTTATGGTCAGTTCCAACCTGCAATTTGAGTTCAAATTTTGCTCACAATATTTTGTGTTATGTTGGAGGAATGTTTCGGAAACCCGAACAGTTCAAATGAAAGACGAGATCCTATCAACCCATCATGATCCCGCTTTTTCTGGAAATAGCAAAAGGCACAGAACCGGAGTCATCACTCCATTTCTGTGCCTTTCGTCTGTTGTACGCTTTCGGGCTTTCCGGCTTACGGGTCACGGGGTTTAGACCGTACCAGCTTCCGCGTTTTGCCCGGTTGATCTCCCGCTGCTTTTTCTTGGGCAGCTTCTCAAAAGGAATGAATTTTTCCATCTTCGGTTCTCCTTTCATGGATGGGTGAAGCAGATGATAACAGAAACACCGCTGCTTGTCAAATGGTGGTGTGGACGAACAAAACCGTCTGCGCCTTCAAGGAAATTTTGCCCACCTTCCAGCCGTATGCGACAAGCTCCTTTTTGAAATTCAGAAACGAGTGGTCAATGGGAAAACCGAGGATCTGCTCAATCTCAGCAAATGTCAGCTGAAAGCTATCCTCCCCATGTTTTCTGACAACCTCCCATAGCGGCATATATTTGCTCATTTATCTTCCACCTCCGGTTTGTTATTGAACCATGTGATGTATATATGCCCAATGGCGAAGATAACGCCGGACGCCGTCAGTAGCCAGTGGCGCAAAAACGCGCCACGAAGAATGAAGATGGCGCCGGGCAGGATTGCCAGCCATATGGCCACGGGCAGGGACGGCTTACGGAAGTATAAGCCCCAGCAGATGAAATAGGCCAACAGCATAACCACACACAGCGCTGTCCAAATGACGAATGCTTCCGGCGACCTGAAGCCAAGCTTCCACACCAGCAGCGGGAAAATCATCAATGCCATGGAGCCGTACCGCCCGATCTGCTCGAGGATAAGCACAGGCTTGCAGGTGCATTTGTTTTCCATGTGACGGTTGCTGAGTGCGAAAATAATGTTGGGAATCATCATCAGCGTCACGATGATAAAACCTGTCAGGTTCAGCCATCCGAATTGCATGGGTTGCCTCCTCTCCACTCAATTGAACTATTATACCATAGGTGGTCAATCTATGGGTAAAATGCCCAGAAACGCATTGCGTTTGCTCGTAAGAAAGTATATACTATAAGAAAAACATCAGAATATAGGCATAATCGTCGAAAGGTGACGACGCAAAATTAAAAGGGCCTTCCAACATCGGGTGGCAGCCAGTTGCGCCCCAGGCATACGCCCTACGGAAGTAGGGCATTTTTTGTATTTTGACATGAGGTGTGAAGTTATGGATTACATTTCAATTGCCGAAGCTGCCGGAAAACGGGGCATCACCCGCCGCCGTGTGCAGGTGCTGTGCAATCAGGGCCGTATTTCAGGCTTGACAAAGTTCGGCAAAGCCTGGGCCATCCCGAAGGACGCAGAGAAGCCGGTAGATGCGAGGAAAGCAAAGTCCGTTAAATAGGACACCAATTATGAGATAACAGAAGAAGCTTTTAATAAGGGGTACCGCCCATGTTACATCCAGGCCTATACGAACAAGTCATCAACACAAAGCTGCAAAGCGAGCTTGCGGAGATCCCGCAGACCCGCAAGGATACTGTGCCCATCGACAGGGCGGAAGCCTCGCATGTGCTTTCGCAGTACCTCACCGACGTTGTTCAAAAGGGCCTGGATAACGTACTGGATAACGGCGGCGATATCGCCGCACAAGTGGCACTCACCAATCAAATCGTCACCTTAATACAGA
>JAEXDU010000135.1 GCA_023401495.1 Bacillota bacterium
GGTCTCACCCGCGCCGATGATCATCACCCGGTGGAACTCTTCTTTATCCTTGCGCCTGGACAGCTCGTTCTTTTTTCTGGCACGGCGCATCAGGCGGAAGCTGAAGCGCGAAAAGCCCACAAACAGCAGCATGAGGATGCCGCCCATCACATACACGGTAAACGGAAAACGCTCGGGGTTAAAGACCGTATACCCCAGCACCAGCAGCAACACGCTGGCAAAACCCGTCCCAAAACAGATCTGGATCAGCTCGTCCAGGCTGGCGAACTGCCACATGGTATTATAAAATCTGGAAAGTGCAAACACCGCCAGACAAATGATCGTCGCCCACGGCATAAAGCGCTGGAATGCATCGACGTAATTAGAGGGAACCTTGTTATCCAGCCGCAGAATAAAGGCGATCCAATAGCTGGCGTAAATACACACGATGTCCAGCAAAATCTGCGGCAGCGTGTAAAACATACTAACCCTTTTATTCTTCATGTAAACTACTCCCGAAAGCCATTGTGAAATATTAACTTATAGAGTATATCACAACTGCACAACAAAAGAAATACGAAAATCGTTAATTTTGATAGGACGGAATGCCGAATCGACACTCAATCCCCCATAATACTGCTCAAAATGAAATTTGCATTTCTTCTCCAGGCCCTAAAGGAAGCGAAAATCCTTCCATTTCGTTCTATTATTCCGAAACCGAACCGTATTATTGCTCCGTGCGTTCTTGGCTGGAAACGACACGAAGCGGCGGGCCTTCCAAAAAATAAATGCGGTCGGAAAGCCGCTCGGCTTCCTCACGGTTGTGGGTGACGAGGATTTTCAGCGATTTGGGAAACGACTGCTGCAAAAGCGCCGCCATTTCCTGCGCCGCCGCCTGGTCGAGCGCGTGAAACGGCTCGTCGAGCAGCAGCACATCGCCGCCGTAAGCGAGCGCCCGCGCAAAAGATACTCTCTGCCGCTGACCGCCGGAAAGCTTTCGCGGGTACTGCCCGGCATACGGCAGAAGCCCCACGCGCGAAATCCACTCCCGCGCCGTTTGGGTGTGGCCCGGCGGGAGCACAAGCTCCACATTTTCCTGCACGGTCGCCCAGGGCAGGAGTCGGCTTTCCTGAAACACATACGAAATCCGTTTTCCCTCAAGGCCCGTGATCGTCCCGCCACTAGGCGTCAAAATCCCCGCAAGGCAGTTCAGCAGCGTCGTTTTGCCGCACCCGGAGGGACCGAACAGGCAGACGGTGCCGGAATCGGGCAGCTCCAGAGAAAAATCCTGAAGTACGACGCGCTCCCCATACGCCTGATTCAAATGCTCGATCTTCAAGACTTTCCCTCCCCCCACGGTATCCGGCGAAAACAGGCCAGCAGCAGCCGCTCCAGCGCCACGCTCAGCACAATGACCACCGCCGTCCACGCAAACAGGTCGGCGGTATCCAGATAGATTTTCGCGCCGTAAATCCGGCCGCCGATGGAGTTCCTTGCGTTGGCCAGCACTTCTGCCGACACACCCGCTTTCCACGCCAGGCCGATGCCGGTGGTAAAGGCCGCCGCAAGATACGGCGCCACCGTCGGCAGATAAATGTACCGCAGCGTTTTCCACCGGCCAAGGCGGAATACGCGTGCCATTTCCAGCAGCTCGCGGTCGGCCGCCGCCACGCCCTGGCAGACGTTGCCGAACACGATGGGCAGAACGATCAGCCCCGCGATAAACGCCGGGACCCTGACCGATTGCAGCCACACGAGCGCCAGAATAATAAAAGAGGCCACCGGGGTCGCCTTGACCGCGCTGAGCAGCGGGTAAATGAGCTGATACAGAAAGCGGAACCGGCAGCAGAGCGCACCCAGCACGATCCCCAAAAGGGAAGCACACACAAACCCGGCCGCTACATTGTACAGAGATACCCCCGCAGAAATCCAGAAATCCGCCTGCCTCGACAGCTCAAAAACGCGGGATAAAGTTTGGGCAGGAGATACCAGAAGGATCTCCTGTCCTACACTTTGATATAACAGCTGCCAAACCGCAAGCCAGAACGCCGCTACGCCAAGCACGCGTGCAGCACGGCTGATCGTACCCCGGCTCATCCGGCTGTGTTCAGGTAATAAAAGTCATCCTTCGGGAACGCGCCGCCGATGGATTTGGGATTATACTCGTAAAGCACCTTGAGGAAGTCCTCTGTCTTGACCCGCATGTCATCCCCCGCGATAAAAACGATATTGCAGTTCGGGATCGCCTTCTGCGCGACCGCCGCAGGCATGATATCGTATTTTTCAGACAGAGTGCCAGCTGGCTGCGGATTCTGATTGACATAGTTTACGGACTTCTGGTATTCGGACAAAAAGCTGTCAAAAGCCCCCTGATTCTGCTTCACAAATTCGCTGCGCACAACCAGCGCGCCCATGGTGAGAACGCTCGAACCCTGATCGGCCTTCTGTACCGCGCGCTCCCACTCGTCAGTCAAATCCAGCACGGATTTCAGCTTTGCATCCTTGGTGGTCACCTGAGTCACAAAAGGCTCCGGCAGAACCGCTGTGGTAATTTTACCCGCCAGAAGCTGCGACGCAACCTCGCTGTGCTCGGAAAGGTACTCCACCTTTACATCGCCTTTCAGACCGTTCGCCGTCAGGATATAATCCAGCGCGTATTCCGGCACGGCGCCCTGGCCGGAGGAATAGACGGTTTTGCCTTTCAGGTCCGCAATGCTCTTGATGCTCTCATCGCTGGTGACCAGATACAAAATCCCCAGCGTGTTAATTGCCGCAAGCTGCACCCCGCCCTTCGTTTTGTTGTAAAGGGTAGCCGCCAGATTGGTGGGAACCGCAGCCGCGTCCAGCTCGCCGGAAACAAGCTTGGCCACAACCTCATCGGGGCTGCCCGCCACGGTAAAGGCATACTCATTCGCGGCGGTCTTCTGGTCGTTATTCTCCATCACCTGGAGCATGCCGAGGCCGGTGGGCCCTTTCAACACGCCGACACGCATCTGCGTTTTTTCTGCGGCAGACGCGGTGCTGCTCTGCGGCGCTTCGGCCGCGGAGGAAGAAGCGGCAGGCTGACCGGCGCACCCGGCAGAAGCTGCCAGAAGCGCTGCAGACAGCACCAGACCCGCAATTTTTTTCGTGAGTTTCATAAAATCCCTCTTTCCATCTTTGGGTTCCGTGCGGCGCCGGCTCTTTGCCGGGCCGAAGGCAAGCCTTTGGGGAACCCTACAGTAAATGCAGACTAACCGGATTTCCGCGAAAAAACCGGTGCACACGGCACCGGTTTCTCCAAAAAGCAGGAATTTCCCGCAGAATATCAGTGATGCTCACAGCCGCAGCTGCATCCCTCTTCGTCTTCATCCGCCAGGCTTTCGAGATCGAACTCCAGGTTTTCGCCGCAGTTCGGGCAGTCGATGTGGCCTTCGTTGATGATATCCTCTGTCAGGCACAGCGTTTCATTACAAGCCGGGCAGGTTACCTCATAATAGCAGTCATCGTCATCAGCATCATAATCCTCGTCGTCATCCTCGTCGCCGTAGAAATCATCCTCCAGCGTACCCAGATCCTCGTCAACAGCATCGAGCTGATCCGCCAGCTCTTCGTGATCTGCCTCGATATCCGCCAATGTCAGCGCAATATCATCCAGCAAATCAATAATCGCATTGAGTACCTTAACCTCTTTCTTGTCCGTATCCAGCTCAAGCCCCTCGGTCAGGCCGCGGATGTAAGCTACTTTCTCTGTATTGGTCATAATGATGCCCCCTTTTTACATTAATATATCATAAACTTCTATTCAGAAAGATTATGCGTTACGCGCGCTCCATATATTCACCGGTTCTGGTATCGATGCGAATCATTTCGCCCTCGTCGATAAACAGCGGCACACGAATAACGGCGCCGGTTTCCAGTGTAGCAGGCTTGGTGGCGTTGGTAGCGGTATCGCCCTTAAAGCCGGGGTCTGTCTCGGTAATCTGCAGCTCAACAAAGTTGGGCGGCTCTACCCCGAACACATTGCCCTTGTAAGACAGTACCTTACATTCCATATTTTCTTTTACAAAGCGGAAGTTATCACCCAAAACAGACTTGTTGATCGGGATCTGCTCGTATGTCTCATTATCCATGAAATAATACAGATCGCTATCGCTGTACAGGTACTGCATGTCCTTGCGCTCCACAAAGGCAGTGGGATATTTATCATTGGGGTTAAAGGTTCTTTCTGTCACAGCGCCGGTGATTACATTTCTGATCTTGGTACGGACAAACGCCGCGCCTTTTCCGGGCTTGACGTGCTGGAATTCTATAATGGACACAACGTTGCCGTCCATTTCAAAGGTCACGCCATTGCGAAAATCGCCTGCTGATATCATGGGTTTGATTCCTCCAAATTATTATTTACTACCCCATAGTTTATAATATTTTTTCCCGTTTTTCAAGCATTATCTGATAAAGTTTAGAAATCCCGCGGATTGTGGGAATTTTTAAAAATGAAATTTTAATGAAAATTTTCTTTTGGTTTTTTCAAATTAGATAGTGTGTTTTTGCATAACATGGTATAATATGTAAAAAACAGAATTAGAGGCATTCTGAAAATTGCCCGGCTTGCATTCCCATAAAATATGGGAAAGGAGAACTTTCATGAGATCATCCTATATCAACCCCGGTGATAAAGTGAGCATCAGTGTAAAAGTCAGCGACGGCCCCAGACGTTCTTACATGAGCTACATCGACACCCTTGTAGACGAAGAGACTCTCCTGATCTATACCCCTATCTTCAAGGGGCAGGTGATTCGACTCTCCACATTCGAGGACTACGAATTTGTTTTTTACGCGCAGACCGGCCTGTACCGCACAGACGGCAAGGTGCTGGCCAATTTTGTGGAAAACAACGTGGCAATCGTAAAAATCCAGATCGGCCGTCTGGAATCGATTCAGCGCCGCGAATTTTACCGGGTAACTACTACCTTTGAATTTACATATACACGCCCCATGCTTGGAGCCGACGAGACGGGGGATCTGCCCCCCTACCCCGCAACGGGGGAAAACATCAGCGGGGGCGGAATGTGCTTCCTTTCCCCCACGCTGCTTTCAGAGGAAGAGCCGATTTACTGCACCCTGCCGCTGAAAGACCAGATGATCACCATCGAGGCCATTGTGCTGCACACCGAATCGCCGGAGGATTCCAGAGAACTGTACGGGATGTACGAATACCGGGCCCGGTTCTATTTCCGCGAAAAACGCGATCAGGAGGCCGTCATGCAGTATGTGTTCGCCAAGCAGCGCGAAATTCTGCTCCGGCGCAAAATGCAGTTTGAAGCCGTGGATTCCGACGACAAGAACCAGGGCACTTCCCGCCGGCGGTAATGCCGGCACACCGCCCTACATAACAGCAACAACGAAGCCGCCATACCGGGTCTTCCGGTACGGCGGCTTTTTGCCGGGATACGATTCGCCCTTTGGCAGAAATTACTTCTGCGCAGCGGTGATGATCGCCATTTTATATACTTCCTCAGCGTTGCAGCCTCTGGAAAGATCGTTGATCGGAGCGTTCAGGCCCTGCAGCAGCGGGCCGTAAGCCTCAAAGCCGCCCAGGCGCTGGCCGATTTTGTAGCCGATGTTGCCGGCGTCCACATCGGGGAAAATGAAGGTGTTGGCCTGGCCTGCAACGGAGCTGCCCTTTGCCTTGGTCTTTGCAACCTCGGGGGAGAACGCAGCGTCAAACTGCAGCTCGCCGTCCACCGGGAAATCGGGGCCGAGTTCCTTTACCTTCGCAGTCGCGTTTTGCATCAGAGTGACAGAATCGCCCTTGCCGGAACCAAGGGAGCTGTAAGAGAGCAAAGCAACCTTCGGGTCGATGCCAAACATACGGGCGGTACGGGCGGTTTCCATTGTGATCTCAACCAGCTCATCCTCATTGGGAGCAATGTTGATCGCGCAGTCACCCATCGCGTATTTTTCCTCTTTGCCGTCTTTCTCTCTGTACATAATAAAGCAGCTGGAAACGATCTTGTTGCCGGGCTTTGTCTTAATCAGCTGCAAAGCGGGGCGAACCGTATCCGCTGTGGAGTAGGTGGCGCCGCCGAGGAGGCAGTCCACATATCCGATTTTTACGAGCATGGTGCCGAAATAATTGGACTTGGAAAGCGCAGCACGGCATGCTTCTGCATCCATTTTGCCCTTTCTCAGCTCAACCATCTTGTCTACCATTTCGTCGAATTTCTCAAAACGAGTGGGGTCAACAATCTCGATCCCCTCAATGTCAAATCCGCCTTCTTTTGCGGCGGCCTGAATCTCCGCCGGATCGCCGAGCAGCACCGGCACAAGAATCCCCTGCTGATGAAGACGAACGGCCGCACTCAGGATCCTGGGTTCCGAACCCTCGGTAAACACAAGCCTTCTGTTCTTGCCCTTCAGCTGTGCAATCAGCTCTTCAAACATCTCACTTTTCCTCCGTTACTTACATATTACAGCCTATATCCGTAGACTTCTGCGTGTTTATTATACACCCCGCCCGTTGACAATATCAACACTCTTTTGACATTTTTGAGACGGAAAAGCAGATTATGACTGTTTTTTCGCTGCTTTCCAATCCAAAAAGAACCCGGACATTTCTCTTCTGCTTTCGGCAGGGGAGAAATGTCCGGGTTCTGGATTCTGACGGCAGAATAAAATGACGTGTTCTCACAAAATCAGCAGAGATTTGTCGGAGGAAGTCAGATTTTCGCAGCCATCCTCCGTAATGGCGATCATATCTTCGATGCGCACACCGAATTTTCCGGGCAGGTAAATACCCGGCTCTGCGGTAACCACCATACCGGGGCGCAGCACCTCTTTGCAGTTGGGCGCGAAGTTCGGCCATTCGTGGATTTCGACACCGACCCCATGTCCGGTACTGTGGCCGAACGTGCCGGGATAATCCTGATCGATGATATCGCGCGCGGCGCGGTCGACCTCGCTGCACACCACGCCGGGCGCCGCCTTCTCGATGGCGGCCATCTGGGCTGAAAGCACCGTGTGGTACACGCGCTCCTGCTCTTCAGACAGATACCCCATGCCGACGGTGCGCGTCATGTCGGAATGATACCCGTCCAATAACGCGCCGATGTCCATGGTGACCAGATCACCCTTCTCGATCTTCTTTTCGGAGGGAACGCCGTGGCACAGCGAACCGTTTGCGCCGGAAACGACGATCAGATCAAATGCCACGCCCTGGGCTCCGCTGCGGCGCATGAAGAATTCGATCTCGAGCGCAACCTCTCGCTCGGTCAGGCCGGGGCGCAGCATTGTGAGGATATGCGAGAACGCCGCGTCTGTAATCGCCTGCGAATCGCGGATCTTCTGCAGCTCCTGCGGTGTTTTGATCGCCCGCAGGCCGCGCAGCAAACGGTCGAGCGTGTTATCCTCCACTGTCTTCACGCCCATGAAGCCAAACATTTCGCGGTAGGTTTTCGCATCCGCAAGGTTCAGCCCAACGTTTTCCACCAGAACCCGGTTGATGCCGTGGCGCTGTGCGATCTCACAGAAGTTCTGCGAAAGGTTGTTCAACAGCACAACCTCGCAGGATTTCACCTGCCGTTCGGCTGCCTCAAAATACCGGAAATCCGTCAGAAAATAGGATTTCTCCGGCGTAATGAGCACCCAGCCGGCCGACGAGGGAAAGCCGGTGAGATACAGACGATTCTGCGGCGACGTCACCAGTGCGGCATCCGCCTCCTGTTCCAGCACATGATCCCGCAACACCTGCTGCAGCTCTTCCACAGCCGTTTTCATGAAATAAGTCTCCCTTCCGATTACATCAGGCTTTTCAGCGCCTGCAGCGCCAAAAAGTAGCTGTGCTTGCCAAAGCCGCAGATGACCCCGGCGCACACTTCCGACAGAACAGAATGAGCGCGGAACGGCTCTCTGGCAAACACATTCGACATGTGAGTTTCAATGAATGGAATCCGCAGGCAGGCGACCGCGTCCCGCAGTGCATAGCTGTAATGAGCCAGCGCACCGGCGTTGAGCACCACGCCGTCGAACACGCCCTTGGCTCCATGGATTTTATCGATCAGCGCACCCTCCCAGTTGGACTGGAAGATTTCGCATTCAAAGCCAAGGCTCTCGGCGTATTCATGAATCTGCATTTCGATGCTTTGGGAAGTTTCGTCGCCATACACGCCCTTTTCACGGATTCCTATCATATTTAAGTTAGGCCCCAATAACACCAGTACCCTTTTTTTGCTCATGCTTTTCCACTCCTGTCCGTTTTTTCCCGCTCCGCCTGCCGCCGCTCAATTTTGCGGCGAATCGGTTCCTCCAGGCGCCTGCGCACCCGGAACGACACGCTGGTTTCCGGGTCGCTGGGCCGCAGCAGAATCGATTTGACCCCGGCCACGTTCGCACCCATGACATCCGTAAAAACCTGGTCGCCCACCGCCACGGCCTGGCTGCGTGAAACCCCCAAAAAGCGCGCCGCGCGCCAGTAGGCAAACGGCAGCGGCTTCATCGCCACGCACAAAAAGGGAAGATCATATTTTTCCGCGAACGGTGCAACCCGATCTTTAAAATTATTGGATACAATAACAACCGCAAGCCCTGCCTGCCGCATGGCGTGGGCCCATTCCACGGTCCCCACAAGGGGAACCGGCGAACCGTGGGTCGCCAGCGTATTATCCACATCCAGAATAATCGCGCTCGCACCCATCTCTCTGATCATCTCCGGCGTGATGTCGGTAACTCTGTCCACCGCCGCCGTAGGCAAGAACAACGACATACCGTCTCTCCTCTTTTCAAAACAAATCTGCCCCGCAAACCCCAGAAATGGTTAAAAAAGCGGGCTGAATCAGCCCGCTTTTCATCCATTCAACTTACTTAAACTTGCGCTTACGTGCGGCTTCAGACTTCTTCTTCCGCTTTACCGAAGGCTTCTCGTAAGCTTCTCTCTTACGAACCTCGGCAATCACTCCGGCTCTGGCGCACTGCTTCTTAAAACGTCTCAGAGCGCTGTCCAAAGATTCATTGTCTTTGATTCTGATTTCAGCCATTTATTTTCCCTCCCCTCCGCCACCAGGCAGGGGTATTAGTTATCCCGTATAACATAAAAATAATTATACTGGCTGACGGGAAAGATGTCAAGTGCTAAGAAAGAATCTTTGCCGGGGAAAAATGCAAAGGGATATTGACAGAACCCCTATAAAATGATACTATAATACCCGCACTAGTCGTTTTTTACGGCATGATACAGGGGTATAGCTCAGTTGGTAGAGCAGTGGTCTCCAAAACCACGTGCCGTGGGTTCAAGTCCTACTGCCCCTGCCAAAATTTTATTCGACAGCTTAGTCACGGGGTGTAGCGCAGCTTGGTAGCGCATCTGGTTTGGGA
>JAEXDU010000234.1 GCA_023401495.1 Bacillota bacterium
GCCATATGCTATCCCGGTAACGGGGGAATCCCGGCACGGCCTACTCTGATTCAGCCTGCGGCTCCAAAGTGATCTTCGTCTTTTCCTACTCTGGCCGGGCTCTCACCTTCCCCGGCTCGCTTTGCATTTTGTAAAAAGCTTACTCTCTTCGTCTTAGCCTTTGTTTGTTATTTAAAATACTGCTCTAAGGCTACCACCAAACACGCATTTTGTCAAGAATTCTGCGGCGGGCTTTTCCGCCGGAACCTTTCTGGACAGAGCCTGCGGAAAAATATGTGGGCCATCAAAAAACACACGAGGCAAAGCGGCAAAGGAAGGAGCATAACTTGTGATACGAAACCGATTTGCGGAGCGCGGCCACCCTGCGGGTACGCAGCAGCACCGCCGGCAAAATCGCAAAGTGATTTTACAGCAGAGCAACTTTCCCCCTCGGTCTGTTGACAATCGCTTTTTCCGAGGGCATACTGATAATATCCAGCTCTGCCTTGTTTCCCTCTCTACAAAGCGTAGGTTGCTTTGGAGCCGCGGATTTGTTATTCTGGCGAAGAATGGCCGTTTGACATACTACGGCAGTTTCTTCCCCACTTTCAACGGGGAAGAAATCCATCATTTTCAGCAGAAGGACAACTGCAAAGGGAGAATTTTCATATGATACAGTATGTGACGGGAACCACGATAAAATTCCTGCGTGAGAAAAAAGGATACACCCAGCGCCAGCTGGCCGACCTGCTGGCCGTGAGCGACAAGGCTGTTTCCAAATGGGAAACGCAGCGCGGCCTGCCGGATATTTCTCTTCTGGAGCCTCTGGCGAAAGCACTCGGGGTCTCCGTCGCGGAGCTTTTGTCGGGGGAACAGGTGACCAACAGCAACCGCTCCGGCAACATGCTGCGCACCTGCATTTATGTCTGCCCGGTATGCGGAAACGTAATCCACTCGCTTGGTCAGGGCTCGTTTACCTGCTGCGGCATCACCCTGCCAGTGCAGGAGGCGGAGGAAGCCGATGACGCGCACGGCGTCTGTGTGCAGCGAGTAGAAAATGAGTATTACGTTACGCTCAGGCACCCTATGGAAAAGGATCACTTCATTTCGTTTCTTGCCCTGATCACGCCGGATCAGGTTCAGATGAAAAAGCTGTACCCGGAGCAAAATCCGGAGGCCCGCTTTGCGATGACCGGCGCGGGGATGCTGTACGCTTACTGCAATCAGCACGGCCTGTTCCGGGTAAGCGTTAGTCCCAAGGCGACATCTTCATGGAAATGACGTTTTTCGTTTCCCTTTCGGTGGAAGAGGCGCTGGAACGCCTGAACAAGAGGATTGACAGCGCAATGAGCGGCTGGGCGTTCAAGGTTTACCGATTAAAAACGCCGGAGGGAAAACAGGTCGCGGCCACGGCATACCGAAAATATTACATGCGCACCGGGCGTGATTATCTGGTGATGCAGGCCGTGCCGGATGATTTGACCGGAACGACCCGGGTTCATTTTTCCGACACCGACGTCAAAACCTGGGATTTCGACCTGGGCGCGGCGGCCGCCTTTCAAAATTGGATGAAAGAGGCTTTATCGGATTCGGTTCTGCCTGATCGATAACTCAATCAATGATCTCAAACCATGTAGGAAGGAGGATTTCCCCGATGGAAAACACCGTTTTTCTTTCGATCAGCCTGTTCGATGCAATGCAGAGAATCAATGAAATCATTGTGCAGGGAAGCATCACCGGCGAGCAGATCGACAGCTACACCGTCAATGCAAGAGGCGCAGGCCAGTGCGTGGTGCTGATTTACGAAAAGCACTACTGGCGGGCCAGAAACCGCCTGACCCTTACGGTGGCGCTGGATGATTTTGAGGGCAGAACCCGCATGCACTACGTCAGCGGAGGCGGCGGAGAAGGGCTGTTCCGTTTTGACTGGGGCGCGGCAAACAGCTTTGAGGAATCCCTGCTCGATGGCCTGCGGGGAGTGATCATGTCCTGACCCCGCCGGTACAGAGCGGAACATTCCGCGTCGAAGCCATTTTGACAGAGCCCGATTTCACATCATATCTCACGCATCCCGAATCGGGCTGCACCTGCGCACCGATGGAAAAAATCCGGAATCCGCTCTTGCCAACGGAAGCTGAATCTGCTATAATGCTTTTGTTAGTTTTTTCTAACACGATCATCTTGTGCGTACCTAATCATGGACGCGCTCACTGTAACAACTATTTGCGGCAGGGGTCGCTGCCCCAAAGTTAGTATACACTAACTTTCAGACTGCAAAATCAGAAACGAATAAAGGAGACAGACAGGAATGGCAACAAGAAGAGGCCCTCGTTTTAAAGAATGCCGCCGGTTGGGGGTTAACGTTTGCGGGCACCCCAAAGCCATGAACCGCGCGGGCGCACCGGCATTCAACAAGAGAAGAAAAGTTTCGGAATACAGCATGCAGCTGACCGAAAAACAGAAGGTAAAGGCGTACTACGGCATTCTGGAAAAACAGATGGTCCGTTATTACCGCGCGGCGGAAAAATCCAAAGGCAAAACCGGCGATGCTCTGCTGCAGAAGCTTGAGTGCCGTCTGGATAACGTCGTATACCGAATCGGGTTTGCCAACTCCATTCGTCTGGCTCGCCAGCAGGTAACACACGGCCACATTCTGGTGAACGGCAAGAAGCTTTCGATCCCGTCTTATGCGATTCAGCCGGGGGATGTTATTACGCTGCGCGAAAAATCCAGAAGCAACGAGCTGTTCCGTACCAATTTCCTAGATGGCAGGGGTTTCGCTGTTCCTTATCTGGAGCGCGATTTCAACGCCTTCAGCGGCACGCTGACCCGTTTGCCCAACCGTGAGGAAATTCCGGTGGAAGTCAACGATCAGCTGGTCGTTGAGTACTATTCGAGGTAACCGCCATGCACAGCCCGGCCTGTAAATATCAGCAGCCCGGATTCTGGGAGTGGACCCTCGGGAAGCAGGACGTGTGGAACGACCTGTTTGTGCCGCCGGAGGAGCTCCGGCAGCCCGTTTTCGTCAACGCCTGCGTTGCGGACGAGCGGCGCTTCCTGCTCGACAGCAACTGGGCCTGCTACCCGGATACCGAATCTGTATTGGGCTTTGTACAGTATATTTTTCTTCCCACCGTGTTTTACTATGTGCTTCACCCCGAAAACGACCGCCTGATGGTACCGATCCAGTCCACAGCGGAGCTTTTGGAGATGGTTCAGAAAACCGAGTCCCCCCATCGCCTTGTGATGAGCGGCTTTGTTTTCGAGCTGAGCGCCGTATGGCAGCGCACCGGGGAACAGCGGGAAATTGCCCTGCGCCGTTTTTGCAGCCGGTTTAACCGGTACTGGCAGCGCGAGGATTTTCAGCTGAACCTGCATATTTTCTCTCACGCGGAAGAAGTGGCTTCTTATTTAAAGGAGCTGGTCTGGTGCGAAGAGCTGTTCGAGGAAGAGTTCGGGTATTCGTATGCCCAGCTGGACGAACTGTGCACCCGGTTTGAAACGGAGCCGTTCGCGAAGCACCTGCTGCTGAACTGGCTGAACACCCGGGTCGGCAGCCTTACTTAGCATGCAATCACCTAAATTTCGATAAAAAGCTGAAAAACATTGCCCGGCGGGTTCCCCCGCCGGGCAATGTTTTTCATAAGACTGATTGATCAATGAGAAATCAGAAATTAAGAGGGCGACAGCAATTTCAGCCCCACTACCCCGCCGATGATCATCATGACGCACAGCACCTGCGGCAGAGTGATTGCCTCCCGAAACCAGAAGATGCTGAAAATCAGCGTTCCGGCCGTGCCGATCCCCGTCCAGATGGCATAGGCGGTGCCGATCGGCAGCTCTTTGAGCGACAGCGACAGAAAATACATGCTGGCGATCAGCCCCACAATCGTCACCGCGCTGGGGACTAATTTGCTGAAGTTTTCGGATACCTTCAGCCCGACCGCCCAAACCACCTCAAACAATCCCGCGATCAGCAAAAAGACCCATTGCATTTTTGCTACAACTCCTTTCTGTTCATCACAGAAAAAATGCCCGGGAAATCTTAGAGACCTCCCAGGCTGCATCCTTCTGTGAACACAGTATCCTGCGTGTTTTATCCTGGTCCAGGCCGGCAGATGCCGCGGAACTCTGTAAAGCTTTATTTTAGTATAGCAAAAAGAATAGTCCGTGTCAAATATTTATACCGGCAGATTTTTTTCATACAGCATCCGCAGACCCTCCAGCAGCAGATTGCAGCTGTAAATAATCTCGCGCCGGCAATAAGAAACGATGTCGCGCGACAGTCCGCCGGTGGCAATCACCTTGCACTTTACACCAAGCTCTTCTTCAATTCGGTCACACATTCCGTCCACCATGGAAGCCTGTCCATAAATCAGGCCCGAGCGCATACAGTCCACCGTATTGGTGCCGACTACCTTACCCGGCGCTTCCATGCTGATAGCCGGCAGCTGAGCCGTGCGGGAGGTAAGCGCCTCCATACTGATGCCCGCGCCGGGAATAATGCAGCCGCCCTGCATACTGCCGCTTTGGTCAATCACAGAAACCGTCGTGGCCGTGCCCATGTCCCAAATAATGCAGGGGCCGCCGTACAGCTCAACCGCCGCCACACAGCCCGCCACCAGATCCGCGCCCAGCGCTTCCGGCGGGTTCAGGCGAACATCCAGCCCGGTCACGGTTTTTTCCCCGACGACAACTGGCTCTATTTTGGTCAGCTTTCGAATGGCACGGGTAATATAGGTCGTTACCGGCGGCACTACCGAGCCGATGATTGCCCCTGTAACATCTATCACCTTTATCCCGTAAATATCCAGGATATCGCGCAGTTCAATTGCGTACTGATCCTCCATCCGGGAACGGTCGGTCGCCATTCGGGATACAAATCGAAGCTTCTTCCCCTCGTAACCACCAATCGTAATATTCGTATTGCCGATATCCAGCGTTAAGAGCATAAGTGCATCCTCCCCCGATTTTTCACGAAGGTTATTATACCCAAATCCGACCGAATACGCAATACCCAAAACTGCTCTCATCCGGCATTCCCGCTGTTTTTTCCCGAAAAAGGCACTCTTATTTTCTGTATATTCCTTCTTGGAATCAAAACCATTCAAAGGGAGCGTGTTTCATAAAACACGCTCCTGTCTGCATCGATTTTTCCCGATTAAACTGTATATTTATTAAGAATTTTGAAGCGGGAGACACGCCCGCCATTGAAAAGGAAGCATTTGCTCCCCTCTGCCGTTACAAAAAAAGAATACGAACCGCCCACACCGAAGCAATATACCCAACCAAATCGGCCGTAAGGGCCGCGGGGATCGTATGGCGGGTCTTTTTGATTCCCACCGCGCCGAAGTACACGGCGATCGCGTAAAAGGTGGTTTCGGTCGAACCGTTCATCACAGAGGCCACGCGCCCGACAAAGCTGTCCGGTCCGTAATCGCGGAACAGCTGCAGCAGCAGCGCGTTTGATCCGCTGCCGGAAACGGGACGCATGAGCGCCAGCGGCATCACCTCCGGCGGCAGGCCAAGCGCCAGTGCCGCCGGCCGAAGAAAGGCCGCGACCAAATCCAGCGCACCGGACGCACTGAGCATGTTTACCGCCAGAATCAGCCCCACCAGGGACGGCAGGATTTCAAAGCACGAGATCGCGCCCTCCTTGGCTCCGCTGACAAAGACGTCAAACACCGGCACCTTCCTGAGAAAGCCGAAAACGAGAATAAAAAAAATCGTGGCCGGTACCACCACGCTCCCTATATCAGCCAAGCCTGTCTTCCCGCCTTTCCAGCAGTTTTGCGGCCAAAATCCCGAGCCCCAGCGACACGATGGAAGCAAGCCATACGGCAGGCACAATATCGAAGGGCTGAGCAGAACCGTACTGCGCCCGCAGTGTTCCCATAAAGGTAGGCACCAGCTGGATCGACGCCGTGTTGATGACCACAAACATCACCATATTATTGTCAGCCTCCGTCGGCCGTTTATTGACGCGGCTCATCTCTTTCATGGCGGCGATTCCCAGCGGCGTCGCCGCGTTTCCCAGCCCCAGCAGATTGGCTGTGATGTTCATGCAGATCGCCTTCATGGCGGCGCTGTCTTTCGGGTATTTGGGGAACAGCAGTCTCATCACAGGGTAAAACATCCGGCTGAGCAGCTTTGTCAGCCCCCCGGCGTCCGCAATTTTCATCAGACCCGTCCATACGCACATCATGCCCAGCAGAACAATCACCAGCTGAACCGCACTCGCCGCGCCGGAGAGCACTGCATCGGACAGTTCCGGCAGCCGCCCGGTCAGCAAAGCGCAGATACAGCTGAACAGAATCATTCCGGCCCAAATGTAATTCATCATATTTCTTCACCCGTACATACATATGTAAAAGCGCTTCATTCCATACCCAAAGCATTTTTATCGAAAGAACAGCGCGGAAATGAAAATTTTAAGTTTATTTGTACAAATACATATTGTAAAATTAAAGAATTATTCACTGTTTGTTGATTGACACAAATGCCAAAAAAAGGTATTATTAACTCGCAATATCAATTTATTGGGAATTAGATATTGGTATTGGTTATGATTAGGATTAGGATTAGGAGGAACCATCATGAAATCTACGGGGATTGTTCGGCCAGTCGATATGTTCGGGCGTATCGTACTGCCAAAAGAGCTCAGATCCACTCTCAACATCACAGAAAAAGATTCTTTGGAAATTTTCGTGGAAGATTCTGCGATTATTCTGAAGAAATACCAGCCTTCCTGTATTTTCTGTGGGAGCATGGATCGAATTTCGAAGTACAAAGACCACAACGTATGTCACAAATGTATGGAACGGTTAGCAAAACGTCTTGAAGAAGAGTCTGAATAAGCACAACCTGTTCGTTACGGCAGCATTCCAGAAAAAGTCCTCCGGCGTTCTTCATTTGGGGGATTTTTTAAACCCTGTGCTGTCTCCACAACAGCACAGCGAACGGTGAAGTTTTATACCGGATGTATTTCCCGTCGCCCTGCCACCCAAGGACATAGAACCCTTTGGTACCCTGAGCAAATGGGACAGGCCGCATGCACCGCTGCCTGCCAACCCATGATTCTGCTGATGCGCATTTGTCCGTATTTCTTTCACTTGGAATGATTTACTTGACTTTCCCGCTTGCACACAGTATAATGAAGCCACAATTGAAAACCCATGAGGGAGTAGTTTGCATACTTTTTGTATGCGGCAAGTCAACACAATGACTCGACCAGGTCTGGCTTGCCTTAATTAACGAGACTCATGTATAACTTTATTGGCTATACATGATCTCTACGTCTTGAGTAACACACCCAAGTATAGCTGTTAAAGCTATACTTGGGTTTTTCTTTTGTAATTCTTATTACAAACGGAGGAAGTAGAATGGGAATCACAGCCTTAGTTTTTTCACTGGGCGCAGTCGTCTTAGCCGAAATGGGAGACAAAACACAGCTTTTGGCAATGGCTTTCGCAGCAAAATACAAAGCTACTAAGGTCATGATCGGTGTCTTTTTGGCCACGATTTTAAACCATGCTCTGGCCGTGGCTGTTGGCCATATGCTGACGCGCTTTGAAACGATCCAGGTATGGATTCAGGGAATTGCCGCGTTGTCGTTTATCTTTTTCGGGCTATGGACCATCCGGGGGGACAAGCTGGATGGAGAGGAAAACAAAACCACAAAATTCGGGGCCATTGCGACGGTTGCAATCGCATTTTTCATTGCGGAAATGGGTGACAAGACCCAGCTGACCACAGTGGCACTCGCCGCAAAATTCCCCACAAACCCGCTTTGGATCCTGGCCGGCACCACGCTGGGCATGCTGATCGCCGACGGCATTGGAATCATCATCGGCGTTGTATTGTGTAAGAAGATCCCGGAGCGGACAGTGAAGCTGATTTCCGCCGCAGTGTTCATCTTCTTCGGTTTCCTGGGCAGCTATCAGGTGATGAGAAGCGATTTGGGCCTGAATACCGACATCATCATGCTGGTCATGACTCTTCTTTATGCCCTGACTGCCGCAGCAACCATTTATCTGCTGAAAAAAGAAAGCACAGAAGAGACTCCAGACTCTGTCTCTCCCGCATGCTGTCAGGTCAAAAAGGAAATCTGATCTGCTTTTCGAAAAACATGCAGGACGCCGAAATTTGCACAGGACAAACGGCAAACACCGCAAATGCAGTCTTATGCTTGTTGTATGCGACTGCACTTGCGGGTTCCTCTGCCTTGCGGGTACGCAGCAGCACAGGAAGCAAAATTGTTTCCTAGTTCTGCGATTGTGCAATTTTTAAACAGCCTGAGCCCGGCAGCGGTATGCTGCCGGGCTTTTATTCTGTCCAGATAAAATGAGGGGGTTGGTACCCTGTTTCTCCTGCCGCCCGGTATGGGCGCTTTCGGCAGCAATTGCAGCCAAAGCAAAATAAATTCTAAAAAAGCAGCAGAACAGCTTTTGCTTTATTGGGATGAAAGATTTCTTCGGAACCGCGAATATTCTTTTAAACAGTTTTCCCCGGCACAGCATCGCTTTCAAAACAAGATACAGAGCCGATTCTTTGAGAGATTTGTTAAAAATTGCTTTTAGGGTTATTGATTTTTATCGTTCAAGCTGTTATTCTGAAAGCATATGAGTTGGTTCCGAGTGTACTGAATCGGTTCCAAGTACTGCCGTCCGGTTTTCTGCCCGGTGCGGAAAACCACGGTAAGGGGGTTCTTTCGGATGGAGAAAAGCGTCCGGCCGGAATGGGACTGGGAAGTTCCGGCCCGTCAGCAGCTGGAGCTGTTAGCGGAATCATCGTATCGTGCGTTCAGTGAAAAGCTTCTGCCCGGAACCTCCCACATTTTAGGAGTGCGGCTTCCCACGCTGCGGCGGCTGGCAAAACAGATTGCAGCGGGAGATTGGCGCGGCTATCTCGCGCTGGCATCAAACGGCACCTTTGAGGAGATCATGCTTCAGGGCCTTGTTCTCGGGTGTGCCAAGGCAGATACGGCGGAACTGCTGGCCCGCACCGCCGATTTTATTCCCAAGATCGACAACTGGTCTGTATGCGACAGCTTTTGCTCCGGCTTCCGCCTGGCCGGGCGCGAACCGGAAACCGTGTGGAATTTTCTTCTGCCCTATCTGGAATCCGAACGGGAGTTTTTTTGCCGCTTCGGTGTGGTGATGCTGCTGGATCATTACTGCGGCGAGGAATACCTGGAGCGCACGCTGCTTCGGCTGACGCAGATACAGGCGGAGGGGTATTATGCCAAAATGGCGGCCGCATGGGCAATTTCGGAGTGTTTTGCCAAAGACCCGGCACGAACAATCCCCTATCTGGAGCAGCCGACCTGGGATGATTTTATTCACAATAAGGCGATCCAGAAGATCACGGAATCCTACCGGGTTTCTCCGGACAAAAAGGCTTTGGCCCGCGGCCTGAAACGCATTGCCTCGGCCTGAACGAAACCGCCTGCCCATCACTGCGGCGATGGCCGGTTTACCGAACACTTACATACTGTCCGTTTTCTGAAAACATGAATCAAAGGGGCAAAGGAGGTCTATTATGGAACCGCAGTTAGATCTGGCAATTGACTGTACCTATGCTGATTCCGACATGCCAATTCAACAGCTGTACTTCAACGTATACCGTCAGATTTACATCAAACAGGGAAAAATTCGGCTGACTGTCAACGGAGCAAATTACATTATTCCTGCGGGACATATGTTCTTTTTCAGCAATTTAGATGAATGCTCGCTGGAGGTGCTGGAAGCGCCGTACCAACGGTATTTGGTGACGATTCAGCCGCTAAAAATCCATCACATTCTGTACGACAGCCCTTTGATGTCTGTTTTTCAGCATCATTCCGCCGAGAGCTTCCCCACCTTCGATCTGACGGACTGCCAGGAGGAAGCCGAAACGCTGTTTGAAAGAATGTCCCACGAAAGCGCACGCTTTCGCCCTTACCGCGGCGACTATATGGTATCTTTTCTGCAGCAGTCTCTGATTCTGGCCTATCGCCGCTCCGCCGGTCAGTTTGCCTCGTATGACGGACGGCACTCCTCCCACATTTATGAAGTGAAAAAGTATCTGGAGGAGCATTGTCTGGAAGATATTCAGATCAAAGAGCTGGCGGAACAGTTCTATATCAGCGTTTATTACCTGTCGCACAGCTTCAAGAGCATGACCGGGTACAGCCCAAAGCAATTTTTGCTGATGAACCGGCTGTCCTACGCCAAGGATTTACTGTGGAATACGAAAAAGCCGATTGCCCAGATCGCGGTGGAGTGCGGATTCGGCAACGCCAACAACTTTATCCGTGCGTTTAAAAAGCACACGGGAGCGGCTCCCGGGAAATTCCGGTCTTCCACGACCTCCGGCAACCAGCTGTAATCGGGATTCTGTAGACAGAACGCTGCGGCAGAAGGCTGTTTTGTCCAAGACTTTCACGCAGGCGCCAAATCATCGGAATTGAAAAAACCCCCGCCATCAGGCCAATGTCATTCAGTTAAGGAGCAAATTGAAAAAATTTGCTCCTTAATTTTTATAAACAAAAGAACGACCCCAACCCAATCATTCGCATCAATCAGCAAAAAAGAAACTCCCCGCCCATTCATTGAACAATGGGCGGGGAACTTCATTTTTTGTGGGTTTGGGCTTAACAAAATCACATTAGGGATTGCAGCGGTTCGCTGTACCCTCGGGCTTTGTATTGTTTTCCTTGCGGATATGGATTGCTATTCGTTTGACATGTAATTGGAAATTCCCGCAAGCTCCCCGGCCATTGCCGCAAAATCAAGGCTGGCCTTTGCCATTTCCTGTATCGACGCTTCCTGGGATTTTGCAGTATGGTCAACCGCTTGAATCTTCCTGTTCATTTGAATAATGGCATGCTGCACCTTGTCCAACAGGTCCTTAATCGTTTTAACCGACTCGTCACTTTCGACCGCCAGCTTGCGCACCTCGCCGGCCACTACGTCAAAGCCTTTGCCAAGCGCGCCGACGTGGGCAGCTTCGATCGATGCGTTCAAGGCCAATAAATTTGTTTGCCTTGCGATGCTGCTGATGGAAGCGACGATTTCGTCCGTTTGCTTGATCGAGCTTGTGAGTTGATTGCTAAAAGCCCCAAGTTCACCGGAAATATTGGCAAGCTCCGCAGTTGTTGCAGCAATCTCCTCCATATTGGCGGTATATTCCTGTGCGGATGTAGCTAAATTATTCGAAATATGTTGTATTTTTTCTTGAGTATCTACAGCCTGGGCTGTAATAACACAACCGACGACCTTGTTGCCATTTTTAAACGGGTATGCGCACGCAATATAAGGTACGCCAAAAGCGGATTGCTCCTTTGTAACCTTTCGCACAACCTTTTGACCGGTTGCCATACATTGTTTGCTGGCTTTACCCTGCATCGGGTCTCCGACCTTGACTTTAAAGTCGAAAGATCTACCCGGGGCATATGAAGTATAATAACCCTCTTTAATGACAGAAACATCAACATCTTCCGTAAATATTTCATTCAGATACGGCGTCAAAATCGTAAAAAAATCCAATAATTCTTCTGCTGAATAGTTTGCCACAATATCCGCCCCTTTATATTTCTCATTTGCAAAATAAACACGAAATGTTTCCATATAGTTAGGCCATCGAAAAATTCGCTTGTTTGTTGCTGTGTCCGGCCAAAACGAAGCAGTCCAATCATCAGCCATGCTTTAACAGATTTTAAAAATCCTGCATCTCCGTCGCCCTGCGGACAGATCATACCTGAATGATTGGGTTTTCCATCGATCTCCGGATAGAGCACCATTGATATTGTACCCTTTTATGTGACAAACTGTCAAGTGCAGCGCTGATTTCCGATAGATTTATGTGACAATTGTTGAACAGTGTCGCGCCAAACTGTAACAATAGCACCACAGCGGCTACTCAATCACCAGTTTCCCCGCCGCTTTGAATGCATGGCTCTGTAACTTGCCGTCGCGAATAAAGTTGCCCTCAAGCTGTTGGCCCACCGTCAGCGGACACCGAGCGCCCGCTCCAGCAGGGAAATGGGCAGCAGAAAAACAGCCCCCCAGTATTCGCCCTGCAAATCCTCCCCGGCGATGAGATAGCTCGTCATCTCGCCGCCGGTCATGCGCTCACCGTTGACGGTCAGCGATGCGTGCTCCTGCTCGTCGGCGGTGGCGACGACGCGCTTACCGTCCATTCCTTTGAAAAAACAGACAAGGGTTCTTTTTTTGCAGATTTGCTCTTAACTAAATGACATGGGCCATCAGGCGGGGGCTTTTTTTATACAAAGGATTCTGCGCTCCACAGCGGCAGCGGGGCCGCAGTGTTCGCAATTTATTTACGGAAATACCCTACCAAAATAGCGCCCGGGCCGGCATGCGTGCCCACCACGCTGCCCATCAGCAGGGTTTGCCCTTCTCCCAGCTCCTGTTTGAGCGCATCGAGATCCTGCTGGTTGAAGCTATGCGAATACGCGATCGGCATCGACGAATCAAAATCCGGAAGCTCACGCAGATGGCGAACGACAAAATCACATGCCTTTTTCATGCCGCGCTCTTTCCCGATCACCTCAAGGACGCCGTCTTTTACCCGAATGATCGGTTTGATCCCCAGCAGGTTGCCGATCGTCCCCTTTGTGCTGGAAAGGCGGCCGCCCTTGACCAGATATTTCATCGTGTTGAAAACCGCCAGCATCTCCACGTGCTTTGTCAGCTCGGTGATATAGTCGGCAATCTCTTTGCCGCTCTTCCCCTCGTCGCGCAGGCGGATCGCCTCGCGAACCAGCAGAGTCGCACCGGCCGAAACCGTTGTGGAATCGATCGGGTAAACATCGCCGCGCCCGCATTCTTCTTTGGCAATCACGGCGGACTGATATGTACCGCTCAGCTTCTGGGAAATGTAAATCCCCACGATCTCATCGTTCGGGTACTCGGCATAAACGTCCAGAAAGCTTTGGGGGCTGACCTGTGTTGTCGTCGGCATCTCTGCTTCCGTATTCAGCATCCCGTAAAACTCTTCGTCTGTAATCGTAAACTTATCGATATATTGGCGATCGCCGAAATGCACGGTCAGCGGAACAATCCGAATTCCGAGCTGCTCGGCCTCCTCCCGGGACAAATCTGCCGTACTGTCTATTAAAATCTGAACGCTCATGCTGTCATTCCGCCTTCCTTTTTTTCTTCAAAAAAACGACTTAAGATCTTCAGGGATTCCAAAAGGGAGCAAAGTCTTTCTTCCGAAAGGGAATCGCCGATCATCTGAACCATGTCGCGGTGAAACAGACGATGCTGCCATTCCGCCCTTTCCCCCTGGGGAGTCAGCACGATCCACACAACCCGGCGATCCTGTTCGCAGCCGCGGCGCTCAAGGCATCCCTTTGCGACCAGCACACCGACTGCCGTGGTGAGCGCGCCCACACTGATCCCCAGCCGTGCCGCGATCTTCGACATGGTGTTCTCCTGTCGGGCCTGCATCTGCGCCACAGCCTCCAGTATGTGCAGCTCTTTCATGCTCAGGCCGGATGTATCTCCGGCGGAAAGCGCGGCTTCCTCATACTGCAGAATCTTATTAAAGGTTTCTACGAAAAAGTAATTCAGCTCCTCCTGCTGAACAGAATTCATGGATATGGATGCTCCTTTAAACTTTTAAGTTAAAAGTATTTTACCGGAAAACAGAAGTGTCTGTCAAGTTTTTTCAAAAATTACTTTACTTGTCGTAGTAGTTGTGCTATACTCAAATTACTTCAACAGACGTAGTAATAAAAGGAGGAAGAAATATTTGATCAGCAGCGATATCATGCGCGGCTACAACGACATTATGATCCTGTTTCTTCTGCTGGAACACGACTCTTACGGATATGAAATCTCGAAAGAAATACAGACACGCACCACGGGAATCTACAGCATGAAAGAAACAACCTTGTATTCCGCCATCAACCGCCTGGAAAAAAGCGGATATATCGCCAGCTATCACGGTTCGGAATCCTTCGGCAAGCCCCGCACATATTTTACCATCACCAATGCCGGAAGATTGTATTATCGCGAGAAGTGCGGCGAATGGAAGCTGACCAGACAGATCGTAGACTATTTTACCAGTGAGAAAGAGGAGAACGACCATGAGCATGAGTAAAATTCAGATTTACGTAGAGAATTCCTTTGCCTCCTTGCCCCGCACGAAAGAGGTCGCCGAAGTGAAAATGAATATCATTGAAAGCATGGAAGAGCGCTATGAAGCGCTTTTGAAAGAGGGAAAGAACGAAAACGAGGCTTTCGGAGCCGTGATCTCGGAATTCGGCAGCATGGATGAAATCCGGCAGGAGCTGGGGATTTCGGAGGATCAGGATTCCCCCACCGCAGCGTCTCCGGCGGGGAGCTACCCTCCCTCCATTCCCGAAGAGCTGCTGCGCGGCTATGAGGCGTTCCGCGGCCGCTTCGCCATCGCGATCACCGCAGGAGTGGTCTGCTGTATCCTCGCCATTGTAATGCAGCAGATTTTTGAAGCGATTTTCGGCGAAGGCTTTCTGGCTACGACCATCTTCTTCCTCCTGGTTGCCGCCGGAGTCAGCCTGTTTGTCTACTTCGGGATGCAGAAATCCTACTGGGAAGAGCAGCTGCAGCAATACCAGCCATTCGCGTCTGTTCACCACCACCGCCACACTTCCAGGGGACAGGACGACACGCTCGCAGGCCGGCTGAGCGGCGCCATTATGCTGATAGCGACAGCGGTGTTCCTCCTTCTCGGCTTTCTGTTTAACCTGTGGCACCCGGGCTGGGTGGTGTTCCCCGTGGGCGGAATCCTGTGCGGGGTCGTATCAACTCTGCTCGGCGACAGAGCCTGACCTGCCCCGCTTTCTTCCTTTCTGTCTTTTCAGGAAAAACAAATTTTCTGCCTGTCCCTCTTGACAAACGAAAAACAATCGAATACTATGATAGCAACAGAAAAAATGCTTTGATAGGGACACGAATGTGAGATACCGTCTTTTCAGAGAGCTGCCGGTTGGTGCGAGGCAGCAGGGCGCCCACAGGACATCACCCTTGAGCAGACGGCTGAAACCGCTGGGTAGTAAGCTGAGTCCGGATTTCCTCCGTTATTGGGAAGCATATTGTTAGATATGCAGCAAGATGCTGCCTGTACTGGGCAGCAATACAGAGTGGTACCGCGGGAGCTGACGCCCTCGCCTCTGGGAAACCGGAGGCGGGGGCTTTTTTATTTGCATCCTCCCCGGAACGAAAATTCATTGCAGGAGGAAAAAACATGCTGTTAACCGGCGCGCAGATTATTATGGAATGCTTACTGGAACAGGACGCCACCACCGTATTCGGGTATCCGGGTGGAGCGGTGCTGAACATTTACGACGCCCTGTACGAGTACCGGGACAAGATCAACCACATCGAAACCTCTCACGAGCAGGGCGCGGCCCACGCTGCCGACGGGTATGCCCGCGCCAGCGGAAAAACCGGCGTTTGCCTTGCCACCTCGGGTCCCGGCGCGACAAACCTTGTGACCGGCATCGCCACCGCTTATATGGATTCCGTTCCGATGGTTGCCATCACGGGAAACGTCAACCTCGGCCTTTTGGGTCTGGACAGTTTTCAGGAGGTGGACATCACCGGAATCACGATGCCCATCACCAAGCACAACTTCATCGTCAAGGATGTCAGTGATCTGGCGTTCACCCTGCGCGAAGCGTTCCGCATTGCACAGAGCGGTAGAAAAGGCCCCGTTCTGGTGGATATCCCAAAGGACGTAACGGCACACAAATGCGAATTCACTCCTCAAAAACCGGATCATCCGGTCAGCGCGCCCGCTCTGCCGGACGAGAACAGGCTTCAGCAGGCGGTGGAGCTGCTCCGGGAATGTCAGCGCCCCTTTGTGTACGCGGGCGGCGGCGTCATCGCGTCGGAGGCTTCCGACGCTCTGCGGGAGCTTGCTGAAAAATTGGACGCCCCGGTTTCCTGCTCTTTGATGTGTCAGGGCGGGTTTGACCAGACCGACGAGCGGTATCTTGGCATGCTCGGCATGCACGGCACGGTTCCCTCCGCTCTGGCGCTGAAGGAATGCGATGTGCTGGTCGCGGTCGGCACCCGTTTTTCTGACCGCGTGATCTGCAACGCGGATTTGTTCGCGCGCGGCTGCCGCGTGGTGCATATCGACATCGATTCCGCCGAATTCAATAAGAACATCTATGCCGACCTCCGCCTGAAGGGCGACGCCCGCGCCATTCTGCAGGCTTTGAACAGCCAGCTGGAAACGGCCAGCCACCCCGAATGGACGGCACAAATCAAAGCGTGGCAGCGGGAATATCCGCTCTCGCAGAAGGCTGTCTGTGAAAGCGGCGTAACCCCGCAGTACCTGCTGGAAACGCTCCACTATCTGGCCGGGGATCAGCTGATCCTTTCCACAGAGGTGGGCCAGCACCAAATGTGGACCGCGCAGTTTTATCCCTTCAAAGAACCGCGCCGCATGATCACCTCCGGCGGGCTGGGCACTATGGGCTTTGGCCTGGGCGCGGCGCTCGGCGCGCAGGTGGCGCAGCCGGGGCTGCGGGTGGTCAACGTTGCGGGCGACGGCAGCTTCCACATGAACTGCGCGGAGCTTTCCACCGCCGCCAAGTACAATATCCCCGTGATTGAGCTGATCGTGAATAATAACGTTCTGGGAATGGTACGCCAGTGGCAAAAGCTGTTTTACGACGGCCGCTTTTCTCAGACAACGCTGAATAAAGCGACGAATTACGAGCTTTTGGCCGAAGCATTCGGCGTAAAAGCCTTTACCATCCGCACCTGCCAGGACGTGGAGCCCGTTCTTCGTCAGGCGCTCGACTACCAGGGCCCGTCCCTGATCAACTGCCTGATCGACAGCAATATGAACGTTCTGCCCATGGTTCCCGCAGGGTCCGCGGCGGAAGAAGCCATTTTGGAAATCGACGAAAAGGAGCAGCAGCAATGAGTGACACAAAAGCAACAGAGTACATTTTGTCGGTGCGCGCCAAAAACACCCCCGGCGTTCTGCTGCGCATCTCGGGCCTGTTCAGCCGCCGGTGCTACAATATCATGAGCATCGTGGCCGCGCAGACGGAGGATGAGCAGTATTCCGAAATGATTATCGTCGTGCAGGGCGACGACCGCATCGTCCGCCAGGTGGATAAACAGCTGAGCAAGCTCGAGGAAATTGAGCAGGTGATCGTTCTGGAACGGGACAGCGCGGTGGTGCGCGAGCACCTGCTGCTGCGCGTTCGCCGCACACCTGAAAACAGCGAATTTCTCGTCACGCTGGCCAACGCGTTCCACGCCTCGATTCTGCAGGTTTCCCCCACCACGATGATTCTGGAGCTGGTGGGCGATGCCACGGCGCTGAACAGCCTGATCGAGCTGTGCAAGCCGTACCAGATCGAACAGATTCTCCGCACAGGAGCAATGGCCATGAGCACTCAGGGGGTAGAAGCATGCTGACCTTAGATAAAATATACCACGCCGCATTCGTTTTAAAGGATGTGATCCGCCAGACCGATTTAATCCACGCGCCGAAAATCGGCGACGACTGCGAGGTTTACCTGAAAACGGAAAATCTTCAGGTCACCGGCTCTTTTAAGGTACGCGGCGCTTACTATAAAATTGCATCCCTCAGTCCGGAGGAGAAAGAGCACGGCGTGATCGCCTGCTCCGCCGGGAACCACGCGCAGGGCGTGGCTCTGGCGGCCGCCAGAAGCGGCATCCAGTCCTGCATCTGCATCCCGAATTCCGCCCCCATCTCGAAGGTGGAGGCCACCCGCGCATACGGCGCGCAGGTGGAGCTGGTGGATGGAGTATACGACGACGCGTACCAGCGCGCGCTCCAGATTCAGGAGGAAGCCGGCAGCACCTTCATCCACCCGTTTGACGACGAGGACGTGATGGCGGGCCAGGGCACCATCGGCCTTGAGATTTTGAGCCAGCTCCCGGACGTGAACGCGGTCATTGTCCCGGTCGGCGGCGGCGGGTTGATTTCCGGCGTAGCTTATGCCATCAAATCGCTGAACCCCAACTGCAAGGTGTACGGCGTACAGTCCAGCGGCGCACCGTCTATGGTGCAGGCGCTGGCGCATCATCAGGTGGAGTGCCTGAACGGCGTCTGCACGATTGCGGATGGCATCGCCGTCAAGCAGCCCGGCGACCTGACATATTCGATCTGCGACCAATATGTTGACGAGATCGTGACCGTAACCGACGACGAAATCTCTACCGCCATTCTGACACTGATCGAGCAGCAGAAGCTGATCGCCGAAGGGGCGGGCGCCGTTTCGGTGGCTGCCGCCCTGTTCAACAAGCTGGATTTAAAAGGCAAGAAGGTCGTCTGCCTGGTGTCCGGCGGCAATATCGATGTGACGATTTTGTCCCGCATCATCAACCGCGGCCTGCTCAAGGCCGGCCGTTCCTGCGACATGACGCTCGAGCTGATCGACAAGCCCGGCCAGCTCAAAGAGGTTTCGGCCATCATCGCGGATATGGGAGGCAATGTGGTGGCGGTTCGCCACGACCATTCCGGCGAGGGCAGCGACATCAACGGCTGCACCCTGCGCATCGTGATGGAAACGCGCAACCACCAGCACATTGAAGAAATCCGCAGCGCACTTCTTTCGGCCGGCTACCGGATGATCGAACACTGATCTCCCTAAAAATCAAATGCGGCGGCTCCCCCTTCTTTTTCGAAGAGGGAACCGCCGTTTTTGCGGCAGCCGGACACAGACCGGCTGTCAGGAAATCATAGGTCGGATCAGTCTTTTTTGTATTTCATTCTGGTGGCCATGCCGCCGCGAATATGGCGCTGGGCCTTGTTGATCTCCAGCACATTTTTCACTTCTTTGTACAGCTGCGGATCAACATATTTCAGACGTTCCGCCACATCTTTATGTACAGTGGATTTGCTGACGCCGAATTTTTTCGCGGCTTTGCGAACGGTCGCGTTGTTCTCTATGATGTATTCTCCCAGCT
Organism: Bacillota bacterium; assembly: GCA_023401495.1. Taxonomy (GTDB): domain Bacteria; phylum Bacillota; class Clostridia; order Oscillospirales; family Acutalibacteraceae; genus Faecalispora. The sequence continues at coordinate 18,933 of JAEXDU010000234.1, forward strand.
CTACGGCTCGCTCTTCTACTATGCCTTTCACAGCTCTGCCTCCCAAACTAATCTGATTGGTTATAGATATGCGGCCGAAAATCAGAATATGAAAGCTACCGGAAAGAATCCGAACGTTCCCTCCCCCATTTCTTCCCGAAAAACAGATTGGGGAATTGAAATTTGCATACTTGTATGTTATAACTAACAAAGAAGGCCATCATTCCTGATTTTTGCAAATGGCTGTGATGGCGCGCCGACGGCGCTGACGGGGGGAGAAAACAAATGAAAGTCAGTCACATGATCCTGAAAGTAAACGACTTGCAAAAAGCGGTGGAAGAATACCGCGAAAAGGGTTTTGCCGTGGAATACGGCTCTGCAAAGCGGGCTTATAACGCCATCATTTATTTTTCCGACGGGCCGTACCTCGAGCTGCTGGCCTCCACCGGCATGCCGGAAATGATGAAGCGTCTGCTGCGTCTGTCGGGCAAAAAAAAGTTTGCCGACCGCCTCGATTTGTGGGATACGCACGGGGGCGGCCCCTGCGGGCTGGCGCTGGAAACCTACGAGTCGAATCTGGAGCGTGAAAAAAAGCTTCTGGATCAGGCAAAGCAGAAATATGTTGTCATGCCCTCCCGCAGGAATGACACCAAGGGCCGCAGGCTCCGCTTCACCTGCCTGTTCCCCGATGATCTGCAGATTCCTTTTCTGATGACCTATTTCAATATTGATCCCAAGCCCAAGAACTTTGTGCACCCCAATGGGGTGAAACGAATCCGCAGCGTTTCGTTTGGCACATCAAAAGAACGGATACCGCTGATTTGTGCGCTGTGCGACGACCCCGCCCTGGTTTTGTTTGAAGGGACCGGCATTCACAGCATCGAGCTGGAATATGAATCGGGCAAAACCCAAATGCTGACCGAAAACTGAAAAGCTCCGGAGACAACTCTGTCGTCTCCGGAGCTTTTTTTATTTATGAACTCAACGGAACGTTTCCGCCGTCAAAAATGGTGCGAAACGTACTGTGGTGTCGCACTTTAACGGCCTGCGGGCCATCAACCCAGTTTAATATCCAAATACGCCTTGACCAGCCGGACACACTGATCCCACGAAAGCTGGCTGCTGTTGAAGCACAGGTCGTAGTTATCCGCATCCTTCCAGTGTTTCCCGGTGAAGTACTCATAGTATTCCGCGCGGCGCTTATCGATTTTTTGAATCAGGCGGCGCAGCTCCGAATCCGAAAGATTGGGGTGGAATACCCTGGCACGCTCCATGCAGGATTCCATCGGCGCGTGAACATAAAGCCTTAAAACGTGATCCATGTCCCGCAGAATATCATCCGCACAGCGGCCGATAATCACGCAGGATTCCTGCGCGGCCAGCTCACGGATCACCTTGGACTGAAACTGAAACAAATTGCTGTTGGATACAAAATCCTCGCTGTCCGGCGGAATCGGTTCGCCCGAATACGATTTGCGGAACGCCTTCCACAGCACAGTGCTTTTCAGATTTTCGTCCGCTTTCGCAAACAGAGTCTCGTTAATTCCGCTCTCGTCAGACGCCATACGAAGCAGCTCTCTGTCATAAAACGGAACGCCCAGCTCCTCAGCCAGCAATTTGCCGACTGTTCTGCCGCCGCTGCCGTACTCACGTGCGATCGTAATGACAAATTTTTTCATTGTATCACTCTCCTGCCTGGTTCCTGTTGGTAT
>JAEXDU010000239.1 GCA_023401495.1 Bacillota bacterium
GCCAGCAACCTTTTCAAGTGGCATTGCGATGACGCTGTCCAATCAAAACGGATTCAATCTGGCATCGGAGGATTTATACAGTATGACGGCTAAAAACATTCTGGTCAAAGGCGCCAGAGAGCACAACCTGAAGAACATCGATATTGAGATTCCGCGCGACGAGCTGGTGGTTCTCACCGGCCTTTCCGGCTCCGGAAAATCCTCCCTTGCGTTCGATACGATTTACGCCGAGGGTCAGCGCCGCTATGTGGAATCGCTTTCGTCCTATGCCCGCCAGTTTTTGGGGCAGCTGGACAAGCCTGACGTGGACTACATTGAGGGGCTGTCCCCGGCGATTTCCATCGACCAGAAAACCACGTCGAAAAACCCGCGCTCCACGGTGGGAACCGTAACCGAAATTTACGATTACCTGCGTCTGCTGTATGCCCGCATCGGCATTCCGCACTGCCCGGTCTGCGGCAGGGAGATCAAGCAGCAGACGATCGACCAGATCGTGGACAGGGTGCTTTCCCTGCCGGAGGGCACGAAAATCCAGGTGATGGCCCCGGTCATCCGCGCGCGCAAGGGCGAGCACGTCAAGGAGCTGGAAGCAGCCCGCCGCGGCGGCTTTGTCCGCGTTCGGGTGGATGGGATTCTGTACGATCTCTCCGAGACCATCAAGCTCGAAAAGAACAAGAAGCACTCGATCGACATTGTGGTCGACCGTCTGGTCATTCGGCCCGACATTCGTTCCCGTTTGTCCGATTCCGCGGAAACCGCGTCCTCTCTGGCCGACGGCCTGATGATCATCAGCGTGGTGGATGGGGAAGACCTGCTCTTTTCGCAGAATTATGCCTGCCCGGAGCATGGGGCGAGCATCGAGGAGCTGACTCCCCGCATGTTCTCCTTTAATAACCCGGCAGGCGCGTGCCCCAAGTGCACCGGTCTCGGCGTGTTTATGAAGATCGACCCCGACCTGATTATCCCGGATAAGCGCCTGTCCATCAGCAAAGGCGGCCTGAAGGGCAGCGGCTGGGCGATGGAGGGCAGCAGCATCGCCACAATGTACATGAACGGTCTTGCAAAGCATTACGGCTTTTCGCTCGATACGCCTTTGGGCGAGCTCCCTCCGGAGATCATCGACATTCTTCTGTACGGTACCAAAGGGGAGAAGATCGAGCTGGAGCGCACGAGCGAATACGGCTACGGAAAATATAAGACCGACTTTGAGGGCATCATCAATAACCTCGAGCGCCGCTTTCGCGATACGCAGAGCAGCTGGATCAAGGAAGAAATAGAATCCTACATGAGCGCCATCCCGTGCGACGAGTGCCACGGCAAACGCCTTTCCGCGGCCAGCCTGGCGGTGACGGTGGGCGACGTGAACATCAGCGATTTCTGCGAGAAATCGGTGTCGGAAGCGCTTGCGTTTTTAGACCGGCTCGAGCTGACGCCCCGCGAAAGCATGATCGCCAAGGCGATTCTGAAAGAAATCAGGAGCCGCCTGGGCTTTTTGCAGAGTGTCGGCCTCGAATACCTGACGCTGTCGCGTTCCGCGGGAACGCTTTCCGGCGGCGAAAGCCAGCGCATCCGCTTGGCCACGCAGATCGGCTCGTCTTTGATGGGCGTTCTGTATATTCTGGATGAACCGAGCATCGGCCTGCATCAGCGGGATAACGATAAGCTGCTGAACACACTGAAGCATTTGCGCGATATCGGGAACACGGTGCTGGTCGTGGAGCACGACGAAGAAACGATGCTCGCGGCGGACCATATTGTAGACATCGGCCCTGGCGCGGGCGTTCACGGCGGCTATGTGATTTACAACGGCCCGGCCAAAGAGATCGTCAACTGCAAGGAGTCCATCACCGGGCAGTACCTCAGCGGAATCAAACGGATCGAGATACCGGAGGTCCGCCGTCCCGGCAACGGAAAGCAGCTGAAAATCGTCGGCGCCACCCAGAACAACCTGAAAAACTTGACGGTAAAGATTCCTCTGGGTGAATTTGTGTGCGTCACCGGAGTTTCGGGTTCCGGTAAATCCTCTCTGATCAATGAAATCCTGTATAAATCGCTCGCGGCCCAGCTCAATGGAGCAAAGACAAGGCCCGGCGCACATAAAGATATTTTGGGTGTGGAAGAGCTCGATAAGGTGATTGAGATCAATCAGGCGCCGATCGGGCGTACGCCGCGCTCGAACCCCGCTACCTATACTGGTGTATTCACCGATATCCGCGAACTGTTTGCCTCCACGCAGGACGCAAAACTGAGGGGCTTTACATCGGGACGCTTCTCCTTTAACGTGAAGGGCGGCCGGTGCGAAGCGTGCCAGGGCGACGGCATTCTGAAAATCGAAATGCACTTCCTGCCGGATGTCTACGTTCCCTGCGATGTCTGCAAGGGCAGACGCTATAACCGCGAGACGCTGGAAATCCGCTATAAGGGCAAGAATATATACGACGTGCTGGAAATGACGGTGGAGGAGGGGCTCGAGTTTTTCTCCAGCATCCCGAAAATCCAGCGCAAGCTGCAAACGCTTTATGATGTTGGCCTTGGGTATATCAAGATCGGCCAGCCGGCCACCACGCTTTCCGGCGGCGAGGCGCAGCGGGTCAAGCTCGCGACAGAGCTGTCCAAACGGCCGACCGGGCGCACGATTTATATTCTGGATGAGCCGACGACCGGCCTGCATATCGCAGACGTTCACCGGCTGATCGATGTGCTGCAAAAGCTGGTGGATACCGGCAACACGGTTCTCGTCATCGAGCACAATCTCGACCTGATCAAAACAGCCGATCATATCATCGACCTTGGCCCGGAGGGCGGCGACCGCGGTGGCACATTGGTGGCCGAGGGCACTCCCGAGCAGGTGGCGGAAATCAAAGACTCCTATACCGGCCAGTATTTAAAAATCGCACTGGAGCGCGATATGAGCCGCCGGGAAAGCCACGTTCAGGGGGCGTAATTGCGGCCTTTGCCTTTTGGTGCGGCTTTCGGCAATATCAATATTTTAGCAAAGCGCTGTCATGCTTTTCATGACAGCGCTTTATGCAAAAATAACCGTTGTCCCGGTTTTACGAATGCACTCTCTTTTCACTGCATATATTTAAAACAGCATGGATTTCTTCCCCGCCTTCGGTGGGGAAGAAATGTTTGTTTCGTTATTTGGTGATAAAAGCAGAGGAGCGGAGTGGTAACAATGACGATTCATGTGGTCAGACCGGGGGAAACGGTGTATTCGATCGCGGCCATGTACGGCGTGTCCGCGCGGGATGTGATTCAGTATAACGAGCTGGATGAGCCGAATCGCCTCGTACCGGGCCAGACGATCGTGATTCTGTTCCCGCGCCGGGTTCATATTGTGGAAGCCGGCGACACAATCTATTCAATTACCCAGCAGTACGGCATCACGATCAACGAGCTGTACCGCAATAATACGAAGCTGGGCGCGCTGCCTGTTCTGCGCCCCGGAGACCGGCTTGTGATCTCTTACGAGCAGCAGCGGCTGGGGGATATGTCGGTCAACGGCTATGCGTATCCGTTTGTTGACCGGACGCTGTTCCGGCAGACGATGCCGTTTATGACCTATATGACGCCGTTTACCTACGGGTTCACCTTTAATGGCGACCTGGTTCCGCTGGATGACGAAGCGCTGATCGATATTGCGCTGCAGTACGGCGTCGCCCCGCTGATGCACCTGTCTACCTTAACGGAAGAGGGGGGGTTCAGCAACGAACTCGCTCACCGCGCGCTGAATGATATTCAGGTGCAGAACCGCCTGTTAGACAATATTCTGATCAACCTGCGGCAGAAAAATTATAAAGGGCTGGACGTCGACTTTGAATTCATTTATGTCGAGGATCGCGACAAGTATACGGCCTTTATCCGCAACGCCACGCAGAAGCTGAATCCGGAAGGGTATGAGGTGATCGTGGCCCTTGCCCCGAAAACCTCGAGTGACCAGCCGGGGCTTCTGTATCAGGGGCATGATTACGGGGGACTGGGAGCTGCGGCCAACGGCGTTCTGCTCATGACCTATGAGTGGGGCTATACCTACGGCCCGCCGATGGCGGTGGCGCCGATCCCGAATATCCGCGCGGTGCTGAACTACGCGGTTACGCAGATTGCGCGGAATAAAATTTACATGGGAATGCCGAACTACGGCTACGACTGGCCGCTGCCGTATGTTCGGGGGACGACAAGGGCGCAGTCGATTTCCAATGTGGAAGCGGTGCGTCTGGCAAGGGAGTACAACGCGGAGATTTTATACGATGAAACGGCGCAGTCTCCGCATTTTCAATACACCAATACCAGCGGCGAGCTGCACGAGGTTTGGTTTGAGGATGCCCGGAGCATTCGGGCGAAGCTCGCTCTCGTAACGGAATTCGGTTTTCTCGGGATCGGGTACTGGAATTTGATGCGCCCGTTCCCGCAGAACTGGCTGGTGCTCAATGCCCTGTATCGCATCCGCGCCTTTCAGGGGTAAACGCAAAAAATGCGCCGAAACGGCGGGAATTCCCGCGCGTTTGGCGCATTTTATTGTTAGAGATTGAAAAGTAACGATATGGAACCGGTCGTTTCATCAAAGCGATGAGACCGAAATTCAATTGTTATCTTCTGTTCGCAAAGCAATCGCTGCAGTATACAGGACGCTCGTCGCGGGGCTGGAAGGGAACCTTGCAGGTTGCGCCGCAAGATGCGCATACAGCCGTATACATCTCTCTCGGGGCTCTCTCGGAAGAGGAATCCCCTCTGGAATTTTTGCGGTTCGAACGGCAGGCCTTGCAGCGCTGGGGCTCATTGGTGAATCCTTTTTCCGCGTAAAACTCCTGCTCGCCGGCGGTGAATTCGAATTCTGCGCCGCAGTCTTTGCAAATCAAAATTTTGTCTTCGTACATTGAGATACCTCGTTTTGTTTAATTTATACCCTGTTTTGGCGGGCATTAAACTCATTATATGGGAATCGGCAGAGTTTGTCAATCAGTTTACGGCAAATTCCCCGAATGTTTTTGTAAAAATTTTCTAGAATATCCCTTACTGTACCGAATAAAATCGACGCTTTTCGACAGAAGTGAAAAAATTTACAGATTATTAATTAACGATACGCTTAAAATATAGTAGAATAAAACGTACAAGCTGAGTGTTAGGAGAATGTTGTGTTCGGTTATATCAAGCCTCAAAAATCCGAACTGCTTGTCCGGGAATATGAACAGTACAGGGGCGTTTATTGCTCCCTGTGCAAACAGCTGGGCAAAAGCTATGGCATTTTGTCCAGATTTACCCTAAGCTACGATTGTACATTTCTGGCGATGCTGATGATGGCCCGCTCGGAGCGCCCCTGTAAAATGGTGCAGGGTCGGTGCACGTTCAATCCAACGAAAAAATGCCCGTTCTGTGAGGGGGAATACCCCGAACTGGTGTTTGCGTCGGCGCTGTCCGTCATTATGACCTACTATAAGCTGAGGGACGATCTCAAGGACCCCGGTTGGAAATCCAGGCTTCGCGCCATGCTGCTCTTTCCGCTGTCTGTGCGCGCGCATAAAAAGGCGGCGCGGGATTATCCCGGTTTGGAGCAGGCAGTGGCCGATGCGATGCAGCTGCAGGAGCAAACCGAGCAGCAGGAATCACCGCCGCTGGATGCCTGTGCGGAACCGACCGCAAAAATGCTCTCCGGAGTGTTTTCGCAACTGGCTGAGCAGGATACGCCGGAATTTCGCATTCTCGAACAGTTTGGATATTTTTTGGGCAGATGGGTCTACCTGATGGACGCCGCCGACGATATTCCGAAGGATTTAAAACAAAACGCGTTTAATCCGTTTATTCGGGATTACGGGCTGACGGCAGAGAGCACGCAGGAGCAGCTGCAGGAAGCGGCTGACCGGTGCAATCAGGTACTGAATATGACGGTATCTCAGGCGATCGCCGCGTTCCGGCTTTTGGATTTGGGGCAGTTCGCCCCGATTCTGAACAATATCGTTTGTCTTGGCCTGCCGCAGATGCAAAAAGAATTTATGCTGAAAATGGAAAAGGGGAAAAGCAATGTCGGATCCGTATAAAATACTTGGGGTTTCTCCTGCGGCGACGGATGAACAGATAAAGGCCGCTTACCGGGAGCTGGCGAAAAAATATCACCCGGATAATTATGCCGGCAGCCCGATCGCAGATCTGGCCGGTGAAAAAATGAAAGAAATCAACGAGGCTTATGACGAGGTTATGAGCCAGCGTCGCAATAATAAGAGTAACGGCGGAGCGCAGTATTCCGGCGGGTATGGCAGTACAGCCGGTTCCGGCAGCTACCAGAACAGCTACGGCAGCGCGCCGAACTCCAGTTTCCGCGATGTGCGCAACCTGATTATGGCGGGACGCATCGCCGATGCGGAGCAGATCCTGAACGGAGTGCCGCTGGGCAGCAGAAACGCGGAATGGTATTTCCTGAAAGGCTCGATTCTCTACCAGCGCGGCTGGCTGGAGGAAGCGCACAACCATTTCACCCGTGCCTGCCAGATGGACCCGAACAATCTGGAATACCGTGCGGCGCTCAATCAGTCCATGAATCAGCGCGGCGGCATGTACGGCGGGTACAACACATCGTACGGCGCCGGCGGATGCAACTCGTGCGATACCTGCATGGGTCTGCTTTGCGCGGACTCCTGCTGTGAATGTATGGGTGGGGATCTGATTCCATGCTGCTGAACAGAAGTGCACAGGTGGCGTTCTGCGGCGTAGCGGCTGCGTTGTCTGCGGTTCTGATGTTTCTGACCGGGCTGATCCCGATTTCTACCTACGCGCTAACCGCGCTGGCTGGCTTGCCCGGCATGGTGATCGTGATCGAGCTGGGAACCCGATGGGCCTGGCCAGTTTACGTTGTAGTCAGTATCCTTTCCCTGCTGTTTTCAGCAGATAAGGAAGCGGTCGTACTGTTTGTTTTGTTTTTTGGGTATTATCCCATCCTCAAAGCTTTGGTGGAGCGCCTGTCCCGGATTCTTTCCTGGGTTTTGAAATTTGCAGCGTTCAATCTGGCAATGGTCGCCGGATTTTTCATTGCGGTATTTGTTCTGGGTATTCCAAGAGATAGCTTTTTAGTGTTTGGCAGTGCCACTCCCCTGGCTTTTTTGGCAGCAGGCAACGTGGTATTCGCTTTGTATGATTATACTCTGTCCGGCCTGGTGGTGGAATACTATAAGCGGTTTCATCGTCTGGCACAGCAGTGGCTTCGCCAAAAGTAAGGTCAAAAATTGAGGCGGACGGTTTTTTGCCGTTTGCCTTTTTCCGTTATGGCTGAAATAATACATATTCTTCTATATTCAAAAGTAAAAGTATCTTTTCTTTATTTTCTCCCCCGCCATCAGCGGGGGAGAAAATAAAATATCGATCTTTTGATAGGAGGAGGATGTCACTTTTGATCATGATACAGGGAACTGATTATGATAAGGAGGAAAATCAATATGATTCGTGACTTGCGTTTGGACGATAGAAACGTATTTTTATCTATGGTAAAGGACTTTTATTCATCAGATGCGGTGGCGCACAGCGTTGACCCTCAACACTTTGAGGCGACCTTTGCCGCCGCAATGGAGAAATCCCCCTTCCTGCGCGCGCTTATGATGGAAGAGGAGGGGAAACCCGCGGGATATGCGCTTTTGTCGTTCACTTATTCCAATGAGGCCGGCGGCCTGGTGGTTTTGATTGAAGAGGTTTATCTCAGCGAGGCATGCAGAGGGATGGGATACGGCCATCAATTTTTTGAGTTTTTGGAACAGGAGTACCCGTCGGCCAAGCGCTTCCGTCTCGAGGCCAGAAAAGAGAATGAGAATGCCATTCGGCTGTATCAAAGACTCGGTTACGAGGTTCTGGATTATCTCCAAATGGTAAAGGATGCTTAATTTGCGGGATATTTTCGCCTGTCCGTTCCTCCTTTGATAGAAGTCCGCCAATCCGGCGAATTTTTCTTTTGAGAATATTTAATTGCATGGAAAATGAATTGTTCCTGCAAAAATAAACCGTTTTTTCTGTTAAATTTCCTATTTTTCTCTTGATTTTTGCAGGCTCAGGCCTTAATATGAATAAAAGAGCTGCGCCTTCCTGCAAAACGAATCAAAAAATCGCAGGGGCAGAATGAGTGGAGGAATACACGATTATGAATAGTCAACTCACAGCCAGGATCCTCAACAACATGCCTGAATTTTCCAAGGGGCAGAAGTTGATCGCCAAATATATATTGGAGCATTACGACAAAGTAGCCTATATGACAGCCTCGCGGCTGGGTGCTACGGTCGGGGTCAGCGAATCCACGGTTGTGCGCTTTGCAACGGAGATTGGGTACAGCGGATACCCCGAGCTACAGCAGGCCATGCAGGAGATGATCCGCAGCCGCCTGACGTCGGTGCAGCGGATCGAGGTCACTGTCAATAACATGGGGAATTCGGATGTCCTTTCGTCTGTGATGAATCAGGACATCGACATGATTCGCCGAACGCTGGAGGAAACCTCCCGCAAAGATTTTTACGCCGCGGTGGATGCGATTGCGGATTCCCGCAAGATCTACATTTTAGGGGCCGGCAGTTCTTTGGCGCTTGCGACTTTTTTGTCCTATTATTTTGGGTTGATTTTAGAAAATGTACAATTGGTTAATATCACCAGCGAAGCGGAAATTTTTGAAAAAATGATCCGGGTCAATGAAGCTGACACCGTCATCGGCATCAGCTTCCCGCGGTATTCCAAGCGCGCGGTGAAGGCGATGCATTTTGCGTCGGACCGCGGGGCCAGGGTGATTGCCATTACGGACAGCCCCCTGTCGCCGCTTGCAGAGCCTGCGGGGTATCTGCTGCTGGCCCGCAGCAACATGGCGTCCTTTGTGGATGCGATCGCGGCGCCGCTGAGCCTGATCAACGCGCTGATCGTCATGGTCACGATGAAGAAAAAAGAAGAAGTAACCGAGATTCTGCACAGCCTGGAGACTATCTGGGACGAATACGGTGTATACGAAAAGGTGGATGAAAAAAACGTTGACACAAACAAACCGCAAGGCTGATCTGATCGTCATCGGGGGCGGCGCAGCCGGAATGATGGCCGCGGGTACCGCCGCCGAGCTTGGCCTGAGCGTGATTCTGGTAGAGAAAAACGCGCGTCTTGGCAGAAAGCTTGGCATCACCGGAAAAGGCCGGTGCAATTTGACCAACAACTGCTCTGTGCAGGATGTGATCGCCGCCGTGCCGACCAACTCCCGCTTTTTATACGGCGCTGTTTCCCGGTTCGCTCCGCAGGACACCATGGCTTTTTTTGAGGGGCTCGGCGTGCCGCTGAAAACGGAACGGGGTCAGCGGGTTTTCCCGCAGTCGGACCGCGCGGGTGATGTCATCGATGCGCTGACGCGTTTCCTGCAGGAAAATCATGTGAAGATTCTGCAGGGAGAAGCCCGAAAGCTCCTCATCGAAGAGGACGGCGTTCACGGCGTCGTTCTGCGTGACGGCACGGAGCTGCTTGCACCGAAAGTGATTGTCGCCTGCGGCGGAGCGTCCTATCCCGGCACCGGCTCCACCGGGGACGGATACCGGCTGGCGCGCCAGGCCGGGCACAGCGTACTGCCGCTGCGACCCTCTCTGGTTCCTTTGGTCGAGCAGGGGGGAGACTGCGCGCAGATGCAGGGGCTTGCCCTGAAAAATGCCGCCGTTCGGGTCTATGAGCGGCAGAAGCTGATCTATGAGGATTTCGGCGAGCTGCTGTTTACGCATTTCGGCCTTTCCGGTCCGGTGGTGCTGAGCGCCAGCAGCCACATGCGCCGGATGGAACCCGGGGCATACCGGCTCGAGATCGATTTAAAGCCGGCGCTGTCGCCTGAGAAGCTGGACGCAAGACTGCAGCGCGATCTGGAACAGAACAGCAACAAGGATTTTATCAATTCGCTGGGGGCACTGTTGCCCCGTAAAATGATTCCCGTTCTGGTGGAACGGTCGGGAATTCCTCCCGAAACAAAGTGCAATGCCATCACCCGCGAACAGCGCCGGGACTTTGCCGCGCTGCTCAAGGGATTTTCCGTAAACATTCAGGGTTTTCGGCCCATCGAAGAGGCAATCGTCACTTCCGGCGGCGTGAATGTCAAAGAAATCAACCCCAAAACCATGGAATCCAAGCTGATTCACGGGCTGTATTTTGCGGGTGAGGTTCTGGATGTGGACGCTTATACTGGGGGCTTCAATTTGCAGATTGCCTTTGCCACAGGGCGGCTGGCGGCCCAGGCCGCAAAGGAGGAACAAGGATGATTTCAATTGCCATTGACGGTCCGGCCGGCGCGGGGAAAAGCACGATTGCGCGCCGCGTTGCGCAGGAACTCGGGTATTTGTATGTAGATACAGGAGCGCTTTACCGCGCGATTGCCCTTCACATGCTGCGGGCAGGAAAGAATCCGGCGGCGCCGGAGGAAGTGATCCCGCAGCTCGAAGCGGTTGAGGTCTCCCTGCGATATGTCGGGGGAGAGCAGCAAGTGCTTCTGGGCGCTGAAAATGTGTCGGAATCCATCCGTACGCCGGAGGTGGCGGCCGCTTCCTCCAAGGTTTCGGCAATCCCGCAGGTTCGGGAATTTTTGCTGTCTTTGCAGCGGGATATTGCGGAGCAGAACGATGTCGTCATGGACGGCAGGGACATTGGAACCGTGGTGCTGCCGCATGCGCAGGTGAAAATTTTTCTCACCGCTTCTTTGGAAGAGCGGGCCCGGCGGCGCTGGAAAGAGCTGCTCGAAAAGGGGAGCGCCGACTTTGATACGGTGCTTGCAGACGTGAAAAAGCGCGACGAGCAGGATTCGACCCGCGCGATCGCCCCGCTGGTGCAGGCCCCGGACGCCGTTCTGGTGGATACTACCGGTAATACGCTGGAGCAGTCGGTGGATCGTATGCTGACTGTAATTCGGGAGCGTTTATCCTGACAGCGAACAGTAGATTACCGCAAGGAAAGGAAGTTTTATCATGAAGCGATCGGCGCTTTATGTATTTTGTAAATCGGCTGCGCTTGTTTTTTTCCGGCTGTTCATGCCGTACCGGATCGTGAATGCCGAAAACATGCCGAAGTCGGGCAGAGTCATTATTTGCTGCAACCATCTCACCTTTAAAGACCCGATTCTTTTGACCGCGGTCGCGGGCAAGAGGCAGATCAACTTTATGGCGAAGATGGAGCTGTTCAAAAACCCGCTGCTTGGCAGTCTGTTCCGAAACGTAGGGGCTTTCGCCGTTAACCGCGGCAAAGGGGATTCCTCTGCGATCAACCGGGCACAGGAGCTGCTGCAGGAGGAACAGGTGGTCGGTATTTTCATTGAGGGCACACGGTCAAAGGACGGCGCGTTTTTGCAGCCGAAATCCGGAGCCGTTATGCTGGCGTTTCAGAACAACACGCCGATTCTGCCGGTGTGCGTTACCGGCCGAAATGGGATTTTCCCGAAGCTGTTCCACCGGGTAGACGTTGTCTGCGGCCCGCTGATCACGCCCGAGCAATTGCAGATTGAAAAGGGTTCCGGCTCCGAATATCGCCAGGCAAGCCGCCTGGTGATGGGTAAAATCATGGAGCTGCGCGACCCTGCTCTGGTTCCGAAAGCCCTGAAAGGGGAGGGGCCCCAATGACGATCCATGTTGCAAAGTCCGCCGGTTTCTGCTTTGGCGTGGATCGCGCGGTTCAGATGGTATTCCGTCTGCTCGACGAGGGAAAGCAGGTGTACACCCTCGGCCCGATCATCCATAATCCCCAGATCGTGAAGGAGCTGGAGGAGCGCGGCGTCCGCATTGTCGATACTCCGGCGGAGGTTCCGCCGGACGGCACGCTGGTGATCCGTTCTCACGGGGTTGCGCGTGCGGTTCAGGAAGATATTTCCGGCCGCGGGCTTGAATGCGCGGATGCGACGTGCCCGTTTGTGCGCAAAATTCACAAAATCGTTTCCCGTGCGTGTGAAGCAGGGCAGACCGTACTGATCGCGGGCGATGCTTCGCACCCCGAAATCGAAGGCGTAATCGGGTACTGCACAGCGCCGCCGTATGTGTTTCGAAACGCCGCGGAGCTTAGGGATTTGCTGGAAAAACACCCTGAATTTTCCAATCAGAAAGTCTGCGTCATTGCCCAGACAACTTTTAGTCTGGAGGAATGGGGAAATTGTTTGCAAATCCTAAAAAAGGTATGTACAAATGCGGACGTTTTTGCTACAATATGTAATGCAACTGTTCAAAGGCAGTCCGAAGCATCAGATCTTGCTCAAAAATCTGATTTGATGCTGGTTATCGGGGGGCGGCACAGCTCCAACACGGCCAAGCTTAGGGATGTCTGTGCGCAGAGTTGCACTACTTACTTGATTGAAAAGGCGGAGGAAATCCCTTCGCAGGCCGTGAAAAAGGCCGTTTCTATCGGTATTACTGCGGGTGCCTCTACACCCGCAAGCATAATAAAGGAGGTACTTGATACCATGACAGAAATTATTGAAGGCGCGGGTCTCACGGAGCAGGAGTCTGCTGAATCTAACTTTGAGGAGATGCTCGAAGAATCTTTGAAAAGTTTAAATACAGATGAGAAGGTACGTGGCGTTGTTGTCGGTATTGCTCCCAATGAGATCTACGTGGATGTTGGACGCAAGCAGGCTGGCTTTGTGCCGCTGTCTGAGCTTTCTGCAGATCCGAACGCGAAAACGGAGGATCTGGTAAAGATCGGCGACGAGCTCGATCTGCTCATCATGCGCACCAACGACCAGGAGGGCACCATCATGCTCTCTAAAAAGCGCCTGGATGCTGTGAAGGGCTGGGAGACCATTTCCGAGGCGGAAGAAAACGAAACAGTTCTCACCGGTGTTGTCACAGAGGTTATCAAGGGCGGTGTGATCGCTGTAACCAACGGCGTGCGTGTGTTTATCCCTGCGTCTCAGGCTACTGCCTCCCGGAATGATCCGCTGGAAGCTTTGCTGAAGAAGGAAGTCAAATTCCGCATTATCGAAGTGAACCGTCAGCGCCGCCGCGCGGTGGGCTCCATCCGTTCCGTGCTGAAGGATGAGAGAAAAGAGCTGGCCGACAAATTCTGGGAAACCGCCGAGGAAGGCAAAGAGTTTACCGGTGTTGTCAAGTCCCTGACCGCTTACGGCGCGTTTGTTGATCTGGGCGGCATCGACGGAATGGTTCACATCTCCGAGCTGTCCTGGAACCGCATCAAGCATCCGTCCGAGGTTGTGAATGTGGGCGATACCATCAAGGTATACATCAAGGGCCTCGACAAAGAGAAGGGCAAGATTTCTCTGGGCTACAAGAAGGACGAGGACAATCCGTGGGAGATCCTGAAGAAGGATTACCCCGTGGGCACCACCGTTGAGGTACAGGTTGTTGGCCTGACCACCTTCGGCGCCTTCGCCAGAATCATTCCCGGCATCGACGGCCTCATCCACATTTCTCAGATTGCTGACCACAGAATCGAGAAGCCGCAGGATGCGCTGAAAAACGGCGACAAGGTCAAAGCGAAGATCACCGACATCGATTTTGACAAGCATCGTGTCAGCCTGTCGATCCGTGCGTATCTGGAAGAGCAGGCCGCTGAAACAGCGGAAGAGGCTCCCGTAGCGGAAGACAAACCGGCCGACGAGGAATAATCCCATCTGCAATTGAATGAATTGGGGGCACAAAGAGGCTATGCGTCTTTGTGCCCTTTTTGCAGAAATAATTCACCAATGGAAATACCCCTGTGTATTATATAGTTAGTCGATCGCTTTATAAAGTGACCTTATGGAAAAACAGCGATTCTTCCCACCTTCGATGGGGAAGAATGCAAAGGCTCTTTCTAAAACGCAATACGATCGAACGGATGTACGACAGGGGGGAACCATGATGAAGCGCTGGCATAAATATTGTCCCATCAACGCGCCTTACCGCGGGGAGAGAAAACGGAACGGCCCTGCCGTCCCGAAACTTCTGGTGTTTTTTCTCGGAGTTTTGGCTGCCGGTATCTTTCTGGATCTTCAGCTGGTGCCTGCGGTGGAATCCCTCACAGTAAATGCCGCGCGGCAGACTGCGGTGACGGCGATCAACGAAAGCGTATTGGAAGAGCTGAATGCGGATAACATAACATATGACGATCTGATCAATCTGCAGAGGGATGCCGACGGCAAAGTGCAGACGATCACCACCAATATGGCAAAAACAAATCAGATCAAGGCGAAAATCACCGATACGGTTCAGAAGAATCTGCATGGGGGCAAAATTAATACGAGTGTTCCGCTGGGTACCCTTTTGGGCAGCCGCCTGCTGCACGGCCGCGGCCCGGATGTTCCGCTGGTCGTTACGCTCAAGGGGAATGTGGAATCCGACTTTAAGACCAGCTTTGAATCGGCGGGCATCAATCAGACCCGTCACCAGATTTACCTGGAACTACATACCGAAATCTATTCCTTTATTCCGGGACTTCATACCGCAACGGATGTGACTACCAGCGTGCTGGTTGCAGAAACCGTCATTGTTGGGGATGTACCGCAGCTCTACTTGGGAGGATAAAACAGTTATGGATGCAATCAAAGCAAAGGAAGAAGCCGCCAGGCTGCGGCAGGAAATACAGTACCACAATCAAAAATACTACGAGCAGGATGCTCCTGAAATTGAAGATTACGAATACGACCGCTTGTACCGCTGCCTGGAAGATTTGGAGGAGGAGTATCCCGAGCTGATTACGCCGGATTCCCCCACGCAGAAGGTTGGGGCCAGGGGCATGAATCAGTTTGCGCCGGTAGTTCATACCGTTCCGCTGGAAAGCTTGCAGGACGCCTTCTCCGAGGAGGAGATGGCGGATTTTGACCGGCGGGTGCGCGCCGTGGTGCCGGACCCGGTCTATATTGTGGAGCCGAAGTTCGATGGGCTTTCGGTCGCCCTGGAATACCGGAACGGCGTTTATGAGCGCGGCTCCACGCGCGGCGACGGTCTGGTAGGCGAGGATGTCACAGAGAATATCCGCACCATCCGCAGCATACCGAAGCGCCTGAAAGACGGCCCGGAGTTTCTGGAGGTGCGCGGTGAGGTCTATATGGCGCACAGCGTCTTTGAAGAGCTTTGCGCCAAGCAGGAGCTGAATCAGGAAAAAACGTTCAAAAATCCCCGCAACGCGGCGGCGGGTTCTCTCCGGCAGAAAGACCCGCGCATTGCGGCGCAGA
Source organism: Bacillota bacterium (assembly GCA_023401495.1). Classification (GTDB taxonomy): domain Bacteria; phylum Bacillota; class Clostridia; order Oscillospirales; family Acutalibacteraceae; genus Faecalispora. The sequence continues at coordinate 15,128 of JAEXDU010000239.1, forward strand.
GAAAGCTGGATATTTTCCTGTTTAACGTGCAGCAGATTCAGGGCGCGGAGCTCTCTTATCACGATGAATCGCTCGAGTACCTGAAAAAACTGGGGCTGCCGGCCACGCCGTTTTACCGCAAGTGCCAGACCCTTGAGCAGGTGCTCGAAGCCATCCGGGAAATCGGTGAAATGCGCGGCTCCCTCGAGTATTCCATCGACGGCGCCGTGGTGAAGGTGAATTCCTTCGCGCAGCGGCAGCTGCTCGGCAGTACCTCCAAGTTTCCCAAATGGGCGCAGGCGTTTAAATATCCGCCGGAGGAAAAGCCGACAAAGCTGCTCAGTGTCGAAATCAACGTGGGGCGAACAGGTGTTCTGACCCCTACCGGTTTGTTTGAGCCGGTTACGCTGGCGGGTACCACCGTCAGCCGGGCTACGCTGCACAATCAGGACTTTATCACCGAAAAAGACATCCGCGTTGGCGATACCGTCATCCTGCGCAAAGCGGGGGACATCATTCCCGAGGTCGTGTCGGTGGTTTCTCACGAACCGGACAGCGAACCGTACCGGATTCCGCAGATTTGCCCCGCGTGCGGTAGCCCCGCCGTGCGCGACGAAAACGAGGCGGCGACGCGCTGTACGAATCCGGAATGTCCCGCACAGCTTTTGCGCCATCTGATTCATTTTACGAGCCGCGACGCCATGGATATGGATGGCCTTGGCCCGGCGGTGCTGGAGCAGCTCGTTGCAAAAGGGCTGGTTGCTTCGCCCGCAGACCTCTACTTTCTGCCGATGGAACAGGTGCGGGAGATGGAACGGATGGGCGAAAAATCCGCACAGAACCTTGCAGCCGCGGTCGAACGCTCGCGGCAGAACGATCTGTACCGCCTGATTTATGCCATGGGCATTCCCCACGCGGGCTTGAAAGCCGCAAAGCTGCTGGCCGGTCACTTCCATACGATGGAAAAACTCATCGCCGCCTCCGAAGAAGAGCTTGCGGCCATCGAGGGCTTTGGGCCGATCATGGCGAAGAGCGTGCGCGCCTATTTTGACCTTGCCGGTACCGCGCATCTGATTTCCCGCCTGAAAGAAGCCGGAGTAAACATGACGGCGCAGAGCACCGCGCAGGATCTTCGTCTGGCCGGCAAGACCTTTGTGCTCACCGGCACGCTGCCCACGCTGACCCGTCAGGAAGCCTCCGAGCTGGTGGAACGCTACGGCGGGAAAACTTCCTCTTCCGTTTCCAAAAAGACCGGCTACGTCATCGCCGGTGAGGATGCCGGAAGCAAGCTGACAAAAGCGCAGCAGCTCAATGTTCCGATTCTGAGCGAGGAAGAGTTCCTCAAGCTGCTGGAAGATTCGAAAGCGGTGGAATAAGCCGCTCCTGATTCAAATGATTATCCCCCTGAATTTTTCAGGGGGATTTTTTTTGCGCTTTTCTGTCGAGTTGCTTTCTCGCTGGAATCTTTCTTTTCTCTCCTGTTTGTTCGGACCGCAGGCATTGTCTGTGCCCGGGAATGGATCGTTTCTTTTCGCCTTTGGCGAGGGAAGCCGAGGTCTGAATTTTCCCCTTGATAATCAGGGGATTTTTGCATGGATCTGTCGAAGTGCGCTCCCGTTGGAATTTTTCTTCCTCTCATTTTTTTGTTCTAATCTATGGGCTTTGTCCATATTTATGGTAGCAAAGGGAGGACAAGTAACATGAATCAGAGCCATACCAATTCGTTTACTACGGCGATACAGCCGGTCTGCCAGCGGCTCAAACCCGTACTCATGGAGCTGCCGGAGCATATTCAGGAATCTGTGCAGGAAATCCGCATGCGGGTGAATCTGCCGCTTTCCATTTTTAATGGGGTTCAAAGCTTTTTTGTGACAGGGAACGGAATCAGCCGCAAGCCGGAGGAGGGGATTCCCGTATTCCGGGAGGATATGGAGGAGACGTTCCGCAGCCTGTGCAGCCATTCCGTGTATACGCATCAGAACGAAATCCGGAACGGCTTTCTCACCATCCGAGGAGGGCACAGGGTGGGCATCTGCGGCACAGCCGTTCTGGATCAGGGACAGGTTGCGGGGCTGCGGGACATTTCTTCCTTTAATATCCGTGTCGCAAGGCAAATCTCCGGCGCGGCGGATGAGGTTCTGTCTCTGGTTGGGGAGGAGATCGTGCAGGGCGTTCTTCTGGCGGGGGCGCCCTCCACGGGCAAAACAACGATTCTTCGCGATCTGGCGCGCCAGCTGGCAGGGGGAGGAACGCTGCCTCCCCGGAAAATCACAGTGGTTGACGAACGCGGTGAGCTGGCAGGCGTTTACCGGGGCGACGCCCAGAATGATCTTGGCTGCTGCTGCGATATTCTGGACGGCTACCCCAAAAGCCAGGGAATCCTGCAGGCCATCCGCTCCCTTTCGCCCGAGGTGATCCTCTGCGACGAGCTGGGGAGCGAGCGCGAAACCGCCGCTGTGGAAGAGGTGGTCAATGCGGGTGTTTCACTGATCGTCAGCGTGCACGCGGCCTCTGCGGGGGAGCTTCTTCGCCGCCGCCAGATACGCCGGCTGATGGAAACCGGGGCGTTTCGTACTGTGGTTCTGCTGGACTGCGCGGCGCGGCCCGGGAAAATCAAAGGAATTTACAAGGTGGGTGAGCTTCTTGGTCAAATTAATCGGGATCCTGTCGATCATGGCGGCCTGTATTCTGGCGGGCTATATGGAATCGCGTAAGCTGGGCGGCAGGGTAAGGGAGCTGGAAGCTTTCTACTCCTTTCTATGTCTTACCAGAGAAGAAATCCGCTATTCCGGTATGCCGGTGGAGCGGATCATTGAAAAGCACGGAAAAAACCAGCGGTTTCTGGTTCTATGCGCCGAGTACTGCCGAAAAGGAGAGAGCTTTCCGCGGGCGTGGGAGCACGGCATGGACGACGGCCTGCTGACGACCGGGATGAACCGCCAGGATTTGGAATACATACGGGACTTCGGACTGGGATTCGGCGCAAGCGATACAGAGGGCCAGCTTGCGCACTGCCAGCTGTATCTGGGATTCATCAGCAGCGCTCTGACCCACGCGAGAGAAGAAAGAGACAAAAAAGCGAAGCTGTATTTTATGCTGGGGCTGTTCGGCGGAATCGCGGCGGCACTCCTGCTGAGTTAAAACGGAGGAAGCAAAAATGGATGTGGATTTGATTTTTAAAATCGCGGCGATCGGCATTATTGTGGCTGTGCTCAACCAGCTGCTGATTCGCTCGGGGCGCGAGGAGCAGGCGATGATGACGACCCTGGCGGGACTGATTGTCGTATTGATGATGGTGATCGAGCAGATTGATATTCTGTTTAAAACGATCAAATCCATCTTTGGGTTATAGCAGCCATGAATGTGATTGGAATTGCCGGACTGGCCCTTGTTTCCGCCGTGATTGCCGTGATGCTGCGCCGGTACAATCAGGAATACGCGGTGGTTGTCAGCATTACGGCAGGCGTCATTATTCTGGTTCAGATTTTAGCGAATATCGTTCCGGCGATCCGCCAGATCAACAGCTTGCTCACCGCCGCGCAGATGCCAACGGAATATGGCATCATCCTGTTTAAGACACTGGGCATCTGCTTTCTGGCCCAGTTCGCGGCGGATTCCTGCCGGGACGCGGGAGAAGGTGCGCTGGCCTCAAAAGTAGAGCTGGCCGGAAAGATCTCTATTGTCATACTGGCGCTGCCACTGTTTGAAAAAATTGCTTCTACGGCGCTCGCGCTGATAGGAGGGTAGACTGTGAAAAAAGTGATCTGCATTGTTTTTTTGCTTTTTCTGTTTGCGATTCCCGTGCATGCGCAGTCCGTTTCAGAGGATGAGCTGTACCGCCAGCAGTATGAAAACAGCGGTGCGGCCGACCTGCCCGACGAACTGCCGGAAGAGACACGGGAATGGATGGACAGCCTGGGTATCTCCTCGCCGGACTGGCAGAGCATCCTGAACCTGACGCCGGAAACGATCTTTGAGCAGATCGGGTCATCGGCGCTCCAGCAGAGCGCGGCTCCCGTGCGGGCGCTGCTGTCGGTATTGGCGGTCATTCTGCTCTGCGCCCTGATGAACGGGATGAAGCTGAGCTTCGGCGATCGCCCGCTGAGCGGCGTGATCGGTATGGTCGGCACCCTTTGCATCTGCACGGTGGTCATTCAGCCGATCGTTACGTGCATTGAAAATGTCGCGTTTGTCATCAAGGGGGCCGCCGGATTCCTGCTGGCCAGCATCCCGATTCTCACCGGGATCATGATTGCGGGCGGGCAGACGATTTCCGCCGGGTCATACAACCTGTTGATGCTCGGCGCGGGCAACGTGATTTCGGTGATCGCTTCCACGGTGCTGGTGCCTCTGCTGAATATTTTTCTGGCGTTTTCGGTGGTATCCGCCGTATCCCCCGCAATGAATCTCGGCGGGCTGTGCGATTTGTTCAGTAAAACCGTAAAATGGGTGCTCACCTTCTGTATGACGATCTTTTCAGGTTTGCTCACGATGCAGACGGTGGTATCCTCGGCGGCCGATGGCGCTGGAGCCAAAACCGTTCGCTTTATGGTAAGCGCCTTCGTGCCGGTGGTAGGCAGCGCGCTCAGCGACGCGATCGGCAGTGTGCAGAGCAGCGTAAAGCTGCTCAAATCGGGGGTAGGGGCGTTCGGACTTCTGGCCACGGGGGCCATTTTTCTGCCCGCGGCGCTCGAATGCCTTATCTGGCTTTTGACCCTGACCGCCTGCGCGGCGGCAGGAGATATTTTTGAGCTGAAGGAAATCACCACCCTGCTGCGGTCTTCCATGAAGGTGATACAGATTCTTCTCTCAATCATTCTGTGCTGCTTTGTCATTTTGATGATCTCTACGGTACTGATGATGGCGATGGGGGGTGCGGTGACATGAGCGGTGTACGGGAATGGTCCTCAGTGATTGTTCTGGCGGCGCTGGCCGCGGGGATTTTGCAGTATCTGATGCCGACCGGCAGCATGGAAAAGGTGACACGGCTCGTGATCGGAGCGTTTATCATCTGCAGTATCCTTTTGCCGGTGGGGCGTCTGGTACAGCAGTTCGATGTGCAGGCCTTTGCGCAGGGGGAGGACGCTGCGGCGCCGAACCAGCAATATCAGGACACGGTGAACCAGCAGACGGCAGAGGCGGCACAGGCCGCCGTTCGCACCGTAGTCATCGCAACGCTTTCCGAGAAGGGAATTCAGTGCAAAAATGTTGCGCTGAATATGGATACAAACGAGGACGGCCGCATATCAATTACTAAAGTGTTTGTCAGCCTTGACCAGAGGGAATCGGGAAAGCTTCAGGAAACAAAAAAGCTGCTTGAGCAGGAATTGGGATTAACAACGGAGGTGACGGCCGATGGCGGCTCGTGAAAAAGAAGACAGAAAAGAGAGCGTATCCTGGATTCAAAAGCTCGCGGAAAACGACATTTGGCGTAAGGTGATTCTGATCCTGGGGTTTGCCGGGATCGCCCTGATCTTTTTGTCGGGAATCTTTCAAAATCACGATTCCAAGGCAACCAATGCCCAGGCGGAGGAAGAGCCGACAAAAACCACTGCGCAGGAATATACGCAGCAGGTAGAAAAAAGCCTGACCGAGCTGATCGGCAATATCAACGGCGCAGGCTCTGTGAAGGTGCTTG
>JAEXDU010000255.1 GCA_023401495.1 Bacillota bacterium
ATGAGGACTGAATACGACGGTATTTCCGCCGGCCAGCATTGCAAAGGAATTACAAATGATGGTTTCGGTCGGGTTCGTCGCGGGAGTGACCGCGCCGATGACACCGAAGGGGCAGTATTCCACCAGAGTCAGGCCGCGGTCGCCTGTCATCGCCTCAGTGACAAGGTCTTCGGTGCCGGGGGATTTTTCCGCCGCCACACGATTTTTGATCAGCTTATGTTCATAGTTGCCCATGCCGGTTTCTTCCACCGCCATACGCGAAATTTTCTGGAGCATCTCGGGTTCCAGCACTGTCTGGCGGATCACATCGACATATTTCTGGCGATCCTCCATGGTAGAAAACAGATATTTTCTCTGTGCCGCTTCGCTGGCCTCTACCGCGTCGTCCATGGAATCGAAAATCCCGTAGCTGTCGCCGCAGGTTCCGTTTTCCTCACACGCCGCAGCGCTTCCGCTTTTCATTTCCTCCATCACCAGGCGAGCGACCTGCTCGATCAATTTATCATCTAATTTCATAGCTGTCAGCTCCTTATCGTAAACTCACTTTAAAATCGATTCATAAAAAAGTGGACATTGATCTCCCGCTTTTAGCAGGAAGATCAACTATTGTTTAGAAACAAACACACTTTTCAAGGGAATCGATACTACTTTCAAATTCAGCGGCATTTGCGGATCAGGACATAATCGTTGTTTTTCAGCCCGCACGCATTGGCCTCATCGGTATCCACATGGATTTCCAGCGCAGATTTCTCTGAAACGCGAACCAGCACGTTCCCGAGCACACAGCGCCTTTCGCCGCAGGTTTCCACCTCGACGATCTCTTTATCACAAATTCCCATACGCTTCGCAATCTCTGGCGTAGCATGAATATGACGCAGCGCCACAATCGCGCCGCAAGGCAGTTCCAGCGTTCCCAGCGGACCGCAGAGCTGCAGGCCGGGCGTGTTTTCCAGCTGACCCGATTCGCGGATAGGAGCCTTGACCCCCAGCCGGAAGCTGTCGGAAAGAGAAATCTCCACCTGGCTTTTGGGACGCACCGGCCCCAGAATACGAACGTTCTCAAAGCTGCCCTTCGGCCCGATGATCGTGACCGTTTCTTTGGCCGCGAACTGGCCGGGCTGCCCCAGCTCCTTGATGGAAGTCAACTGATACCCGGGGCCGAACAGCGTCTCCAAATCCGCCTGGCTGAGATGCACGTGACGGTTCGATACCCCTACCGGCACCATGTAGTTCTGCATATCGCGCAGCCGCTCCAAAACAAGCTTTGCAATGGTTTCCACCGTTTGATCTGTGTGCTTCAACCCTTGCACACCTCCCTGTTTTCGATTCCGGCCCGCCGCTTCAATTGCGGTCGGGCCGGTCATTCCTTGCCGCAGCTTACGGCAGTATTTTCTCTGTGTCTGAATGGGGCCGCGGAATCACATGGCGGGAAACGACCTCTCCCACCGCGTCTGCCGCCGCTACGCCGGCATCTACCGACGCCTTGACCGCGCCGACGTCCCCGCGCACCATGACCGTTACCAGGCCGGAGCCGATTTTCTCGTAGCCGATCAGAACAACATTAGCCGCTTTCACCATGGCATCCGCCGCTTCAATTGCGCCGACGAGTCCTTTTGTTTCGATCATACCCAATGCTTCGTTTGACATATTGCATTCCTCCTGTTTCAAAAATAAAGTGGTTTATCCAAGCCCGGCAAAATCCGGTTTACGCAAACAATCCGTTTACAAGGAACATGCTGAGCATAATGGTAAAGGCCGGCGGGTCAATATGGGTATCGCAGTGGCTGTTGAAGGTCTTGGCCAGCGTGTCGCCCAAAACCGTGCAGAAAATCGCCACCAGAATGCCGATCCATACATTCCCGGTCATCACGGCCGCCGAAGCCGCCGGCAGGGTGATGTGGTGGGAAGCCGGGGCGGCAAAGCCCGTCTGAACAAAAATCAGGCTGACCGCACTCAGGCCGAAGCAGGCGATCGGGAACATCGCCATCGCCTCTTTCGAAGCGCCCGAGGACAGAAGAGAAACCGCCACACCGCTGACCGCGGCGCCGATGCCGAGCCCCAGCAGGATGTTATATACCAGCGGGCTGCCCGTTGGCACCCATGCTCTCTTTTCGGTTCCCTCATATTTGCCGAACAGGCCGGTGGTGCCAAACACCAGGCGTGTAATAATCGCAAGTGTAATCACCGTAATGGCTGGCAGATCCGTTCTCAGGTGAAGAACATCACCGTAGAAGAACTTGATGAGATAACCCATCACACCAAACATTCCGCCTACGCAAATCACGGCAGAATTGCCTGTGCCGTTCAGGGAATACAGGATATCCGCGCCATTGGGAATCAGCTTTTTCTTGCCTGCAAAGGCTGCCGCAGCAACACCGCCGGCAAAAGCAATATGCGGCCCCAGCATGGAACCGAACGTGATGCTTCCGATCGAAAGCTCGGCAATCCCCGCCATCCCCATCAGGCCACCTACGACCGCAAATACGCCTGTTAAAATAAATACCGGCAGCGCTCCCAGCATTGCGCCCAAAACTCCTCCGCCAAAGGCCGCGACCAGCGCGAATAAATCCATACCTCTCAACCTTTCCTGATTAAATTAAATAAATATGTTACTGATACAAGTCACCGCTTTTTTTCGTAACGATTCTGTCCGATCTGTTTTCTCCCACTGAAATCCCTGATCCTCCCGGCCAAAATGACCATAAGCCGCGGTCTTTAAAAATTGAGGCCGGCGCAGCTGGAGCTGCTCGAGAATCTGTGAAACGGAAAAAGAAAATTCTTCTTTGACGATCCGGTTCAGATCGTTCAGGGGAATCCGCTGTGTGCCAAAGGGATTTACCGTAACCGCCTCGGGCTCCGGCAGGCCGATGGCGTAAGCAAGAGAAACCTCGCAGCGTTCCGCCAGGCCCGCGGCCACAATGTTTTTTGCCGCATACCGGGCCATGTAAGCCGCAGACCGGTCTACCTTTGTTGGGTCTTTTCCCGAAAAGGCTCCTCCCCCATGGCGGCCCGTACCGCCGTACGTATCCACCATGATTTTTCTGCCGGTCAGGCCGACATCGGCCGCCGGACCACCCGTAACAAAGCGCCCCGTAGGGTTAATATGTATTTTTGTGTGATAGCTGATGAGCCCGGAATCGACCACGGAATGGATCACTTCGTTCAAAATCGCGTCCCGCAGGTAATCATACTCGATCCCATCGTCGTGCTGTGCCGAAACGATGATACTGGTAATTTCGAGCGGCTTTCCCTCAGGAGAATACCGCATGGTCACCTGTGTTTTTCCGTCCGGATACAGCCAGGGCAAAAGCTCCTGATGGCGTACATCCGCCAGCCGCTTTGCCAGCTTATGAGCGAGCTCTGCCGTGAGAGGCATATAGCTCCTGGTTTCATTGCACGCATAGCCGTACATAATCCCCTGGTCCCCGGCGCCGAGTTTCGTGCTGGTGCCGACCGGCTGATTTTCCCCGTCCACCCCTCTGGCGATATCCGCCGACTGGGCGTTCAGATTCGTCAAAACCATACAGGTGCGGTAATCCATGCCCTTTTTCTCATCGGTATACCCAACGCTCTGCAGAATCCTGCGGGCCACGTCCTCCACATCGACCTTCTCGCTGGAGGTCACCTCGCCGGCGATCATGACCACACCGGGAGACACCATGGTTTCTACTGCGACCCGGGCATTGGGGTCCTTCGTCAGGTAGGCATCCAGAATTCCGTCGGAAATCTGGTCGCACACCTTATCGGGATGCCCCTCCGTCACCGATTCTGAAGTTACCAAATAATCGCACATCACTATCACCTGTCCCTTGCACCGCTACCGTTCGGAGGATGCTCCGACGGCTTTTTTATATTGATAGACGGTTATGTTCTCGTACTTTTTGAAAACCTTGCTGAAATAGCCGCTTTCATTGTAGCCCAGGCGGAACGCAACATCTGCTATGCTCAGGTCCGTAGACTGGAAATATTCCTTTGCGAGCATCAGCTTTCTCAAATGCAGATATTCCATGACGCTGACATTTAGGCAGTTCTTGAAGATGCGGCTGAGATACCCCTGGC
>JAEXDU010000243.1 GCA_023401495.1 Bacillota bacterium
CAGGTGTAGCGCTCCTGTTCGATGATGCCGCTCATTTCGCCGCACCCCCTTTCAAAAAGGTATAGGGCTCCTGATCCAGCCACCATTTGGTGTAGGGATTGATCGCGTGCTGTTTCAGGTTTTTCACGAACTCATCGTTTTCGATCGTTTCCAGAATGCGTTCCCCATAGCGTACGATTCCCTCGTAGCCCATGCTGAAATGCTCGTCGCCGATCAAAAGGGAGGGGATACCGAGCTTCGCGCCCCACAGGGTCATGCCGCCGTGGCGGGCGAGCAGAACATCCGGCTGAAGGCGGTTGAGCATATTCACCAGCTCAAATTCCTGCTTGTTGCAGATGTTGAAGTTCGGGACGTCCCCGTATTCCTTCACACGGTTCACCAGCAGATCGCTTTCCTCGTTTTCGTTGTCGTAGATCGGGTCATGGTGGAAGATGGCCGCGCCCTTTGCTTTCATTCCAAGCTCGCCCAGCAGATTGAGCAGAGCGTGGCCGTGGGCCGCACCGGCCGTGACATAAGCGGTTTTTCCGCGCAGCTTTTCCCGCAGCGCTTCGATTTTTGGCAGATATTCCGCCCGCTTTGCCGCGATCAGGCGCTCGGCCTCATCCTCTTTGTGCAGCAGCTTCCCCAGCGCGCGGAACCAGCGGTCCGTCTGTGCGATGCCGTAGGGCGGCGCGGCGTTGATTTCGGGAACGCCGAATTCCTGCTCTAAAGCGGCGCCAAGGTAAGAGCCGAGGGTGGGGCAGATCTGAACGCTGGCGGCGGCCTCTGAAGAACGGCGCAGATTTTCAATGGTGGAGTAGGGCGTAATGTAATTGGGCTTTGCCCCGAATGCCTCAAACCAGTCGCCGAACACATCCGAGCCCCAGAAGTTGATCACGTTGATCATATCGCTCCGGCGCTCGCGGGCAGGCTGAATCAGCTTTCTCGCGATGGCGTGGTAGCTGGCGTCGAAGCCCGTCGTCCATACCTTAGAGCGGAAGCCCTCGCAGAAAATGGCGATGACGGGAACCCCTAGCTCCTCCTCTGCTTCACCGCACACGCTTTCCACATCGTCGCCGATGATCCCGGCCGCGCAGGTGGTCAGCACGAACACCGCGTTAGGGTGAGTTCGTTCATACACCTCGTGGATTCCCCTGGCCAGCTTCTGCGCGCCGCCGTATACGGTGTCGGTCTCCTGTAAATTGGTGGAGAATATCTTCCGCTGCGTCGGGTGCTCCACACCCCGCAGGGGGGAGTTGACCCGGTAGGTAAACGCGAATTCATGGAAGCAGGAGGAGCAGCCGACCGGCCCGTGGCTGATCACGGCGGCGTCCTGCACCAAAATCACCATACACGCTGCCTGTGAGGTGGAGCAGCCAAGGCACTGGGAGAAAGAACGGCTTTTGTCCTTCAGTCCGCAGCGCGAACAGTTTACCAGTTCTTCTGCGCCGCCCTGAAAGCCCGTGATGGAGCCAAGGCGTATTTCCCGGATGGCAACCTCCGGTATTTGCAAGTTAATTTTACTCATGGTATTCCTCCTGATGAAGTAGGGTGGGGCGTTCCGATGCGGCAAAGGCAGCCAGCCGCTCGCCGCTGAGCCGGAATACCCGGCGGTCATCCAGTACCTGCGCGCCAAGCCCTTTGTAAAAGCCCGCCGCCGCAAGATTCCAGTCCAGGCACAGTCAGTCGAGACGCTCGCAGCCGTTTTCGACCGCGGTTTGAGACAGGTATCGAAGCATGGCCCTGCCGATGCCCTGCCCGCGAAATTCTTCTTTGACATACAGATCATCCAGAAACAGATTTGCTTTGCCAAGGAAGGTGGAATAGTTGTAGAAATACAGCGCGAATGCGGCGGGCTGGTGATCGATCCACCCGATAACGACCTGTGCCTGCCGTTTTTCAAAGATGGAACGGCGAAGATCCTCTGCAGTCGCTGTAATCTGGTCCCCCATATTTTCATAAACGGCCAGCTCCCGGATGAGCGAGAGAATGAGCTCCGCGTCTTTTTCCTGTGCGGGACGGATCGAAAGTCGATTTGTGTTGATGCCCATGGAATCAGTCCTGAAAGACGCTGTCGAACGCCTGCTGCAGGTCTTCGATCAAATCCTTTGGGCTTTCCAGCCCAAGGGACAGGCGGATGGTGGAAGCTTCAAGCCCGACGAGTAACCGTTGTTCCTCGGTCAGCTCCACGTGGGTGGTCTGTGCGGGATTGATGATCAGCGATCGGGCGTCACCGATATTGGCCTGGTAGCCGAACACCTTTACAGAGGCCAGAAAGGCTCTTTTCTGCTCTTCCGTACCGCGAAAACCGAAGGATAAAATAGAACCCGCACCCTTTGGGAAATAACGGTCGGCCAAAGCACGGTATTTGCTGCCCTGTGCATACGGGTAGCGCACCCACAGGACATGCTCGTTCTGTTCCAGATATTCCAGAACCGCAAGCGTGTTGGAAACCTGCTTTTCCACCCGTTCCGAGAGGGTCTCCAGACCAATCAGCACCAGATACGCGTCAAAGGGGCTCAGGGCCGCGCCGAGGTAATTCAGGTGGATCGCCCGAAGCCTGCCGGTAAAGGGATTTTGCGGGAAGACCTGCAGAATGCTGCGCGGCTCGTCGTGCTCATCGCGTAAAAACCACAGCGGCTTTTCAAAATGCGGGTAATTTCCGTTGCCGTAATCGAATGTTCCGCTTTCCAGCACCAGACCGGCAATGACGTTCCCGTGACCGGAGAGCGCCTTGGTGGCCGAGTAAACCACAACATCCGCGCCATGTTCAAACGGATTGAACAGATACGGAGTCGCCACGGTGTTGTCAACGATCAGCAGAATCCCGTAGGCGTGGGCGATGCGGGCAATCGCCTCAAAATCCGGGATCGTCGCGAAGGGATTCGTTAGGCTCTCGATCAAAATCGCCTTGGTGTCGGGGGCCAGCTTTTCCTCAAATTCCTCTATGCGGTCGGGATTTTCCACAAAATCGATCTTGATGCCGAGTTCTGGGAACAGGTGCCCCAGACTGTCTACGGTTCCTCCGTACAGGCGGGCGGTGGTCAGAATCCTTCCGCCCTTCCCGGCGGCATTGAGCAACGCGTAAGAAACTGCGGCCATTCCTGATGCAAGCGCGATCGCGTCCGATACGCCGTGCAGCGCAGCGGCGCGTTTTTCCAGAACGTCGACAGTCGGATTGGAAAGCCTTGTGTAAATGGGGTCGCTTTCCGAAAAAGAAAACAGACGATCGGCGCGGTAGCTGTCCCCCAGCGCGAACGCCGTGGTCTGGTAGATCGGTACGGATACGGCATAGTTGTGTTCGGACGCGCGGTACCCCGCCTGCACTTTCAAAGTATCAAAATCATAGCTCATGTTTGCTCCCCCTTCTTCGGGTGTTCCGTTCATTTCCTGTTTGTTCAGACAATTCCCCCGGGCTCATGACGAGTATCCGGTGGTTGTATCGTTAGCGGTGAATGGCGGGTACCAAAACAAAAGGGGTACCTATTCGCCGAAAATGTGCTTGCTGAAATAGCGTTCGCCCCTGTCGGGGAGGATGACGACGACTGTTCCCAAAGTAACGGTTTTTGTCAGCTTGTTCACAGCGGCCAGCGCGGCCCCGGACGATGAGCCTGCAAAGATGCCTTCTTTCTTTGCGGCGATTCTCACCTGTTCAAAGGCTTCCGCATCGCTGACCTTGATGACCTGATCAACAAGGCTCATATCCATTGTGTCGGCGATAAAGTCGTTTCCGATGCCCTCAATTTCATAGTCGGAGTGCTCCCCGCCCCCGATGGTGGAGCCGATCGGGTCGGCCAGAATGCCCTTGATCGCCGGATTTTGCTCTTTTAAATACCGCAGAACACCGGTGTAGGTGCCGCCGCTCCCGGCGCCGGCCACCACATAATCGATTTTGCCGTCAAGGTCGCGGTAAATCTCCGGCCCGGTCGTTTCGTAGTGGGCCCGCGGGTTGCTCTGGTTCTTAAACTGCTCCAGAGAGACGGAGTTGGGAATCTCTGCGCGCAGCTCCTCTGCTTTTCTGGCTGCACCCAGCATTCCTTCCTCCGTTGAGGTGTGAATGATTTCGGCGCCCAGCGCTTTCATCAGCGTCTGTTTTTCCTGAGAGAATTTCTGCGGCACCACAAAGATCAGCCGGTAACCGCGGTTTAAGGCTGCAAAGGCAATGCCAAGCCCGGTGTTGCCTGCGGTGGCTTCAATGATGGTGCTGCCGGGCTTTAAAATGCCGCGGCTTTCGGCGTCCGCAATCATCGATCTGCCGATTCTGTCTTTGACGCTGCCCGCCGGGTTATACAGCTCCAGCTTGGCATAGACGTTCAGCTGCTCCGGGAACCCAAGCTGCGAAAGCCGTACGAGCGGCGTGTTCCCGATCAACTCCTGCATGGAGGGGTACAAACTCATACTTTTGCCCCCTCCATCGACATTCGCAGGTCTTGTATCAAATCGCGCAGATTCTCAATGCCCACCGAAAGGCGGATCAGCCCGTCGGTGATTCCGACCTTCTGGCGAATCTCTCTGGGGATGGAGGCGTGGGTCATGCTGGCTGGGTGGCACACCAGCGATTCCACTCCGCCAAGGCTTTCCGCCAAGGCAATTAGGCGCAGATTCTGAAAAAACTTTCGGATATCGTAGCCCTCGTTCAGCTCAAAAGAGATCATGGCGCCGCCGTTTTTGGCCTGCTGCCGGTTGATTTCAAACCCCTGCGCGTCCGGCAGGCCGGGGTAGTACACGGTCTTTACCGCCTCGTGATCACGTAGCAGCCTGGCAAGCGCTTCGGCATTCTCCACGTGCCGGTCCATCCGCACACCGAGGGTCTTGATGCTGCGGATCAGCAGATAGGAATCAAACGGCTGTAAAATTCCGCCGGTGGCATTCTGAATAAAATGAAGCCGCTCGGCCAGCTCCTTTGTTTTTACGACCGCCAGCCCGGCGATCACATCGCTGTGGCCGCCCAGATATTTGGTTGCCGAGTGCAGAACAATGTCTGCACCCAGCTCCAGGGGCCGCTGAAGATAAGGGGTCATAAAGGTGTTATCCACAATCAGGAGCGCGTCGTGCCGGTGCGCGATTTCGGCCGCCGCCGCAAGGTCGGTCACCGTCAGCAGCGGGTTCGCCGGGCTTTCGACCAGTACAGCCTTTACATCCGGCGTGATGGCGGCTTCCAATGCCTTTAGATCGGTGGTGTCCGCAATGGTATACGCAAAACCGAAGTGACGGAAGATCTGATCCAGAACACGGAAGGTTCCGCCGTATACGTTGCTGGAAATCACGATCCTGTCGCCGCTCTGAAACAGGCTGAGTGCGGCGGTGATCGCCGCCATGCCGGACGCAAAGGCAAAGCCGGCTTCACCGCCCTCTAACTCGGCGATCAGCGCCTCCAGGGCCTCGCGGGTCGGGTTCCCGGTTCGGGAATACTCGTACCCGCGGTGCTTTCCCAGCTCATCCTGCATAAAGGTTGAGGTCTGGTAGATCGGCGTGCTGACCGCGCCGGTGCGTTCATCACCGTAAATGCCGCCATGAATCAGTGCGGACTCGATAAATTCATAATGTTTCAAGTGACAATCCCTCCCAATGTGAAAATGGTTCGACGGTAAGCCTGCATGAAATGGCCGGAACAGATTTTCTGTTTTCGATTGACCGGCAGAAAGAAATCAGGAATTCAGTTTGGCCGGAATGACAGCGCCCTTGTAGGTGTCCTCAATAAACTTTCTGGTATCCTCTGACTGCAGCTCTTTCACCAGAGCGACAATCGCGGGATTGTCTTTATCCTCTTCGCGCACGGCAATGATGTTGGCGTAGGGGCTGTCTCCGCTTTCGCTGAACAGCTTGGTGGAGGTGATCTTCGCTTCCAGAGCCTTGTTGGTATTCGTGATGAAGAAGTCGTAGTCGGCTTTGGTGGGGATGATCTGCGCCGAATCCAGCTCTACAATTTTGATCGGGCGCACATAACTTTGAATATCCGTTACCGATGCGCTCAGAGAGGTGGCGGTTTTTTCGTTCAGCTTGATAAATCCGTTCTGCTCTAAAATGAGCAGCGCTCTGTATTCGTTGGTGCCGTCATTCGGGATGGCGACGGTCGCGTTCTCCGGAATTTTATCCGTGGAGCTGTATTTGTCGGAGTAGGCCGTGATGGGCTCCACGTGAATATCCCCGGCGTTGACCAGATTGAAGCCGTTCGTGTTGTTCCATTCCTGCAGGTACGGTTCATGCTGAAAATAGTTAAAGTCGATTTCGCCCTTCGCGAGCTTTTCGTTTGTGGTGTTGTCTGCCGCCGTTGCCACCAGATCGATGATGATTCCCTGCTTTGCCAGCTTGGGGGTGACATACTTGATGATTTCCGAGTGGGGGACGAGGTCGACAATTCCCTTGAGGGTGACGGTTTGCTGCGAGCTGTCGCCGGACGCGGCTGGTGTGGACTGCGCCTGAGAGGAAGAGCCGCCGGCGGTGCCGGCGCACCCGGCCAGCAGGCTGAGGGAGAGAGCCGCCGCGAAAAGGGTAGATGCTGTTTTGATCGATTTCATAATGAATGCTCCTTCTATGTTTTTTTACAGAGATTTCAATAAACGCAGATGAATTTTTTCGGTTCTTCTCCCGCCGCAGGAGGGGGAAAGAACCCACATAATTAAATCAAATTTCGCTTTTTCAGGATTTGCTTCGAGGTAAGGTCCCCAACCCATTGAACCAGCTGAACCAGGATGATCAGAATATAAACGGCCGCGAACAGCACGTCATGCTGAAAGCGCTGGTAGCCGAACCGCACGGCGATGTCCCCGATGCCGCCCGCTCCGAACATCCCGGCCAGAGCAGTCATAGAGATGACGGCGATCACAGCGACGGTAAAGCCGCGGATGAGGGAGGGGATGGTTTCCGGCAGAAGAATGCGAAAGATGATCTGCGCGTTGGTGCTGCCAATGGATTTTGCCGCTTCCACCTTGCCTTTGGCGATTTCCAGCAGGCTGCTTTCCACAATGCGGGCGTACATGGGGATGCAGCTGGCGGCGATGGCGATGATACAGGCATTGGTGCCGTAGGATTTTCCAAAGAAAAGACGGGCCACCGGGATCATCAGGATGATCATGATCACCTGGGGCAGAGAGCGAAGACAATTGATCAGCCACCCCGAGCTGGCATACAGCGGCTTTAACGGCACCAGACCGTCAGGGTTTGTCACGGTCAGCAGAATCCCGAGCAGCAGGCCGAAAAACAGCATGATGCCGGAGGAAAGGGCCACCATGTATAACGTTTCCAGCACGGAGGGACCAAGCCCGCGCCAAATCTCCGGCGAGAAGGAGGCGACGATGACCTCCCATAGCGAATGATATAATAAACTCAAAAGACCACTCCTTTCACTTCAAAATCAAGACGGTATGTTTTTTAAATTCCCTCGCCGTTTACCAACTCGCCCGAATGCTGCAGTTCAAAGAACACTTTGGCAAAAAGCTCGCCGGTGCGGCTGTGCGGGTTGCTGAAAATTTCGCTTACCGGGCCGGATTCAATAATCAGTCCATCCTCCAGCACCGCCATGCGTTCGCAGGTGTATTTGATGGCGTCCAGCTCGTGCGTGATCATCAGGATGGTGATGCCGGTGGTCTGATTGATCTTTTTCAGCAAATCCAGAATCTGAAGCGTGGTTTGCGGGTCTAGGGCAGAGGTCGCTTCGTCGCTGAGCAGAAGATCGGGATTGTTGACCAGGGCCCGCGCGATTCCTACCCGCTGCTTCTGCCCGCCGGAGAGCCCGCCCGGGTAAGCCTCGAGCTTATCCGTCAGCCCGACGAGCTCGGCTGTCCGCAGCACCCTGTCTTTGATTTCCTCTTTCGGCACGCCGCTGATTTCCAGCGGGTAAGAGATGTTCCGGTATACCGTTTTGGCTTCGAACAGGTTGAAGGTCTGAAAGATCATCCCGATTTTTCTGCGCTCTTTGAGCAGGGCCTTTTTGGGCAGGCGCAGAATGTCGACTCCGCCGACCTGAATCCGGCCGCTGTCGGGTGTTTCCAGCCGGTTGATGCATCGCGCCAGCGTGGATTTTCCCGCGCCGCTGAAGCCGATGATCCCGAAAATTTCGCCTTTGTTCACCGAAAGATCGATTCCCCTGAGCACCTTTAAAGGCGCCCCGTGTGTGGTATAGGTTTTGTGCAGATCAGAGATCTGAATATATTCATCCAACATACTGGCGTCTTGCAGCTTCGCTGTTCCGGAAGAACATACTGCATTTCTCCTTTTTACTAGAATGATCGGGGCCTCAGTCCGCCTGAATCAGCCGGCTGTGGTCAAAGGGGTCTGTGCTGATTCCCTGGGAAAGCACCTGCCGGGCGTATTCCTTTGCGGAGAACAGCGAATGATCTTTGTAATTGCCGCATTCCTTCGCGGTGGCCGCAGGCACCTCCGTCTGCTCCAGCACCCTTTGCAGGGCGTGATGCAGAGCAAGGGCGATTTCCGCAACCGGGTGTTCCTCCCACACAACCAGATAAAATCCCGTCCGGCAGCCCATGGGGGAAATGTCGATTAGCCCGTCGATTTCTTCCCGCAGAAAGATGGAGAGATAATGCTCCAGCGTGTGCAGTGCTCCCGTGGGGATGGAGTCGGTATTCGGCTGCAAAAAGCGCAGGTCGAATTTCTGCACAGTTGCTCCCTTTCCGTTGTGTTCCACACCGGCCACGCGCACGTAAGGCGCCTGTACGATGGTGTGGTCTAATGTAAAGCTTTCTACCTTAGGCATCCGAATCACCCTTTTCATTCAAGTTGAAATAATGGAGGACAAAAGCCGTATACAGTGCCGCCGAAATGGAGAGAACCCGCTCGTCGATGTCGAACCGCTCATGGTGGTGCGGGTATTCGCCGCCGGAACCCACAAAGGTGAAGAATGCCGGGGCAATCTGCCCGTATGCGCTGAAATCCTCTGTTCCCAGCTGGGGGAGAACCCCCTGCACTGCCTCCGGCGACAAAACCTCCTGTACAGCGGAGCGCGCCGTCTGGTACAACTCGGCGGAATTGATCAAAATCGGGGTGGCAAATTCGCATTCCACCTGCGCGGTGACCCGGTGCGCCGCGCTGATCCCGTTTACCACACGGTGAACGGCTTCTTTGATCTGTGCCCTCGTCTGTTCGCTCGTCACGCGCACGGTACCCGAAATTCTGGCGTGATTCGCGATGATATTGTCCCGGGTTCCCGCGCGGAACTGGCAGACCGAGATCGTCGCCGCTTCTGTCGGCGGGATTTCGCGGGACACAATGTGCTGTAATGCTTCCACGATCTCCGCGCCCGCGGCAATCACGTCGATGGCGTTGTCCGGGTGACCGGCGTGCCCGCTTTTCCCGAATACGTCGATTTTCAGGGAGTTGGCGCCCGCCATGATGGGCCCCGCCTGCAAAGCGGCCTTACCGACCGGGAGCCCCGCCCGCACATGGAGCCCGAAAAAAGCCTCCACATCGTCCAGCGCGCCCGACGCAATAACCGAGTTCGCACCCCGGCCCACTTCTTCCGCGGGCTGAAAAATCAGTTTGACCGTACCGGGCAGCTTCTCTCGGCGTTGGAGCAGAAGCTTTGCCGCCGTTAGCAGGGAAGAGGCATGCGCGTCATGTCCGCAGGCGTGCATCAGCCCCGGGTTTTGGGAGCGATAGGGAACCTCGTTTTTTTCTTCGATCTCGAGGGCGTCAATGTCCGCGCGAAGAGCGATCACCGGTTTTTCGGATTTCCCGCGGAGGATGCCGACGGTGCCGGTTTCGCCCGCCGTGACAAATGGAATGCCGAGCCGGTTCAGCTCTTCCCGAACGCGGGCGGCGGTTTCGTATTCCCCAAAGCTTGGTTCGGGGTGGCTGTGAAACCATCTTCGCAGCTCAGTTGTTTCGGCTTGGTGTTCGAGCGCTTCCTCATAAAGTGTTTTAGACATGGAATCCGCCTCCTCAGGATTATTTGACCTCAAAGGCGGGAACCGCCGCGTTGGAATATACCTCGGCAATTGCGTCGGCCACCCTCTGGGTATGGTAGGCCTCTACGATTTTCAGGTAGGCCGGGTTATCCTTGTCTGCCGTTCTGGCCGCGATCAGGTTGATAAACGGCTGCTGCTCCGGATTTTTCAGATCGATATCATCTTTATAGATTGGGTCCTTCACCGGGTCCAGACCGGAATCCACGGCGTAGCCGCAGTTGATGATGGCCGCGTCTACGTCTTGCAGGGAGCGGGGAAGCTGAGCGCCGGTGATCTCTACAAATTTGATGTTCTTGGGATTCTCTGTCACGTCCTTGATCAGCGCGTTGTTTCCGGCTTTCTCATCCAGCTTGATCAGGCCGGCGTTTTTCAGAACGTTCAGTGCACGCCCCTGATTGGTGGGGTCGTCGGGGATCGCGATCTGTGCGCCGTTCGGCAGTTCTTCCAGCGATTTGTGTTTTTTAGAGAAGAGGTTCAGCGGTACGATCAGGGTGTCGCCGATCGCGGTCAGGTCGAGCTTCAGCTCCTCTTTGTTTTTGTTGAAATACGCGTAATGCTGAAACGCATTCAAATCGACCTCTCCTTCGGCCAAGGCCTTGTTCGGTTCGCCGCCCGTTAAATTGATCGTCTCAATTTTGATGTTTGCGCCTTCGGAATCAAGCTCGGCCTGCACCGCATTCCAGACGCGGGGTTCGTCAGACGTAGTGCCGATTTTCACCGTCACCGGTTTGGACTGGGCGGAAGAAGCCGGGGCGTTGGAGGCCGCGGATGCGCCGGAATTTGCGGCGGTTCCGCTGCACGCGGAAAGGAATACGCTGGCAGCCAGCAGTACGGATAACACGGAGCCGATTCGAGAGAGTTGATTTTGTTTTTTCATGGTAGTTCATCCTCCTGATACGAATTTGATCTTTGATTTTAAAACAGGGAATACCGGGAGCGTTCAGTGCGTCAGCCGTTGTGCGGCACGGTTGCCGACGCTCTGTACGATGTTGACGATCAGCAAAAGCAGCAGCACGGTCACAACGGTGATGTCGTTCATATACCGTGAGTAACCGTATCGGATGGCGAAGTTGCCGATTCCGCCGCCGCCCACACTGCCGGCCATGGCGGAAAGGCCGATCAGGCTGATAAAGCTGGTGATGAGTGACCGCAGGAGCCCCGGCAGACTTTCCTGCAACAGAATGTGAACGATAATATAGGGCCGCGAAATCCCCATGGAGCGGGCGGCTTCCATTACACCGGGGTCTACCTCCAGCAGGGCCTGCTCGGTCATTCGCGTCACAAGGGGAATGATTCCGGCGACCATGGGGACGATCGCGCCTCGAACTCCGATGGAGGTTCCAACGAGGAAGCGGGTAAAGGAAACCATCAGTGCAATCAGAATCACGAACGGAATCGAACGGATGGTGTTCACGATTTTCCCCAGAATGTTGTTGAACAGGTCGTTTTCATATAAGCCGCCCTTGGCGGAAACGACCAGCGCGATTCCAAGCAGCGTCCCGATGGTGATCCCGAAAATCCCCGCAATGCCGACCATCACAAAGGTCTGCCAGATGGAATCGAGCAAATCGCCGAACATTTCGTACACGTTTGGGAAGAGTTCAATCACAAATTCCTTCAAACCACAACCTCCTCCCGGTCATCAGAGGGGAGCTCCTGCAAAATATGGACGCTGACTCCTTCTGTTTTTAAGTACTCCATTGCCGCAAGAATCTTGATTTCATCGCCGCTTATGGCGACAAACAGGCTGCCGATGGGCCGGGACTGCACCAGCTCGATGGAACCGTAAAGGATGCTGACCTCCACCTCGAACCGTTTGATCACGTGGGAGATATATGCGTTATTCGCTTTTGGCCCCACGAACAGCAGGTGCAGCAGCTTCCGGTTTGGGAGAGTTCCCAGATTCTGATCGATCTGTTCGATCAGCTTTTCAACATTCCCCTCCCGGAACAACGAGGCGGTAAAGCATTTGGTGGTTTTGGTCTGCGGGTGGGAGAACACCTCAAAGGTATCGCCCTGCTCCACGATCAGCCCGTTTTCCATCACGGCGACCTTGTTGCAGATTTCCTGAACCACATGCATTTCGTGGGTGACGATCACGATCGTCAAACCCAGGCGGCGGTTCAGCTCCAGCAGAAGCTGCAGAATCGAGTCCGTGGTCTGTGGGTCCAGGGCGGAGGTTGCCTCGTCGCTGAGCAGGATTTGCGGGTCGTTGGCCAGCGCTCTGGCAATTGCGACACGCTGCTTTTGCCCGCCGCTCAGTTGGGAGGGGTAACAGTCCGCCTTGTCGCTCAGGTCGACTAGCTGCAAAAGCTCTTTTACCTTCTGCTGAATCTCCTGCCTGCTCTTTCGCAGATACCGGAGCGGGAACGCGATGTTCTCAAATACCGTTTTGGAACGAAGCAGATTAAAGTGCTGAAAAATCATCCCGATCTGCTGGCGCGTTTTCTCGAGCTGGTCCTGAGAAGACCCGGTGATGTCGTTTCCAAAGAGCAGCACCTGGCCGCTGTCCGGGCGTTCCAAAAGGTTGATGCAGCGGATCAGCGTGCTTTTTCCCGCCCCGCTGTAACCGATCACCCCGTAAATGTCGGAGCGGTCAACCTTCAGGGACACTCCCTTCAGGGCCTCAATCTGCCCGGTGGCGTTCTGGTAGCTTTTCGTTACGTTTACGAGTTCAATCAAAAGCATCCTATCCTTTCCGTGCGCTCCTGAAAATAAAAAAGGCAGCCGGGATTTTCTAATCCCGACTGCCCGAAAGCATGCGCAAGAATAGACCTATCCACTGGGGGTATCATATTGACACATGGCACAACAAGGTATACAGAAACTCTGCATCCCCATCAAGGTACAATTCATTGCGGCGGCTGTGCTTTTTCTGTTTGCCATTGTGTTCACTCCATTCTGCGATCGATATAATACATATTAAGCTTATAAGCATTATATGTATTCGGATTTTTGTTGTCAATGGAAATACGGAGCGGTTCGGCATCTTTGGGACAACGACCAAATCGACTTTCGATAAAACTTGTCAGCTTAGACAATATTTCATATTTTACATATATGTTAAATTTAAAATATGAATGGATTTTATCCCGTAAAATAAAAAAAGAGGAAAGCACCTGAAATGTGCTTTCCT
>JAEXDU010000007.1 GCA_023401495.1 Bacillota bacterium
CTCTAAGTAAGTAGTATGAATTATATTCTTGAAAAGTCGCGAAAGATATTGAGGCGATAAGAATACATGCTGCGCAACATCGCTTAAAAGAATGCGACTTTTATAATTCTGATGAATATACTCCAAAGCGGACTTCATCCGTTGGTCCGTACTTGGCTCGAAGGGTTTTATTATTGCCACTGAAAACTCAGTTACAAGCAAATGCAATATCTGAAAGAAAGTAGACTGAAAACGTAGTTTTGATTCCTGCGTTTTTTTCAAATCCAGAAATGCAAGCTCGGCTATCTGCTTTTGAAGAGACGTGTAAGCAGCTTCATCATCTCTATCCTGCGCACTGTAAATACAGGAAAAATGATATTGTGAAATCTGTGGAAATCGTGCTGTTATGTATTCCCTGGAAAATTGCATCCATACCAAAATGTTGGAATCTTCGCTCTTTAAGCAGTAAAAATCCTTGTCATTGATAACTGCGATTCCTCCATCGTACAGAGTATAAGGTGTATATTCATACTCCAGAGTGATAGATCCGCGCAGTACAAGCAAAAAAGTGATGCCATCACACAAAATCCGTGGTATCATATTGACCGTTCCAATGCGAATTTCTTTGTCTATCATAAGGCCCCCCCTTTTAGTTTACAAAGTTTAAGGACTCCTAAACCGATGGCGAGATAAGACACATGTTAGAATCGTATAATAACAAAAATATATCTTATTTATACTGTAATAGCAATAAGCAAATCAGGAAGAAAGTTTTATTCTCATCTTCTAACGTTTCACATTCGAGAGATTATAAATCTTTTCCTTTTTCACAAGGCATGCGCCTTCAAACTTATGGAGAAGACCAACTCTGGAGAATTAAATAACCAGTCTATAAAGGTTTGCGTGATGATAAAGAGCCAAAGATTGTAAGGAGATAAATCAGCTCAAGACATTTTAGTGTTTTTAGATTAATTTCTCTCCACCCTATTTTAGAATCAAGTCGGACAAAATATCCGACTTGATTCTAAAATAGTGGTATTGACAATATGGGATAAATCCCATATAATGATTATAGGATTTATCCTATAAGAAGGGTGGCCAAATAGTGCAAGAGTTTGAAGTGATATTTTATGATAAAGAAGATGGAACAGTTCCAGCTCAAGAGTTTATATTGAGTCTTGATAAAAAAATGCGGGCGAAAATGTTAAGAACAATTTCAATACTGGCCGATAATAGAACTGGACTCAGGGAACCTTATTCTAAGCCTTTGGGTGATGGTATTTTTGAATTACGTGCTAAGGTTGGTTCAGATATTTCCCGCGTTTTATATTTCTTTTTTTGTTGAACGGCGAGTGATTATTACGAACGGATTCGTTAAAAAGACACCAAAAACACCTCCTGCTGAAATAGAACGAGCAAAACAGTACCGTGCCGAATACCTGAAAAGAAAGGGGCTTAAAGCATGAACACCAATTTTAACGACTTTTTAAAGGATCAGCTGAGCGATCCGGAGATAAAGGCTGAATATGACGCGCTGGAACCTGAATTTGCGATTATTCAGGCGATGATTGATGCGCGGAAAAGCACTGGCATTACCCAAAAACAGCTTGCTGAAATAACCGGTATCACACAGGGCGATATCAGTAAGCTTGAAAATGGGAGCGCAAACCCGTCTTTAAGGACGCTCCAACGGCTTGCAGCTGGAATGGGTATGAAATTAAAGATCGAGTTTGTACCAACCACAAATAGATAAAGAAAAATCAAAGGCGGTCACTTCAAATGGGTGACCGCCTTTTTTATTGTACAAATAAGCATATATGAAGCCGGACATTTTGTCCGGCTTCATATAGTAAGAAACAGTGATAAATCATCCTATCCCTTTACTTCAACAAACCAACGATCATCCTCGCGCCATAAAAAACGTTCTTGGCCTTTAATTCGGCACAAGTAACGAAGCTTTTAGCGAAGCAGCCTGCCGCACATCCAGTATACGGTCTATCTCATACAGCTGATCCGGTGACCAACGGATAGCTAAGCCCTTATTTCTTTCAGTTTTAATAAACGATATCTGTTCGTAATTATTTATAAATTCTTATTCAAATTCAAGCATTACTTTTCCGTGAATAACGGATCATATTGACGGAGAGATTTAGATCCCTATTTCAGTCTGAGCAGCATTATTTTACTAATCCGCAAACCTCTACAAGTTGTCCTCTGTTCAGAATGCTTTCCGCAAAAGTCGGATGCCTGCTATTTCGGTATCCAATCCTATTAGATATCTTGAACTGTGTCCTGATCCTCTGAGATCGATGGTTTCAAGCTGGTTTTTGCGCGGGTGATGAAATAGTAGATAACCGCCAGAAGATAAACTGCCAACACGGCAAAAATCAATTTTCCCTGTTTCAAAATGGAAATTAGAATCCCGCTTACTACGACCACATCCAATATTAACGCAATGATGGGAAGAATCGGATAAGCTACACGATAGGGCGCTTCAGATCTGATTGGGACTGACGCAGGCGAAAAACAGAAAAGATACACAGAAGTATCATAACCGCCGAGGCCGAAGTGGAAATACATACCAGAGCATTTACTTTTCCAATTAACACGCACACCAACCCGATCGCATGTAATAGCTTATAACTGGTTTCCCTCATAGCAAATACTGCTTTCAACACACAAAATGACAAAGACCATTTCAGCTATCAATTCCTCCAAAGATATTGACAGCCATATTGATAAACGCTTTGTGGCAAGCTGATAAATAGAATGATTTATTATAGGCGATGGAGATGCTGCGCCGCGCTTCGGCGTGGTCAATGGGGATTGTGTAGTAGTTTTCATATTCAGGTGGGTTCAGAAGCTTAGTTATCTCTGTTTCTGAGGTGATGGTACAGTACATACCTGTACCTGCCAGTGAGCGGGCCAGGTCGCTGGAATGAATTTCCATAGCAATTTTCGGCACCAAGCCAGCAGAGGAAAAGAGCTTATCCACCCAGAGGCGCGCCGTATATCCATGGTATGTAAGAATTAATTCTTCCGTTACGAGCTTATCCAGAGTGATCCGTTCAGGAATCGGACCATCCTTGCCAAAAAGCCGTTCGGCCGCACTCGATGTCTTGCCTACGATGAAACACAAATACTCATCACATAAGAAAACATATTCGTTATTGTAGTCGTAATTGACAAAGCTGGCAATGACCAAGTCGTATGTACCGTCTTGCAGGCTTTTCTCCCATTCAACAATGCCGTTGCGTCTGTCTGTAATATTAAGTTTAACATTTGGGTATTGGTGTACGAACCGTGGAAGGATCAATGGCAGCATATGTTGGGCTCGCCTTGCAGATATTCCCAAGGCGATCTCCCCCGAGTCCGTTCCGTTCAGGTCACTAATTTCGTTGAGAAACATTTGTCGGCTTCGCAAAACACCCTGAGCCAACGCTAGAAAACGTCTTCCAGCATAAGTCAACTTGATGCGCTTATTGTCCCGATCGAGCAGGCATACACCCAATTCATCCTCCAAAGTTTTGATCATCTGGCTGATGGATGATTGAGAAACATAAAGATTTTCCGCGGCCCGGGTCAAGCCGTTTGCCTTGATTACCTCAATGAAATATTCCATTTGACGAAAGTTCATTGCTATCCCTCCCCAATATACAGTGTAGAGGAAAGTGCCACAGCCTGTGTGAATTTTGCACAAAATCAGCGAGAATCATAATGAAAAACTTATGATTAGACCAATTATATTGATATTTTCCAAAAAAGTCAAGCCGTGATATGATGAAGCCACAAAAAACAACAAGGAGGGAAAGTACATGAAACCAGCAAGAATCACTATTATTGGAGGCGGTAACGGTGCCTTTGCCGCAGCTGGTCATCTGACGCTTGTGGGCCATCAGGTTACGCTGTTTGAGATGCCAGCTTTTCAGGCAAGTCTTGATCCCATTAAAAAGAGAGGAGGAAAGCTGAAGGTAAAGTGCCTGCCAAGCAACCATCTACCGGAGGGCGAGGCCATGCTTCACAAGCTCACGATTGATGCAAGGGAGGCCATGGAAGAATCGGACATTATCCTTGTTATCACACCCGCTCAGGGACATGAGAGCATTGCAAAGGCGATTGCCCCCTATGTTCGCAGCAACCACGTGATTGCCATTACACCTGGCAACTTTGGCGGCAGCATCAAATTCCGCAACTATCTGATAGCGGGTGGCTGCGAAGAGAGTGTGAAGGTTGCTGAATTTGAGACTATGCCATATGCAACGCGTAAGGAAAAAGATGAAAATGGCGAGATCGTGGGGCCGTGGATTCGCGGCTACAAGCATGGTCTTGGCTGCTCTGTTTTCCCTAGCAAAAACAGCGATGAGATTTTCAACAGACTCTACGACATCTACGATATTCTCGAAAAAAGAGACAATGTTTTGGTCACCGGTGTCAGCAATGTGAATACCTATGGCCACCCGCCCTGCATGGTCGGAAGCATTCAATATATTGATAAAAAAGAAAAACCGCTGATGAATGAGATCAAGACCGAAAGCATTGCTCACATAAGAAAAGAGCTTGATCTTGAGCATATGCAGCTGAAGAATATCGGCATCAATGTGGTTTCTGCCAGAGAAATCACAAAAAGCTACTACGGGTATCAAAATGTATCCGAAGGCGGCAAAATTGATGATTTGGATCCTGATGATGTCTGGAGACATAACAAAATTTATGTGGACAGCAAATTGCCCGATGATTGGAATCACCGTTATTTGACGGAGGATATTCCTTTCGGTCTGGTTCCTCTTGAGGAGCTGCTTGAACAGTACGCATTACCCCATCCGATCACTACCGCATGCATCAACTTTGCAGACCTGCTTTGCGGCAAAAACTTCCGTGAGGAAGGCGCCAAATTGGCGGACTGCGGCCTGAAGGGGCTGACGCTAAGTCAACTGCATCAGTATCTGGAGAACGGTACATATTGATCTAAAAGAACATCGAATTGTTAAGATCCGTGCCTCCCCAAAAAGGTTGACCTTGCGATTAGGGCAGATGTATGATAGCAATAAGCGGCAATGTTTTTCTGTACCCATGATCTGCGCTCTTTGCTTACTGAGGGCTACCTGCATTTAGTTCATTTTGGGGAGGGGGAGCTGGAGGAAATTTAAAAGTATTCAACAGTCAAACAAGCAAACAATTATTAATTTAAGATTGGAGAGAACAAATGAAAAAGCATTTTAGCCTTTTTATGGCCGGCTTGCTGATTTTCGCTACTCTCACGACAGGCTGTTCACAAAAAGAAGTAAATCCTCCACAAAATCAGCAATCGGCACCCATTAGCTATCCCACCAGAGCCATTGATCTGGTTGTCCCTGGAGCAGCCGGTTCATCAACTGACCTGCAGGCAAGAATCATTTCGAAGTATTTGGCTGAAGAATTAGGGAAACCCGTAAATGTAGTCAATCGCGAAGGCGGTGGTTCTGTGACGGGTACGTTGTCGGTTTATGATGCTGAACCAGATGGGTACACACTGCTGGCTGATTCCGGATCTTGGTCCTCCTTCCAGTTGGCGGATGAATCTCAAAAATTGCCATATGACGTATTGGATAGATCGTTTATCTGTAAAATCTCGGTTGGCGAAACTTTCCTATGTTGCTCCTCAAAAATGCCTTGGCAAAGCCTTGATGACGTCGCGAAGGCCATTCGGAAGGATCCTGAAGACTTCATTTATGGTGGTTTGGGCGGTTTGAGCGTTAGCGACCTGATTCCCAAACAGTTCTTAGTTGAGACGGGGGCGGATTTGTCGAAAATGAACAAGCTGTCTTATACAGGTGGTGGGCAGATTATGGCTGCTTTGGCTGGTGGCAATATACAGTTCTCCAGCGGTGGGTATGCAACAGTGCTGCCCTTTGTTCAGAGTGGTACAATCCGACCGCTGGCTGTGATCAGCGATACGCGCAATCCCAACTTCCCTGATGTACCCACTACAGTTGAAGCCGGATATCCTTCCGTAGTGTTGCGGTCATGGACTGGTATTTCTGGCCCCCCCAAGCTGCCACAGGAAATCGTTGAAAAGATTGATGCTGCTGTGGCCAAGATCGTTGAGAGGAAAGAATTCATTGACGAAATGAATTCACTATATGCGCAGATCAAATACACAAATCACAAGGATGCGAAGGCTACTGTTATTGATGAGGCTGAAATCGTGAAGAAGCTCTTGAGCCAGTAGGTTCAAAAGTCAGGGTATAAGGGTGTAGTTTGTCGCGCAATTTTGAGTAAAGGTTCATGCGCAGGCGAAATACACCCTTTATCTTAAGGCTGATAGTTGCAAGCTCCGTACGATGTGCGTATTAAAAACGAACCCGGGAGGGATACAGCATGAAACTATTAATAGATAAACTACGCGGGTCTGGTTATGCGTTTTTTATGGGGATATTGGGGATTATGACACTAGCTGAAGGTTTGCGCCTGAATCTTCAGTCCACTTTGAATAAGAAGTGGCTCCTACAGCCTGGCAGTTATATCATCATTATCGGCGCTGCCCTACTGCTGCTTACCTGCTTTGAATTATTTCGTTGGTTGAAAACAAGAAATCTACAGGAAAGTACACAAGAAGTAAAAGGGCTGGCAGAAACACAAGAAACACAAGAGACACATGAGATACAAGAGACACATGAGATACAAGAGACACATGAGCCGGTTAAAGCAATTTTAGTCCAGTGGCTTGAAAAGAACAAACGAGTTTTAATTACTTTAGTATGTATAGGAGTATATATCTTGATCATTCCATATGTTGGGATGGCGATTGCAACGATTCCGTTTCTAATAGCGGTTATGAGAATAATGAAAAACAGTAAAAAGGCAATGGCGATCACGATACTCATTTGTTTTCTTTTCGGATATGTGCTCTTGCCGATGATGGGAATATCATTGCCACGCGGTATTATTTTTCCGTTTTGATCAATTGATAAGAAATAACTGAGAAATACATTTATTTTTATAAGTAAGGGAGGTGTGTCCTTTGGACGCCGGATGGTTGATTGATGGTTTTATTTCGGCATTGTCGCCTAGCAACCTTTTTATTGCACTTATAGGGTGCTTGTTAGGAACGTTGGTGGGCGTTCTGCCAGGACTTGGTCCCGCATCTGCAATCGCTTTGCTGATTCCGTTTACAGCATATTTATCTCCTGCTGGTGCAGTGATTGGGTTGGGCTCTATTTTCTATGGGGCAATGTATGGCGGTTCAACGACATCCGTATTGTTGAATATTCCCGGTGAAGTTGCATCTGTGCCGGCAGCGCTTGAAGGTTATCAGTTGTGTAAAAAAGGCCGAGGAGGACCTGTCCTTTGTATCTGTGCACTTGTTTCTTTTATGGGGGCAATTATTGCGCTTTTAGGACTCTCGTTTTTTGCGCCGAAACTGGCTCAAATAGCGATCACTTTCGGTCCTTTTGAGTATCTTGCACTGATGATTCTCAGCTTATCCTGTGCGGTAGGACTGGCAAGTGATTCTGTCGTCAGAGGAGTAGGTGCGGCATTTGCAGGGCTAGTGATTGCAGTTGTCGGCTACGATCCTTCGGAGAATATTTTCCGGATGACGTTTGGCTCATCGTCATTGTTGTCGGGTTTTGACAGTATACCGATTGTTGTTGGCCTTTTTGGTGTTGCCGAGGTGCTCTGTGGCATTGAGAAGGAAACCAAAATGATTACAGAAAAAATCGGAAGTTTAATTCCTTCTAAAAAGGAAATGAAGCTTGGGATGCCGGCAGGACTTAGAGGATCCTTCATTGGCGCGCTGCTGGGACTTTTGCCCGGCATGACTGCTTCCGTTGCATCGTTTCTTGGTTATGCAGTGGAGAAAAGAGTCGCGAAGGAAAAACATCTTTACGGGAAAGGCATGTTAGAAGGTGTCGCCTCGTCCGAAGCTGCAAATAACGCATGTGCGGTTTCTGGGTTCGTGCCGCTTATGGCTTTGGGTATCCCCACAGGTCCAATTATGGCTATGGTTTTGGCAGCTCTTCTGATGCAAGGCGTGGTTCCTGGACCGCTGATGTTCTCGACGAATCAGGCACTAGCGGGAACCATTATAGGCAGCTTTTTCATCGGCAACATTATTCTTGTTATATTAAACCTCCCGTTGGTAGGCATGTGGGTTCGCATTGCTACGATTCCTTACAGGATCATGGCGCCAGTTATTTTGTTCCTGTGCGCCGTAGGATCTTACTCGATTAGAAACTCCATGTTTGATCTGTGGGTGATGCTGTTATTTGGTGTTATTGGCTATATTGCAAAGAAAGTGAATTTTGGTGTGGCTCCCATGATATTGGGCTTGATTCTGGGAACACAGCTGGAGTTCTATTTCAAACAAGCATCGGTGTTAGGATTTGGTGCTTTGTCAAATCGCCCCCTTGCAATCTGTGTTTTTATCGTGGCTGGGATCGTGTTGGCGGCGTTCACAGTTCTCAAGGGGAGAAATGCCGCATTTGGTGAGGATGATTAGTGGCGATTGACGGAAGCAAGTTCATTTGGCGCCGGGGTTAGCTGTGTCAATTATTGAAAGGAGAGTATATATTATGTTACGAATTGTAAACGGAACCATCGTGACAGGAGATGGTTTAACCATGATTTCAGGTGGCACGGTGTCTATCCATGAGGATCGTATTGTGGGTATTTCCTCGCAATATGAGGTTATGCCAGATGATACGGTGATTGACGCACAGGGTTGCTTGGTTTTTCCGGGCATTATCAATCATCATGTACATGGTGTTGCGCCCGGACCACTGTTCCCCAGCGCCGCCCCGGCGCTTCCAATCGAGAAGGTTCGCGAGAATCTGACCCGGCATATCTGCGAAGGAAGCACAACGATCCTCAATGTTGATGGTTTTGCCACGATGGAGGATATCGAAGAGGCACGCAAATTGGTACCCATCAATCTAATGACTGCAACCTCTCACACCCCGCTGAATTTTAAAGCGGCAGTGGCTGTTGATGGAACGGGACTTAAGGAGCGCCACAAAGCTATGACCGCTAAAAAGATGGTCGAAGCAGGTGCTGTCGCCATTGGTGAGATTGGCGGTGGACATACGCTAGGTGGCGGCGGACAGGATTATCTCTATATCCCTAGGGCTATCCGAGAGCGTACAGGAGTTGAGATTACAGCGCCACAGGCAAAGAAACTCAAGTTTGCGGCGTTGGGGCGCTATGTTGATGTGAGTGCTTACGATGAAAAGGCCATGAAGACGGCCATGCAAGCCGCCGGGCTGGAAGGCTGCATCTCGCCGGAGATAACACGGCAGCTTATCTGCAATTCTGTGTTACCCTCTATCCAGCTTGGGCTTGACGCATTTTTAGAGGCGGCTGAGATTGCCAATCAGCTGGGCAAAACCTCGATTTATCACAATTCAGCGCCCTCCATGAATCAGATGCTCAACATTACCAAAAAGTTCCCGAACATAATCGCCGGTCACTCGAACCACACGACATTTGACCCTGATGAATCTGTTTCGTTTGCCCGTAAGCTGAAGGAAGCAGGAGGAATTATTGATGTTTCAACTCTTAAGCTTGTTTCAGCCGGAATCTATGAGGATATTCGACCTCTCTATGAGTTCTATCGAAGTGGCTTGGTGGATACCATAACGACCGATTACGCTGCTGGATTTTGGAACTCGGTGCTGTATGGATTGGATCATATTATCAAAGAAACGGGTATCAGCCTTACCTATGCTATTGCTACGGCAACCAGCAATGTTGAGAAAGCAATTCCGGGTATTGCCCCGGATCGCGGGCTAATTGAGCAGAATAAAATTGCGGATATCACGATTGCTAGTGCCGAACGGCTCTATGATATTAAGTATGTTTTGCTTGGGGGGAGAATTGTCGTTAAGGACGGGAAGCTTTTGGCGTAATACCCACCTCAATCTTAGATGATACGGATCAGAGTACATAGAGAGTATTTACGGTCGTAAATACTCTCTATTATTGTAGAACAACCACCGGCTGTGCCGGTGGAGCAGAAAAAACTTTGGCTTTGCCCATGAAATAAACTCACTTTTTGAAAAATCAAAATAGAGAATAATATAAAAAGAGACTGCTAGATAGGCGTTTTAAGACCCTCCAATTGCATTTATGCAATTGGAGGGTCTTGACGTACCAAAAATATCTCGTAACAAAGAACTGCCAGCTTA
This sequence comes from Bacillota bacterium, assembly GCA_023401495.1. Classification (GTDB taxonomy): domain Bacteria; phylum Bacillota; class Clostridia; order Oscillospirales; family Acutalibacteraceae; genus Faecalispora. Next base: position 10,143 of record JAEXDU010000007.1, read on the forward strand.
TCGTAACAGCCAGATGATTCAGAAATTCTTCTTTTACATAGTTTCAAAAGGCCAAGTGAATATTGAAGCGGCAAACGTACCACTTTTCATTTAACTCTTTTCTATTTCTTTATCTGTAAAGATTAAAAATATTATAAATTTTGTCAAACAGTTTTATTTATCGGAGCTTCATACTTCAAGACAAAATGTCCAAAGCAAAAAACGTTTCTCCTGGTTGCTACTCCCCCCCTCCCGATTTCGATTGTTCAACTCAAAAATCAGAATGGAGGAAAGCATATGGCAATAATTAATAATGATGTCGGAGGGGTCGTCCGGGTTAATTGATCCTATTGGACATCGACGAATACAAACATCGCAGTGATTGCACTTTTCCATATCCGTCTTTGGCTTGGCGGGCATAAGCCACCCACCTCTGATTCAATACCGTTTAATGGAAAAATCAATTTACAATTAGAAAATATGTGCATTCGTACTTCGAGAGACTTTCAAGTGCGGATACTTATATACCAACCGCAAAGGAGGGACTTTCTGAGAGCTTATTACCACTGCTCGTTATGCTTTTTTAACGCTTCAGCTGCATAATTCATTTGTCGTTCCTCAAATTTTTGCGCATTTGGTTTTAGTATAATATGTTCTCGCTAGCTTTCAGGAATAGTCCCTCAAAATTCTTGCAAAATAAAGAAAAATATGTTTAGATTGAAAATATAAGCAATATTTCAAACTCAGCAGAGAAAGGAGATTGCTTATTATGTACCAAGCATGTATCCTTGCCTTGGAAGAAACTTTGGCCGATACGCCCGATTTCATTGCGTATTTCAGACTCTGTACTGACAGAATATGGGCACTCGGCGATTAGCCGCGAAAGGTTTCGTTACCTAGCTGGAAAAGGCTCGAATTTTCTGATGCGTGGAAATGCTCCAGGGAATTTCTCCGAAAGGATACACAAAATACGACATATTACTGCTTCGTAAAATTTAAAAAAAATTTTACAAGAAGGATCCAATGCTCTTTGTATATTAGTATCTGGTGCACCGGGAAAGACAGCGGCATAGTGATTCAGAAACATAAGGAAAACAAATGCAGATAGAGGAGTTCATGCCTTAAAACCACGGTCTGCGGCTGCCAAAGAAGACATTTCTGCGTTAAATGGGGAAAATATGTCCTCTTTTATAAAATTATTCTAACCGACACAAAGATAAGAGGAGTTCACAATGAAGAAAATCATAATTTTAATGCGTAATGGGCAAAAAGACAGGTGTGCAGCGAAATTTATTTCTGACAATCTTAATGAAGTTCTCGAAAACACGGTTACTATCCAAATCATGTATTTGGATGAAATTAAGACATCGCATTTATTGGAAGCAGATATTATACTTGTACCTGTTTATAATATGCTTTATGAGATAAAGGATTATTTTCATGGGGAATGGGACAATATTCTTCTTGCAACAAGAACGCTGTCGAAAGACGCTTGGAATCACATTAAGGAAATACCCGCCAAAGAAAATGTACTTGTTGTCAATAAGACGAAGGAAACTACGTTGGATATGCTTCGCCTGTTGTACCAGCTTGGAATCATGCATTTGAATTTTGTGCCTTATCAAGACGGTTATTCCTATCAGGATTTCCGATATGTTGTAACAACCGCATATGACATAAACCTTTCATTGCCCGCATCCACCAAAGTGATTGACGTGGGGTACCGAAAACTAGATACGCAAGTTTTTTTAAACATTTTTTCTAAACTTAAGATTGAGAGTGACCGCATTACCAGAAATCTAATTCAATACATGCAGAAACTTCCTCAAAAAGATACCGATGTAGAGCGGAGATATTTATCCTCAAAGCTATTAAATAAAACATTAATTAAAGTGATTGATAAATCCGAATCTGGAATCATTGTTGTTGATAATGATAAAAGAATAGTCTGTCACAATCAAATGGCAAATCATATTCTTCACACCACATTTGATTTTGGAGATCTTTTCGAGCTTCCATCAACACCCGATATAACAGAAATGTTATTTCAAAAGAATTTTCTTCAAGAACTCATACAAATTGCCGGTGAATATATAATGGTGAAGCGAAGCCAACTGATGAGTATGGAAGAAGTGATCGGTTATTATTTTGATTTTCATACTGCTAAAAGCATCAATGAGATGGGAAGTAAATTAAGTTCCAAGCTTCACAAATCAGGATTATACGCTAGATACACCTTTCACGATATTATTTACAAGTCAGAGAATATGGAAAGGTGTCTTACAGTTGCGAAATCAATATCCAATACAAAATATCCTGTTATTATTTACGGAGAAACTGGTTCGGGTAAAGAGCTACTGGCGCAATCTATACATAATTTTTCCGACCGAAGAGAAGAGCCATTTGTTGCGGTAAACTGTGCGGCCCTTCCGGAGCAGCTTTTAGAAAGTGAATTGTTTGGTTATGAAGGGGGAGCTTTTACCGGCTCAAAGCGGGAAGGAAAACTAGGGTTATTTGAGGCCGCAAATAACGGAACCATTTTTTTAGACGAAATAGGCGATATGCCTCTTTCCCTTCAATCAAAACTTTTAAGAGTGTTGCAGGAGCAGCAAATCATGAGAGTCGGAAGTAATGAAATCATCGATATTAACGTTCGCATTCTGTCTGCAACAAATAAAGACCTGATGAAAGAAATTGCAAAAAATAAATTCAGAGATGATCTGTATTATAGGTTGGCCGTCTTTACGGTAACTCTTCCTGCTCTACGTGATAGAAAAGAAGATATTTTGCCTCTGTTCTATCTATTTTTCAATCTGAAACAAAATAAATTAACAGACAGTGAAAAGCAACAGCTAATAAGCTATAACTGGCCGGGAAATGTAAGAGAGTTGCAAAATGCGGCCACCTACTACCGCATGATTGGAAATTTACAGTGCATTTCGCATCCCGCACAAAAATCTATAATTACTCAGACCGCACAGGCAGAGACAGAAATGCTGAAAATCCTATCTGCTTATTCTGATATTGGGCTGGGCCGAGGCAATATAATAAAAATGCTTCATCAAAAAGGTGTTGAAATCAGTGAAAAAAGATTTGAAAGTATTGTACAAAAGTTATTGAAAGACGGGCTAATAACTCGAAGTCGGGGACGAGGTGGTATTAAGCTGACAGATATAGGAAAATCTCAGGTTACTGAGCAATAATTTTGTTAATTATTAGAGTTTTAAGAGAAAGATACTAATTTTGCACTATTTTTTCAAGAAAGAAAAGTTAAATCCCACATGTATACATGTGGGATTTAACTTTATTTATTGGATCTAATTTGTAAATATTGCTCTAATCTGCAACAAACAGAACAACTGGCACGGTAATTGCTTATTATTAACGCAAGTAAGTTTGAATGAAACAGTAAATCGTTAAAAGCAAACTGTTTTCACTCAAATAATTATGAAAGGGGGATTACCCATGGTAAAAAACATTCTAGTGGACTGGAAATTATTCGGAGCCAAAGAGTGTATAAATTTTTTGGTTAGATCATTAACAACAGCTCGTTAAAAGCGGAATAATAATAAGGGGGTGTATTCATTGGGAAAACTAACAGAATTTTTATCTGGCGAAAAAAAGGGGCGGTACCCTAAGTTCGGAGAAGCCTGTTTATTAATGGTCTTAGTTTGTGCAATCCTAATTTTCTTTAATCTAGTGATAAAAACAAATACCATCGTAACGTTGGTTATGGCCTTAACTGTGTGTGCCGCTTTCGCCGCATTTTGGGGAAATAGCTGGCAGACAATTGAAGACATGATGCTGTCTGGACTCAGCAAGGGTCTTTTGGCACTGTTTATCAATGTCTTGATTGGAATGCTGATTGCAGCATGGTGTGCTGGAGGAACAGTTCCATATATCGTTTATTTAGGCCTTAAACTGATTGAACCACAGTTTTTGCTGGCCGCGACATTCATCGTCTGCTTTATTATGTCTGCATGCACAGGCAGCTCATGGACAACCGCTGGAACAGTTGGAATTGCAATGTACGGAATTGGTGTTGCAATGGGAATGCCACCAGGTCTAATTGCCGGAGCCGTCCTTGCAGGATCTTATGGTGGAGACAAGTTATCAATTGTGTCTGAAACGACCAATCTGGCAGCGGCTACTTCTGAAACCAAAATAATGACACACCTGAATTCCATGCTTTATGTTAGCTTACCTGCCGCAATAATTACTTTGGTGGTATATGTAATTGTCGGCTGGAGATATGGCAGCGCAGGCGTTGTCAATGATTCTGCGGTGACAGAGCTGATTCATGGATTAGAAAAAAGCTTCTGGCTCAATCCTATCCTTCTTCTACCGCTTGTAGCAATGGGATATTTGGTATACAAAAAAACTCCTCCCGTCCTAACAATGCTCGTAGGCATCATTATGGGATCAGGGTTAGCGATGTTTCAAGGCCATGATTTCAAAACAATTGCTGGAAGTTTAATCAATGGATACAATGCAAACTCTGAAATTGACTCCATCAACTCGATGTTATCTAAAGGCGGAGTCCTTGAAATGACCACTGTCGTTTTCATTATTATTGTCGGCATGTCTATGGGGGGAATTTTAAAAGATACAAAAACTTTGGAAACTATTGTCTTCCAGTTCCAAAAGTTAATCAACTCCAGATTTGCAGTTATAACGTCATCGATGTTCACGGTTGGCACTATGGCAGCTGTTTGCGGTGATACTTACGCTTCTTACATTCTCACTTCCTCGGCATACGCAACCGCACACGACCGTCTACAGATAGACCGTAAGGTTTTATCCCGTTCTTGTGAGCTGGGAGTTATTCTTTCCTGCCTAATGATTTGGACCTCTGGGGGACAGTTTATGTCAAACCTTTTTGGAATCTCACCTGCTGAATATGCACCATATTACATTTGGGGATATTTAATCTTTATCGTCAATATGTTTTGCGCAGCTACGGGTTGGGGCATATTTTATACACACGGACGACGTGGATGGGGTAAAAACAAAGAGATTCCTCCTATCCTAGACATGGATCCCTTTTCGGAAAAAACATAAGTAATTATACCTATTTTCATCAAAGCTCACTTAATAAGCGAACCATTTTCCAGTGCAGTTATAGATCATATTAAATTTTCAATGGTTATAGGCAACAAGCATCCGTTAACTAATTAAAAGAAACAATAAAAACATAACGGATAAACAGGTGTTAAGAGGGATGAAGATCGCATACAAAACTAGTCATAGAAATGGAAGCTGTTGGAGCTATCTTCATACCACTTGCTCCATAAAACACTTCTATGCCTGCATGGAACCATAGAACAGCAACTTTGGAGATATTTCCTGCTGTTATACTCTGGAAAAGCCATCCGATTCCACATAAGGCCTTAAGCATGGGTTGAAAGCCTTAAAAAAACTGACGTAGGGACGTTTGTGCCTCTTACAGGCGTTTTAATCTAATCAAGCAGCTACCCCCCACAAAGGTTCCCCAAAACGAATTTTTGGGAGCCTTTGTGGGGGTTTGTAGCAATCTGTAGAAAAATCCCGCGCTGTGCGGACTCCACCTTTGCAGATATAGAGAATATGAGAAGAAGGTCTTAAATCAAGGTGATTGAAAGTGCCGGACTCATAACAATCTGCTACTGTACCAGATTATTATGCTTAGCATATTTTGTTTTTCCCACTCATTCTTTTGAATAAAAGATTGCTCAAACACGCTGCTTTTCAGTTGTTGCCGAAAGTAATATCCCAGAAGATATTGCCTTCACTAAAACTCGCAGCGGCTAAAATATTCTTAGACAATTCTAAAGACAATTTAAAATATAAATAGTGTTTAATACGATTTAAAATAATTGACACAATTAAAACCTTAACTTCTTTTAACAAATTACGCAAAATAGAGGGATTTTGAGCAATTTCTTCTCTAAAAAACACTTGGCACAAAACTTGCTGATGTATAGAGTTATAGTAAAACTGTGTACTCTTCTTGAGCAACGCAGTTATCTAAAAAAACGTTGAAGGAGAAACGAAAATGGTAACACACATCCAATTAGAATGGCCTTCTTTAGGCATCAAAGTTCGTGCAAAGTTGATGCAGGATAAGGCTCCACATTTTTGCGCGGAACTGGAAAAACTGCTTCCTTTTGAAAGCATCCATGGCCATACCGTTATTTCGGGTCACAACATGAGCATTCCTATGAAACTTCTGTGGTTGGAGCGCGAGTGTGATGCTCCTCGCCAGCCTGGCAGACTGTTCATCTACACCAATGGCCAGCGTATTGTAATCCCTTACGCGGCTACAACGGAGCCCGGTGATGTTAATTGCTTTGCGGATGTTTTTGAGGAAGATCTGCCTCTGCTCATGCAGGCTGGTCTTGACTGCAAGCATCGTTTTATGACTGGCGATTGTGAACCCCAGATAGTTATCGTATCCGCACTGAAGGAGGTATAATTATGAATTGGCGTGAAGTAAAACAACAAATCTTAGCTCAAATCGATGAAAACTGGCTTAAAGAGCCCGAAGCAATGTGGAAGGTTCGCCACGGCATTAGTGTGACAGGTGCGGGTTCCTTTAATCAGTATCTTTCAACAATGATGTTCGTCGGCGTTTATACCATAGCTTATGGACAGCATACATTTTTTATGTTCTTGCAGATGGCAGAAGATCCCGAGATTTCTCTAGAGGTTTTAAAGAAGTTGACACATAATGAGTTAGCCGTCGGTTTCCAGTCCATGCAGTTTCTGGCCTACGTTTCTACACCGGAGGTCAACCAGTTTGCCAAAGATATCGATGCCGTTCTTGATCAACTCCAAACCAAGAATGATTACAAGGAATTGATTGGCGCCTATGATCGCTACATCAATCTGATCCACTACTGGCATCACTGCACCTTCCCGTGGCATGTCGGCATGATGTATCAGTACAGAACTTCCGAGGATATTGATACGATGTGTAAACTGGCGCACGAATAGAAATGGATATAGTATATGGAATGGGATTAGAACATATGAAATCAAGGGATGAATCCTGAATTACAGAGGTAGTGATTCTAATATTTCTGATCTGTATCACTATGGCCTATTTAAACATCGGATTGAGTACTTAGTTCTTCAATAGAACTTATTGCACTTCTCTTTACGTAGCAAATTGCAGCGCATAGCAGAAACGGACGAGGAATAGAAACCTCTGACGTAAAATATAAAAGGATTACGTAGCCTGACTTCGCTCTTCAAACGGGGTCAGGCATGTTTTTAATTGTAGACATTTATACGTGGAAGCCCTCTTTATTTCTTTGATTGCCTAAATACAGGATAAGGTAGAATAAGTTGCGCAAATTGAAAAAGGGATAAAAAGAGACATGGTTTGCAGCTCTTTGATAGAATGAAGTTACCACACACCATTCTGGGAAGGAGACAGCAAACCATGTCCGAGAAAATTGTACAGTTAAATGAGGAAGTAATCAAGGGGCAAATCAAGGAGTTAGTGCATGGCAGTGTGGAGGAAACGCTAAACGGCCTGCTGGAAGCTGAAGCTGAGAAGCTGACACAAGCCGCAAATATCAAAAAATGACATAACATGCCTCTTTTTCACGAATATCTCAATTCCTATGCCGGATATATTCTAGGTCATCAAACTTACCAGTGAGCTTCCTTTTATCGCTAAAACCTCTCGCTGACCGAACTTCACATAATTGCTAATAACGCAAATATCTATTTATTCTTAATTATATCTTTGTAAAGATTATAATTCAACCAAATTTCACCATTTACTATATAAAAAATAGTCGGACAAATTGTCCGACTAAGATATAAATATCATCAGATAATCAAAGTTCTTATTTCTTTCCTACCCGCAAAATGGTACAATTTAGAAGAAAGCAAAATTTAACCCCATTAACAACACATTAGCTGTAAGAAATTTTGCCGAATTCTTACACTAATCAAAACGTAAATCCAGTACGTTTGAAGACTAAATGTCATTAACAGGGTTGGTTTTCTGTGTTACCTCATGGTAGCATGGTTATCATATTCTTGTCAGGGGTCTTAGACGTACAGTTTACCGGCTGCGTCTAGGCTCTTGTTTTTTTGCCTCTCAGCAAAAGGATAAGATCGTGGATGTAGTAAATCCATGAAAAACTGAATGCCAAAATCGGTATAGGGTGAAGTAATACTCTTATGGTAGATAGTGCAGCCACGACCTTAACAGTTGGAACCTGTTAAGCGAGCGCGCCTGTCCTGCATAGCAGGAAAGAGCAAATACGTATCTGGTGAGAGTAGCCAGATATAGGACAGACCAGACCCGATTATTAATGACACTCAAAAAAGATGTATATAAGGGCGATTTCAATTCCAGTTGTCTTCGCCCATTATATATAATTTTGTCTTAATACTGCAACAAGCCCATATTACTATGAGCTTGCCGGAGTATTAAGAAGTTTGGTTGCGGAGGCAGGATTTGAACCTACGACCTTCGGGTTATGAGCCCGACGAGCTACCGGACTGCTCCACTCCGCGATATTTTGCCGCTCCTCAAGAGCGCTTAACTATAATAACACCGGCATTTAAAAAAGTCAATACTTTTTTACATTTTATTGTAAATTAATGTGAAAGGCAAGCTGTTTTCTTGTCAGGAAAATTGCTTTATGCTATACTTTTCTCAATCAATACAGCGCGAAACCGCAGACAGGAAGTGCACGATGGCGATCATCAGAGAATATCAAAAACAGGACGTTCCCGCGTTGACGGAGATCTGGAACACTATCATTGAAGAGGAGAATACATTTCCGCAAACTGAATTTCTGACGCAGGAGCAAGCGGAAGAGTTTTTTGCACAGCAGAGCTTTACCGCAGTCGCAGAAGAAGATGGTGAAGTGGTGGGTTTATACATTCTTCACCCCAATAACGTAGGGCGATGCGGGCATCAGGCCAACGCCGGGTACATGATCCGGCCTTCGGCCAGAGGAAAAGGCATTGGGGAGCTTTTGGTAAAGCACTCACTGGAAAAGAGCAAGGCTCTTGGTTTTCAGCTTTTACAATTCAATGCCGTGGTAAAAAGCAATGTGCATGCCATCCGTTTATACCGCAGGCTGGGCTTTATCGAAATCGGAACCGTTCCCCGCGGCTTTTTGATGAAAGACGGTACTTATCAGGATATTATTTTATTCTATCATACTTTATAAAACGGAAAATCATTTTCTCCTCCCTTGTGCTTTTGCGGATCACCGAAGCACGGGGGAGGATTTTTATTGTGGGATTGTGGATTTGTTTTTCGTTTTTCCGGAACTGAAAGAGCTTATGACGTCTTTTCTGAATGCCGGCAAGCAGAAATATTTCAAAAAAAATCAAATTATTTCTGAAAATTAGATTGACTAAAAAATAACAACGTGATAAAATGCAAATAAGTTATTTCAATGGCTGGAAAATACATGACTCATGATTCACATAGATTCCGGATGCAAGCTGCTTTGACGGATTCTTAACCGAATTTCTTAGGGTTTGGCAGCACTTCGGAACAACTACCCCCCTTTGCGGCTCAAAGCGCCAGCGAATCTTTCACTGGTTGCAGAACAGCCTTACCGATGCTTACGCCACACTTTTCCCATATTACTATGTAATGAACCCCCGAAAGGGCCCGTCTTTTTACAGACGGGCCCTTTCGGGTGATTAGGATATTTGGTTTCTACAATCATATCTTGGGGATGGTTCAGTCATTTTAAATGATACTTATGTGATGGCAGATTCTCAAATCAGGCGGTTTTGATTCCTTCCTGATTGAAGTAAGCATCGATCGATTCCAAATCATAATATTGTCCATTATGTATGAAACCGAGATGCAAAAATGCGGGGTTATATTCCGCTCCATCTTTTTGCGCCGGTACAATGCATAACTCAATTAAATCATTATGACTGACTTGAGTCAGTTTGCGTTCCAGCTCTTCTTTTGTTACCATTATTCTCATCAGTGTTATACATCCTTTCTATTTATCACTCATTTTCTGTTTTTAATTATAGCGCATGCATATGGTGAATCTTGTCAAAATATACGTTTATTTCCTGAATTGATTAAAAATGGAGGTTTTATGAATAATCAGGCGCTTATTTGTAATCCTTTCGGTAAGAATGCCGAAATTGCCAAAATATGCCATGAATCGATAGCGAAAATTCTCGCCATATCAAAGATTTCGATCTTATCCTTTTCTTTCTGAAGGACTCTCAGGCCGTATTCGTTTTAGGGTTCTTTTGCACGAATGTCGAATTAAGAGAGGCCAAAGAAAAATTGTCGAATTTTTTTTAAAAACCTTGTTGACAAACAAAAATCGCCATGCTATAATACTCAAGCAGTCAAGCGATTGCGAAAAAACGCGAGAGTGGCGGAATTGGCAGACGCGCTAGATTCAGGTTCTAGTGAGCGCAAGCTCATAGGAGTTCAAGTCTCCTCCCTCGCACCAACAGAGCAGAAACAATTGTTTCTGCTCTGTCTTTTTATATCTCAAATTCTATTTTGAAATAGAATAATCCCCGCCATTTTCGCCGCGCCGTATGACTTTTGTCTGTTTATGCTATAATAACCTCACGGCGTAAGCGAAAGCAAAGCGCCTAAGAGAGCATGGAAGCGCCGGCTTAGCGGTTTTGTTTTCTCGGGCAGTTCTTTTATCAATATAGTTCTGAGCTTGTGCTATAATAACCTCAGGAAGCTTCTTTTCATAATAAAATACGGTTTTATGGTTGCCGTCATGTCATCATCAGCTTGTATTTGAATATAGGGTAAGTTCTACTCACAAACAAAAAACAGAATGGAGGCAGTGTTATGTCAGAAATCTATTTAGCGGGCGGTTGTTTTTGGGGTACTGAAAAATACCTCTCTGCTATTCCCGGGGTTTTATCCACACAGACCGGCTATGCAAACGGAACGACGGATTCCCCGACCTATGAAGAGGTTTGCAACCAAAACACCGGGCACGCCGAAACGGTGCGCGTTGTTTATGACCCTCAAAAGCTGTCTCTGGGATTTTTGCTGGAGTTGTACTACGGCTCGATCAATCCGCTGTCGCTCAACCGGCAGGGTGGCGACGTCGGGCGTCAGTACCGCACGGGAATCTATTACACCGATGCAGACGATCTGCCGGTGATCGAACAGTCTCTGGCCCGTTTGCAAAAGCGATACGACCGCCGCATCGCGATTGAGGTGCAGCCGCTTTCCAATTACTTCCCCGCGGAAGAATACCACCAGAAATACCTGGACAAGAATCCGGGCGGCTATTGCCATATTGCTCCGGTCCAGTTTGAAAAGGTCAAACAGGCGGTCGTGAATCCCGCGGATTATCAATTACCCGACGACGAGACCCTGCGCAGCAGCTTAACACCTATGCAATACAAGGTGACACAGCAGCAGGCGACGGAACCGCCGTTCCAGAACGAGTTCGACCATCAATTCCACTCCGGCATCTACGTGGACATCACGACCGGCGAACCGCTTTTTTCTTCCAGCGATAAATTTGATTCCGGCTGCGGGTGGCCCAGCTTCGCAAAGCCGATTGATCCCAATGTGGTGCGGGAACAAACCGATTCCTCTCACGGGATGCTGCGCACAGAGGTCAAAAGCCGTGTGGGCGACGCCCACCTGGGCCATGTGTTCCCGGATGGCCCAAAGGAGCTGGGCGGCCAGCGGTACTGCATCAACAGCGCCGCGCTGCGGTTTATCCCGAAGGGAGAAATGGAGCGCGAAGGATATGGATACCTTCTGCCGCTTGTTCGCTGAAGATGTACCGGCAAACGATTCAGCACTCACCGGCTTTACCGCAATATCTTTTTCGATAGTAAAAAGAAAATGCGCCTTGAAATGGCATGAATGCCAAATCAGGGTGTATTATTTTGCATACACAGAGTTCCTTACTTTGCTCTGACCAGTTTAACAATGAAAAAAAGAAGAGAGCTGAACAGAAGAATCAGGAAAACCGGAAGAAACCAAACCGGTAAACTGTCAGATGACGCGGAGTTCAGCGCCAAATAATCAAACACGATTACCACAATCAGTTTTGTGGTCCCAATCATATCTTTCAGGATTCGATAAACTTTTGTTTTATTTTCTTCTGTAATGGCAACACCTGTATTCCAAACCTGCGGAAAACGCTCCAGAACAGTGATACCGATGTACATCATCCACCCAATCAACGGCAGAATCATCAATTCTCCCTTATTTCCCCATCTGTCAACTTCTCCCGCAGCATTATAATGCCCGGGAATAACATTCGGAATATGGTTCCAGTTCACGACCAAATACACCACTATCCCAAACAGCAGCAGTAAGCAGAGAAGATTGACTGCAATATCGTATTTGCTTCTCTTGATTGGCATTTTCATCGACCCCATTCCATTGTGCTATCTGTTTTTCTGCCCGCATTTTGCTTTTATTAAAACTCCCGTTATACCCCTGTCTCCATTTCAAAATTTTCTTCCTGAAGGAAAGCAAATTTCATGGTGAAATGTTTCAATATGGTTTTGCCCCGTCAGGTTAGCCCGCTTAATAAATTGATGACGGCCATCAGGATAAAACCCAGCCCGCCTAACGAGGTGAAATAGGTCTTATATTTGCTTTTATCTGATTTCATCTGTGTCCAGATTTTTTTCATACCTGCTTTTATGGAAAAATCCCGCAGACTAATCTTCTGACGAGCAGTATAAAGGAGAAAGCATATAACACATAGCACAGTGAACAGAACCCAAAGAGAATAAAAGCGGAGGGATGGGATGCCTTCGTAAAAGGGAAATAGATAGGTCATCGCCACCATAAAGCCGTTATGCGCCGTATGCAGAAGAATGGGCCACAAAATACTCCCGGTTTTGGCAAAGAGGATTCCGGCGCACAATCCAAGTAAGAGAGCATAAAAGACTTGAAAACGGACACCGTGTGCGAATGCAAAAACGACGGAAGAAGTAATTACAGCAAACATCGTCCCATATTTTTGCGCGTACTGAAAACCGATTCTGCGGAATAGAATTTCTTCATTTACAGGACCCAGAATGCAGGGGCCAATGATTGCTATCATTAAATAAAACAAGGGCGCCGGGTTAAATTCATCAAGTGAAAATCTCTTCAAAAAAGGAATACTCAATAAAACGATTCCCCATTCACCGAAGAAAAGAGATAATGTTAAAAGGATACTGTCCATAGCCGGAAGCTTAGGAGCTGTCCTCTTTCCAAGGATAATCTGTTTCGGGGTAGTCCGAAACAGGCGGCTGCCGAAAACAAGTGCAAGGATCAAAGCGATACACAACAGTAAAATTCGGCCTAAATCATCCACCAATGCGCTTTTCACGCTTCTTTGAACAATCTGTACAACAATCGAAGACAAACCGTAAGAAGAGAGAAAAAGAAGCAGAAGGCGGTTTGCGAAAGACGCAATCTCTTCCAAATCCTGCTTACTCTCCTGCAAGCCGATTGTACTGCCTTCAACGGGTTCCTTTTCTTGCATACCAATTCCTCCTATTCTCCTTTTATTTAAACGATAAAAATGAAAAGAATGTAAGAGAGGCTATTCTAAAATTTCATGTTGCAAGTACAATAATTCTAAATAACGATTCAGCAGCACCGCAAGCCTTTTTACAGTATATCACAAACACAAAGTCTCCCCTGTGTTCTATTGGCAAATGAGCAAGATTGGTATATTCAGGATTTCCTTTCACATCATAAAACGGCGCCCCCGCAAAAGCAGGGGCGCCGCATAAAAGGGAATCGATATAAGCGGTATCAGAGTGTTACGCCGTCTTTGAAGATCGGCAGGTCGCGCTTGTCCAGGCTTTCGGATTTTGCGTGCTTGCTGCCGGAAGCGACATCCACGACAAAATTGAAAAACTCCTCGGCGACGTCGCGCATGGAACGACCCTCCAGAAGTTGACCGGCATTAAAGTCGATCCATCCGGATTTTTTCTGGCTGAGCGCCGTGTTACTGGAAATCTTGATGGTCGGCACCGGACAGGCAAACGGCGTGCCGCGGCCCGTGGTAAACAGGACGATATGCGCCCCGGAGATCGCCAGCGCTGTGGACGCCACCAGATCATTGCCCGGCCCTTGCAGCAGGTTGAGTCCCTTCTGGGTAACTGCCTGACCATAACTCAGGACATCCACCACCTTGCTGCTGCCGCCCTTCTGGATGCACCCGAGGGATTTATCCTCCAGTGTGGTGATTCCGCCGGCTTTGTTGCCGGGGGACGGGTTAGAGTCGATCTCTTCCCCATAGCGCATAAAGTATTTTTTAAAGTTGTTGATCAGGTCGACAGTCTTTTCAAAGGTCTGGCGGTCTTTTCCGCGGTTCATCAGGATCGTTTCTGCGCCGAACATTTCCGGCACCTCGGTCAAGATGCTCGTACCGCCCTGCGCGACCAGCAGATCGGAAAACGCGCCGACAAGCGGGTTCGCGGTGATGCCGGAGAAGCCGTCGGAGCCGCCGCATTTCAGGCCGATCACAAGATCGGAAACGCTGCACTCCTCCCGATGGAACTGCGACGCATACTGGCACAGCTCTTCCATCAGGCGGACGCCCTCCTCGACCTCGTCTTCAAATTCCTGACAGATCATAAATTTGATGCGCTCGGGGTCGTAATCCCCCAGCACCTTCTTCATCTGTTCCATGGTGTTGTTTTCACAGCCGAGACCCACCACCAAAACCGCTCCGGCGTTCGGGTGATGCGCCATCCCTGCCAGAGCCAGCTGGGTGTTCACATGGTCGCCGGAAAGCTGCGAGCAGCCGTAGGGATGGGTATAACAGAAGATGCCGTCCAGCTCGGGTGTTAAAAACTGCTGGGACTGCAGCTCGATCTGCTTGACGATGGAATTGACGCACCCCACGGTCGGGATGATCCAGACCTCGTTGCGAACACCCACCTTACCGTCTTTTCTGCGGTAGCCCTGAAAGCTTTTGGGCGCGAGGGCCTCCAGCTCGTGGAAATCGGGCGTGTAGGTGTAGTCCAACAGCTCGCCGAGCGTCGTTTTGACATTATGGGTATGCACCCACTCCCCGCGCTGAATCAGGCGGGCCGCGGTGCCGATGGGAAAGCCGTATTTGATGATCGGCTCTCCCTTCTCCATCTCTTTCAGTGCAATCTTATGGCCCGGCGGCACATCGTTTACCGTGGTCAGCTCTTGTCCGTCCACATCGAGCACCGTTCCCGCGGGAATCGGCTGCAGTGCGACGATGACCGTATCTTTCGGGTTAATTTGATAAAACTGGTTCATAGAAGCCCCCTCCGTTTATTTTCCCAGCAGCTTGCGAATTGCGGCTGTCATTCCGTTCACGCGGATGTCCTCGAGATCGGCGGTTACTGCTTCCGCAAAATCGCCGTACTTTGTCAGGTCCTCGCCCCAGAATTCCACATGCGACGCGGCCGCGCGCACATATTCCGCCACGGGCAGCTTGCAGTGCTCCAGGAAGAATTCCATAACCGGCTCATCGTCCTTAAAACGATAAGGCTCGCCGCCGCGCAGGCAGACCATCACGCCGTCTTCCAGCTTTTCAATGGTATAGAACGCGAGCAGAGCCGCAAAGGAGAAGGTGAGGAATTTGGGCGCTTTGCCGCTTGCCGCATACTGATCTTTAAAGGTGGGCAGAATGCGGGATTTCCATTTGGAAACAGAGTTCAGCGCGATGGAGAGAATCTCGTGATCGACAAACGGGTTGTCAAAGCGCTCCAGCACCGAGTTGGCAAAGGCCTCCGCCTGCTCGCGGGGCAGCTTGACAGTGGGGACGATCTCGTCGAACACGGTGCGCTCCATCAGTTCACGGCACAGGGGGTCCTGCATCGCGTCGCGCACGATGTTTTTGCCGGTCAGATACGCCGCCAGAACACAGGAGGTATGCGCGCCGTTGAGGATACGCACCTTTCTCTCGCGGTACGGCTTCTGGTTATCGGTAAAGATCACGTCCATCCCGGCTTTGCCGAGATGATCGATCGGCAGCTCGCCGGAGATATCCTTGTCGCTCTCGATGACCCACAGCGCGAACGGCTCGCCGGCATCCAACAGCTCATCCTGATAGCCGAGCTCTTTTTCGCAGATCGCATCGGCTTCCCCTCTGGGGTAACCGCTGACAATGCGGTCTACCAGCGTGCTGCAGAACACGCAGCTTTCGGCCACCCAGCTTTTGAATTCATCGCCGAGCTTCCACAGGTCGATCAGGCGGTTCACACAGTCGCGCAGCTTGCCGCCGTTGTTCTCGATCAGCTCCACCGGCAGCATGATCAGACCCTTGTCCTGCGCACCGGCAAACGCCTGCCAGCGCTCATGCAGGAACTTGGTCAGCTTGCCGGGGTAGGTGTTGGGGGGAGTCAGCTCAAAGCGGTCGGTTTCGTCATAGACGATGCCCGCTTCCGTCGTGTTCGACACCACAAAGCGCAGGCCGGGGAGCTTCGCCAGGGCGGCGTATTCCTCGTACTCGCCGTAAGCGTCCACCACCTGATTGATGCAGGTGACCACGCGGTTTTCCACATAGGGCTCGCCGTTTCTGCGGCCGCGCAGAGAAACCGTATACAGATTGTTCTGCTTGTGAAAACGCTCCAGAGTTCCGAACGAGATCGGCTTTACCACAGCCACGTCGCCGTTGAACGCGCCCTTCTCGTTGGCGACGTCAATAAAATAGTCCACAAAGGCTCTCAAAAAATTCCCTTCGCCGAATTGTACGACCTTTATCTCGCGGGGTGTGCGCGAATGAAGCTCCTGAATCTGTTTCATAACAACGATAACTCCTTTTCCTAACTGTTCTTCAAGGAAAGCATCAAAGGATACCTCTTCCCACTTTTCCATTGAAGATTTCCATTTACAGTCGATGTAAGTGCTTACATTTTTCATTTTAGCATTTAGGGGACAAATGTCAATAGATTTTTCAAAAGCTTTTGTATTATTCTTTCATCATCCATAAAAACTAAATTTTCAGGAAAATATCCTTGATTTTTTAGATAGAAAAGGATATACTCAATTGTAAGCCCTTACAAAAGAGGTGATGCATCGTTTTATGAATATTTATGATATTGCGCAGCGCAGCGGTGTTTCGATCGCTACGGTTTCGCGCGTGATGAACGGCAGCCCCAACGTGAGCGCCGCCACGCGGGAAAAGGTGATGGCCGTGATCGTGCAGGAAGATTATATTCCGAACGCGTTTGCGCGGGGCCTGAACCTGAATTCTATGAAAATCATCGGGATTCTGTGCACCGATATTGCCGATACCTTTTACGCGAAGGCGGTTTCTCTGGTAGAGGGACTGCTGCGCCGGAACGGATTTGACGCGCTTTTGTGCTGCACCGGGAATGACCTGGAGGACAAGAAAAAATACCTGGAGCTGCTTTTGGCCAAACGGGTGGACGCGGTAATTCTCATTGGCTCCGCTTTTAAAGAGAATGTGGACAACAGCCATATTGAAAACGCGGCAAAGCAGGTTCCCGTCATTATTATCAACGGGCTGGTAGAGCTGCCCGGCACCTATTGCGTCACCTGCGACGAGCAGTCCGCCGTAGCGCAGAACGTGGCTCTGCTGAACCGCCAGAAGCACCGCGATATTCTCTATCTTTACGATATCCTGACGTACAGCGGCTGCTCCAAGCTCAGCGGCTACCGCGCCGGGATGAAGCAGTGCGGACTGCCGGTCAATGAAAACCTGATCATACAGGTGCCCAAGTCAGTGGATGAAGTCAAACGCCGCGTGCTTTCGCTTCTGGAATCCGGCGTGTCTTTCAGCGCCGTGATGGCATCGGAAGACCTGCTGGCGATCGGCGCGATGAAAGCGCTGCAGGAATTTGGCCGCAGCGCGCCGGTGATCGGCTTTAACAACTCGATTTTGTCTGAGTGCTGCTCCCCTTCCCTCACGAGTGTGGACAACATGCTCGACACGCTCTGCCCCGCGGCCATCTCAATGCTGACCGGGATTCTGGAGGGAAAAAGTGTACCGCAGAAAATGGTGATCTCCGCTACGCTGGTACAGCGGGACACCTTTCATACCGATCTGCAATAAAAAAGTGAAAAGCTGGTTGTTCGCTCCCGCTTTCAGCAGGAGAAAAACAACCGCTGCGATTCCACGTTTTATGGAAGATTGGTATTCAATGTGATGAAAGAAAGAACTGGAGGATCAAATCATGAAAAAGTTTTTGGATGACGATTTCCTGTTGACCAATGAAACGGCGAGAACGCTGTTTCACGACTACGCGAGCAAAATGCCGATCATCGACTA
Source organism: Bacillota bacterium (assembly GCA_023401495.1). Classification (GTDB taxonomy): domain Bacteria; phylum Bacillota; class Clostridia; order Oscillospirales; family Acutalibacteraceae; genus Faecalispora. The sequence goes on from JAEXDU010000007.1 coordinate 28,337, forward strand.
TCACTGCCACATCATCCCGCAGGAGATCGCCGAGGACCGCAAGTTTGACAACATCACGCAGGTATGGCTGGGCGGCGACCATTACAAATGGCGTGTCATCCGCTCCTGCGGCGTAGACGAGGATTTGATTACCGGCAACAAGAGCAGCGACCGCGAAAAATTCCAGAAATTTGCCGAGTGCCTGCCGAAAGCGATCGGCAACCCGGTCTACCACTGGACGCACCTGGAGCTGCGCCGCTACTTTGGCTACGACGGCGTTTTGAACGCCGACACCGCCGAGGAAGTGTGGAACGTGTGCAACAAAAAGCTGCAGGAAGACGGCATGAGCGTTCGCGGGCTGATCAAGCAGTCCAACGTGAGGGCAATCGCAACCACCGATGATCCGATCGATTCTTTGGAATGGCACCAGAAGCTGAAGGACGACCCCACTTTCGATGTAAAGGTGGTACCGGCCTGGCGCCCCGACAAGGCAATGAATATCAACAAGCCCGACTTTGCGGAATACATGCAGAAGCTCGCAAAGGTTAGCGGCGTTTCCATTCAGACCGTCGAAGATGTGCGCACCGCGCTGGCCAAACGAATGGAATTCTTCGACAGCATGGGCTGCCGCGCCTCTGACCACGGCGTGGATTATCTGATGTACAATCCCGCTACGGAAGAAGAGCTCAACGCCATCCTGAAAAAGGGTCTGAACGGTCAGGCTTTGACACAGGACGAAATCGAAAAATACAAATATGCGATTCTTCTGTTTGTCGGCCGCAAATACGCGAAGCTCGGCTGGGTGATGGAGCTGCATTACGGCGCGCTGCGCAGCGTAAACGACCGCATGTTTGACCGCGTCGGCCCCGACAGCGGCTTTGACTGCATCGCCACCTACTGCTGCGCGGACGGCGCAGCGAAATTCCTGAACGAGCTGAACAACACCGGCGAGCTGCCCAAAACCATTATCTATCCCCTGAACCCCACGGACAACGCGATGGTCGGCGCCCTGATCGGGTGCTTCCAGGGAACCGAAGCGGAAGGCAAGCTGCAACAGGGCTCCGCATGGTGGTTCAACGACACCAAGACGGGCATGATCGAGCAGATGATGAGCCTCGCGAATCTTGGAGTACTCGGCACCTTTGCCGGTATGCTGACCGACTCCAGAAGCTTTTTGTCCTACACCCGCCACGAGTATTTCCGCCGCATCCTGTGCAACCTGATCGGCACATGGGTAGAAAACGGCGAATATCCGGATGATATCGAGTACCTTGGCAAGATGGTACAGGATATTTCCTTCAACAATACCAACCGCTATTTTGGGTTTCACGTATAATCCTTTTTCATCTTCCCCCCTAATTGGAAAGGGCCTCCGCAAATTGCGGAGGCCCTTTCCATTGCAGCCGGAGAGTTTCTTTTGGCAGCCTGATTACAAAGCCGGATTCTTTTGTTCATGCTCCATCCGCAGACAGTGAATTATCCGGATGGCGGACGACAGGATACAGAACAGGATCGTCATTGCAAACAGACCGATTCGCACTTTGGGCACTGTACTGCTCAGCAATAACGTCAATATGGGCAATCCATATAATAACGCCGCCGACAGTCTCCCGAAAGGGTCAAAAAAGAATGCGTTCTGCCTTTTGCCGATCTGTCTGCTCCAGTGGGATGTCACGAGAAATTCAGTAAATTTTATGATGATCACGATCGGCAGGATCATCGGCATTCTGCCTGTGAGCCAAAGCGACAGACAGGATACGATCATAAAAAACAAATCACAGGAAACGTCTAACCACGCGCCAAGAGCTGAGGTCGCATGCAAGGTGCGGGCCAGCTTTCCATCCAGCCAATCCGTAAGGGACACCAGTAAAAAAACGATCAGGCAAGGCCACAGAGGCCGTTCTAATTTAATACAAAAGTACCCGAACAAAAAGGAAAGTGGGATTCTGGACAAAGTCATTGTCGTTACGAATGCTTTTTTCATCTTAATTCAGATCACACCCCCAAACACAGGATTCTAAAGGAAGGATTTACGGATTTGTTCTTTGCTGCTTCGTGATTCCCAGAGCTGCAAATTTGACAAGCCACTGAACCGTTTGAAGAGCCCCGGCGGAAGAGTGATCCTCTAAATTGGCATCCAGATAGACCAGCGCGTCAAATACGGCCAAAATCTCTTCATTGCTGATATCTTCCCGCAATTTATGGTCACAACGCCATTGGTCGAGCAATGCTTCTAAGAACCCCCGAACAGAGGTCGCGTAGTTCTGCGGATTGTTTCGGTAATAGGCTTTTAGTTCTTTTTCAATATTTCCTGCGCACCATTCGCATAAAATCAGGTTATTCTTCATTGCTTCCATATTCAGTGAGATGAATTTTTGCGCGATCTCCGCAGGCCAGGCGGACAAATCCAAAGATTCTATGATGTGATCTTTGACCTTTTTATTTTCTTCCATGTAAATTTCTATGAACAGGTCTTCTTTGGACGGATAATAATGATAAAAAGACCCCACGCTGATCCCGGCCAAACGAGTAATGTCTGCTACATTCACAGACTTAAACCCGTTCTTTGAAAAAAGCTCATAAGCGGCTGAGAAAATATCTTCTTTTTTCCCCAAAATACTCCCTCCTCAGAATATGAATGAATAAATTTTTTATTCATTCATATTCTATCAGATGATTCCGTTTTCGTCAAGCTGTTTGATCGCTGTTGCTCTTCTTCCCCTCCCGATCCGTTCACAATTTTATCGCGCTGCTCTTTGATGCTCCCTGTGCAGGAAGCAGAAGGCAACTAACCGCAATTGAAACGAGAAAAGTGTCCATGAACCGCGGTTCATGGACACCCTTTTCATTTATAATAGTATATTCAACGATGTTTCAGCCCAACTTCACCGAAAGAAAATTCCTTTCACGTCCTGGTTCAGCACCGGAGAGGTCAAGCAGAGAACCAGTTCCTCTATGGCGGCGAGGGTAGCAAACACGCAAACCGCCGCCCCGGCCGAAAGCCCCCAAAGAGGAAACCCGTAGGGCAGGCAGAACAGCAGCAGCCCGGCTGCCTTATTGGCATACGTGTGCAGAAAAGCTACCTGCTTGTACCGGATAGATCCAGCCGCGAGGGTAGAGAACTTAACAAGCAGGATGCCGGCAACCCACCAAAAGAGCCAGACCGGCAGGTTCATCGCCGGAATCAGCCGAAACATCAGCACCACGGCAAAAGTAAAGTCCGCCGCGCTGTCGAGCCGGGCGCCCGCCGGGCCGGCACAGCCGAGCCTTCGGGCAAGGTACCCGTCGAGCATATCGCTGATCCCGCAGATGGTGTACAGCACAAAGAACCATACGGAAAAAGGCCGCAGAAACAGCAGCGGAACGCACAGCACGATCCGCAGCAGAGTCAGCGCATTCGGCAGATACTTCATATGGAATTACCCCTCGGCAGACTGTTCCCTCCAGCCCTTACAGACATCGACCCAGCCCTGAGCGCGGGAGCATTCCAGCAGTTCCTCACATGTGAGCTCAATGGCCGAATTCGAGGTTCCGCAGGCCGGGAACACCGTTTGAAAGCGGCGCAGGGATTCATCCAGATACACCTTCGCCCCGTCGGGATTATCAAACGGGCAGATTCCCCCCACGCGGTAGCCGGTCAGCTCTTCCGTCTCCTCCGGCACAAGCATTCTGGCTTTCATGCTAAAGTGACGCTTGAATGCGGAATTGTCGATCTTCCCATCGCCGGCGGCAACAATCAGAATGCAGCCGTTTTCATCCTTTAAAGAGATCGTCTTGGCGATTCTGGCGGGCTCTACCCCCAACGCCTCGGCGGCAAGCTCCACCGTCGCGCTGGATACATCGAACTCCTGCACCTGGCTATCCTTGTCAAACTGCTTTAAATATTCCCGAACTCTTGCCGTACTCATATCGGTAACGCCTCCGTTTCAGCGCCTTAGGCGCGCTGCGCTTTCATTTCCAGATATTCTTCATACGTTGTCATGCGGTCAAGCACGCCGCCCTCGGGCAGAATCTCGATGATGCGGTTCGCGACCGTCTGCACAAACTGATGGTCGTGAGAGGCAAACAGGATCACGCCCTTGAACTCGATCATGCCGTTGTTCACCGCCGTGATGGACTCCAGATCGAGGTGGTTGGTGGGCTGGTCGAGCAGCAGGACGTTTGAGCCAAACATCATCATGCGCGAAAGCATGCAGCGCACCTTCTCACCACCGGAGAGCACATTCACCGGCTTTAACACATCCTCGCCGGAGAAGAGCATCTTGCCCAAGAAACCGCGCAGGTAGGTTTCGGTGGTATCCTTGGAATACTGCTCGAGCCACCTGAGAATGCTCAGGTCGCAGTCATTAAAATATTCCGAGTTGTCCTGGGGAAAATACGACTGTGTGGTGCTCACGCCCCATTTGAACGTTCCCTCGTCCGGCGTGAGCTCTTCCGTCAGGATTTTGAACAGGGTGGTAACGGCCAGTTTATTTTCCGCAAGGAATGCGATCTTGTCGCCCTTGTTCACGCGGAACGAAACATTGTCGAGCACCTTGACGCCGTCTATCGTTTTGCTCAGGTTTTCCACCGTCAGGATTTCCTTGCCGGGCTCGCGGTCCATCGTAAAGCCCACATAGGGGTAACGGCGGGACGAAGCGGGCATTTCCTCCACAGTGATTTTATCCAGCAGCTTTTTACGCGAGGTAGCCTGCTTGGATTTTGATTTATTCGCGGAAAAGCGCTGAATAAACGCCTGCAGCTCTTTGATCTTGTCTTCGTTTTTGCGGTTCTGGTCGCGCATCACGCGCTGAATCAACTGGCTGGATTCATACCAGAAATCGTAGTTGCCCACATACATGCGGATTTTGGTATAGTCGATGTCTACAATGTGGGTGCAGATATCATTCAGGAAATGGCGGTCATGCGACACCACGATGACGGTGCCGATGTAATCCATCAGAAAATCCTCGAGCCAGTGGATGGAATCGACGTCCAGACCGTTCGTCGGCTCGTCCAGCAGAATAATATCGGGCTGGCCGAACAGTGCCTGCGCCAGCAGAATCTTTACCTTTTCCGTTTCGGAAAGCGCGCCCATCTGCGAATGCAGCAGATCGACCGAAAGGCCCAACCCCTGCAGGAGCTTGCCCGCCTCGGTCTCGGCGTCCCAGCCGTTCATTTCGGCGAACTCCGCTTCCAGCTCCGCCGCCAGATTGCCGTCTTCCTCCGAAAAATCCTCTTTTGCGTACAGGGCGTCCTTCTGCTTTGAAACCTCGTACAGGCGCGGATTGCCCTGCAAAATCGTATCAAACACCGTAAAGGCGTCAAACGCGTAGTGATCCTGCTTGAGCACCGACATGCGCAGCTTGGGGTCGATGATGACATCGCCCTTGGTCGGTTCCAGCTCGCCGGACAGGATTTTCAAAAAGGTTGATTTTCCAGCGCCGTTCGCGCCGATCACGCCGTAGCAGTTGCCCGGGGTGAAGAGCAGGTTAACGCCTGAAAATAAATTCTGCCCGTTAAAGCCCAATCCCAATTCGGATACTGTTATCATGTGCTGTTTCCTCCGTTGCTTCTAAGGGGCGGAATCCCCCGCCCGTTCTATACAAATACCGTTTTATTCTACCACAAATGAACTTAAATTCAAAATTTTATTTCGATCTTCGTTACAGCCGCCGAAGCAACATCGCTTTTCTGCCCCGGGCTTGTGCAAAACAGCAGACTTTTGCATCGCTTTGTCAATGACAGGCCGCATCACTTCATCGATTCATGAATCAGTTTCTCCTGAGAATGTCTGTACTTTTCTTCAGTACCCAAACCGGACAATTTGAAACGGAGGATTACTTTTTCAATTCTTTTTGTTCGAGGAGGATTCCTCATACCTGCTTAAAATATTTTTTAAAGCAAAAGCGGTTTCATCGCTGATGAGATGCTCCATTTTACACGCATCTTCGCTTGCTGTTTGCTCATTCACATGGCAACAGTCGATCAACAATTGTTTGATCAGATGAAACTTTGCCGTAATGAATTGTCCTTGCTTTTGTCCTTTATCAGTGAGGCAGATTTCACCGTGCAAAGGCTTCACAACGAATCCCTCTTCCTGCAATGCAGTCACGGCACTATTCACACTGGGCTTTGAAACGCCTAAATAAACAGCAAGATCAATGGAACGGACTAACCTCGTCTTTTCCGATAACTGATAGATCGCTTTTAAATATTCCTCCTTGGAAGGGCTTATTTTTTTCCCCGGATGAGAACATGTATTTTTACTCATCACCGATCCTCCTTATATGAATCAAAGACAAAACGCGTATAGGTGCTATACGCTTAGATAGATTCATTCGTTTTTCTTTTGAAAGTGTTTATCAGCTTCTTCCCTTTCCTGTCTATGATCAAAAGAACGGGCTTGCGGAAGCATTGGACAACCATACAGGTAAAGCGGAAAAGAAATGCATGAGATGAAAGAATTGCAAACGGCGCACAATTTCTTTTCCTCCGCTTCAATCTCTTTCTCCCTGTGCTCCTGCTCACTCATTTTTCTAGTACCAGAAGCCACAAATGACTTTGATGATTTTTTCTTTTTGATGTTAGCACCTTCTAACATAATGATAACAAAAAATGTGTATAGCAGCTATACACTTTTGCAAATTTTTTATTCATCAAAATTTTCATTAAAAAATTTCACCCTGTTTATCAGGGATGATAAAAAGTTTATTAAAAATGCCAATTCATCTTCGGAAGCATTTTTCAGCTCATCTTCTACCATACTATTTAAAACAGCATGGTAATGCATATGGTTGTTGTGCGCCCTTTTCCCCTTTTCGGTCAGGTTCAATGAATATCTGGATAAATTAAGATCATCGACTTCCTTGATTACCAGAGCCTTTCTCTCCAGTTTTTTAAGGATTTCAGAAACAGCGCCTTTTGTTACTCCCAGTATATCTGCCAAACCGCCCACATGAATACCAGGATGCTCGGCGATAGCCATTATGACATGTATTTCAGAGTGAAAAATCGGCACATCTGTCCCGTAATAACGGGTCTTTTTATCCAGGTCAACCAAGGCAAGCGCTAAATGAAGAGATTTGTATGCAATTTGATGTTTGTCATTTATCATTTTGTCCATGTCCATAGTATATGGTTGCTATACACTTTTGTCAAGCCCCGCAATGATATCTGTGAGAATACGAAATTGCAGGATTCTCGCAGGGGCAGGACCGTGAAATCACAAAGAAATTCACAGGGAGCAAGGCAATGAATCGGTGTACCGAAAAATTGTTGAAAGGATTTTGGTTTGCAACCAGAGAAGTGCCAATTCCTATTTTTTTCTGAATTGTCCAATTGCATTCTATTTCTGCGATCTTGTGCAAAACAGCGGACTTTTGCCCCTTGAAAAAAAGTTCTAAGCATGATATATTGAATATAAATAACGCGAAGAAAAAGGAAAGTACCCGTTTTTCCCCGGACAGAGAGAGCGTGCCATGGGCTGGAAGCATGCTTGCGGACGGATTTCGGAGAAGTTCCCTTTGGAGCGGCGCTGCTGAACCTGATGTAAGTAGGCGGCGACGGAAGGCACCGTTACAGGCCGCAAAAGTGTTTGAGGATTCAAAAATCAGGGTGGTACCGCGGAGGAGTTTTGCCTTCGTCCCTTTTTCATAGGGGGCGAAGGCTTTTTTATTTCCGCGTATTTGTTCTTAAGCGAAACGCGCACGACAAAGTACTGAAAGGCCACCGATTTCTTTCTCCTTTTGCGGAAAAGGAATCGAAGCACTTATTTCGTAATGCGGCATTCCCACAAAACACACCGAAAGGAAGAATATTCATGAAGCAGCAGCTGGAAGCCATCCGCGACAGTGCGGTAAAAGAGCTGGCCCAGGCAAAGGGACAGCAGGTTCTGGAAACGCTTCGGGTCAAATACCTGGGCAAAAAGGGCGAGCTGACCTCTATTTTAAAGCAGATGGGCGGCCTTTCCGCCGAAGAGCGCCCGGTGATTGGCCAATTGGCCAACCAGGTTCGCTCCCTGATTGAAGAAGAGCTGACGAAACGCGCCTCTGAGCTCAAGGATCAGGTTGTACAGGCTCGTCTGGAGCAGGAAAAACTGGACGTGACCCTGCCCGGCAAGCACCACGAGCTGGGCGCAAAACACCCGCTCTCGATCGTGCTGGATGAGATCAAGGAAATTTTCGTCGGCATGGGCTTTGAAATTGTGGACGGCCCCGAGGTAGAGTACGACTACTACAACTTTGAGGCGCTGAATATCCCCAAAAATCACCCCGCACGCGACACGCAGGATACCTTCTATATCAACGACAATATCGTTCTGCGCACGCAGACCTCCCCCGTGCAGGTGCGCGTGATGGAGAAAACGCAGCCGCCGATCCGCATCATTTCGCCCGGCCGCGTGTACCGCTCCGACGCGGTGGACGCCACCCATTCCCCGCTGTTCCACCAGATCGAGGGCCTTGTGGTGGATAAGGGCATCACCTTCGCAAACCTGAAGGATACGCTCGAAACCTTTGTCAAGCGCCTGTACGGCGAAGATTCCGTCGTGCGTTTCCGCCCGCACCACTTCCCGTTTACAGAACCGTCCGCCGAGGTGGATGTGCAGTGCTTTAACTGCCACGGCGAGGGCTGCCGCCTGTGTAAGGGCGAAGGCTGGATCGAGATTCTGGGCTGCGGCATGGTACACCCGAAGGTGCTCTCGAACTGCGGCATCGACCCCGAGGTATACAGCGGCTTTGCGCTCGGCATGGGCCTGGAGCGCGTCGTCATGCGCCGCTACAACATTGACGATCTGCGTCTGTTCTATGAGAACGACATCCGATTCTTAAAGCAGTTTTAGGAGGTGAGCACAGAATGAATCTTTCGATGAAATGGTTAAAGGAATTTGTTGCGCTGGACCCGATGCCGATGCGTGATTTCACGGAGGCTGTTACGATTTCCGGCTCTAAAGTAGAAGAATACCACACAGAGGGAACCGACATTGACAAGGTCGTCGTCGGCCGCGTGCTGTCGATTACGCCGCACCCCGATTCGGATCACCTGCTGATCTGCTCGGTTGATGTCGGTGAAACCGAGCCGGTTCAGATCGTGACCGGCGCGCAGAACCTGAAGGAAAACGATCTGGTTCCCGCGGCGCTGCACGGCTCTACCCTGCCGAACGGCGTGAAAATCAAAAAAGGCAAGCTGCGCGGCGTAGAGAGCTTTGGCATGATGTGCTCCCTGAGCGAGCTGGGCCTGACGCTGAACGACTTCCCCTATGCGATTGAAAACGGCATTTTCGTATTGCAGGAGGACTGCAAGCCCGGCGACCCGATTCAGCAGGCGATCGGCCTTGACGACACGCAGGTGGAATTTGAGATCACCTCGAACCGCCCCGACTGCTTTTCTGTGATCGGTCTGGCACGCGAGGTTGCCGCCACTTTCCAGAAACCGCTGACCCTGCACACCCCGGCGGTAAAGGGAGGCCACGGCAGCGGCAAGGAGCTTTTGGACGTCGCGATCGAAGCGCCTGACCTTTGCTCTGCCTACTGCGCGCGCATTGTAAAAAATGTGCGGGTGAAGCCCTCTCCCCGCTGGATGCGCGAGCGCCTGCGCGTGATGGGCGTGCGCCCCATCAACAACATTGTAGACATTACCAACTATGTCATGCTCGAATACGGCCAGCCCATGCACGCCTTTGACCTGCGCTTTGTGGAGCAGGGAAACATCCGCGTACGCCGCGCGAAAACCGGAGAAAGCATCACGACGCTGGACGGCGTGGAGCGCAAGCTGAATGAAAGCAATCTGGTGATTGCCGACGCAGCCAAGCCGGTCGCTGTGGCCGGCGTGATGGGCGGCGAATACAGCGGCATCATGGACGACACCACGACGATCGTGTTTGAATCCGCATGTTTCGACGCTGTTTCCGTTCGTCTGACCGCAAAGGCGCTCGGCATGCGCACCGACGCTTCCTCCCGCTTTGAAAAAGGGCTTGACCCCAACAACTGCCTGCCCGCGCTGGAACGCGCCTGCGAGCTCGTTGAGCTGCTCGACGCCGGCGACGTGCTGAACGACGTGATGATGGACGGCACAATCGAGGTTCAGCCGCGCCGCATTCCTCTTGAGGCGGACTGGATCAACCGCTTCCTCGGGTGTGAGCTTTCTGCCGCGCAGATGGAGGAAATCCTTGGCCGCATCGGCTGCCGCCTGGACGGCGACACCGTCGTCGTGCCGACGTTCCGCCCCGACCTGCAGCATAAAGCGGATATCGCCGAGGAAATCGCCCGTTTTTATGGGTATAATAACATTCCGGGCCAGAGCCTTCCCGGCGGGGCGCAGGGCAAATTCAGCGCCCGCCAGCGGTTTGACTCCGCAGTCAGCAGCGCCATGCTGGCGTTGGGCCTGAGCGAGATCACCACGTATTCTTTCATCAGCCCCAAGTATTACGATAAAATCCGCATGCCCGCGGATTCCCCCCTGCGCCGCTCTGTTGTGATCTCGAACCCGCTGGGCGAGGACACGAGCATCATGCGCACGGTGGCGCTGCCCTCCATGATAGAGATTCTGGCGAAAAACTACAACAACCGCAACGCGGCCGCCGCCCTGTTTGAACCCGCCAGAGAATATCTGCCCACCGAGCCCGACAAGCTGCCCATAGAGCGCAAGGTGCTTATCGCAGGCCTGTATGGAAACGACGCGGACTTCTTCACCCTGAAGGGCATCGTCGAAGACCTGCTGGATCGCGTCGGCGTTACCGGGTGGGATATTGCCGCTGCTTCAGATGAGTTCAGCTATCATCCCGGCCGCTGCGCGGTGCTCACAATCGATGGCGAACGCCTTGGCGTTCTGGGCGAGATTCACCCCCAGGTGCAGGAGAATTACGGCATTGGCGAGCGCGTTTACAGCTTTACGCTCGATCTTGACCTGATGTTCCGCTGTGCGCAGACCGAAAAGCACTATACGCCCCTGCCGAAATTCCCGGCGGTCACCCGTGACCTGGCGCTGATCTGCAGCGACGAAATTCCGGTGCGCGACCTGCAGAAAGCCATTGTGCGCGGCGCGGGCAAGCTGCTGGAAAGCGTCCGCCTGTTCGATGTGTACAAGGGCGAACAGATCGAGGCCGGCAAAAAGAGCGTGGCGTTCAGCCTGGTTCTTCGTTCCGGCGAAGGCACGCTCAACGAAGAGGCCACCAGCGCTGTGATGAAAAAGGTATTCCAGGAGTTGGAGAAGATCGGCGCGCTGCTGCGCTCCTGATTTTCAGGACAAATCAAATCTGTTTCGATTTTTGTCACGAAATCCCCTTGTTTTCCACCGTGAAATATTGTATGATTATCATACTGGAGGTGTATCCATGTTCGATAAAACGATGACTTTTTCCTTTCCCGGCGACCGTGAGGAGGATATTAAAATTATCCTGACCACTGTCTATGATGCTTTGAAAGAAAAAGGATATAACCCGATCAATCAGATTGTAGGGTACATCCTCTCCGAGGATCCTACGTATATCACGGCGCATAACAACGCCCGCAGCCTGATTCGCCGCATTGACCGCGACGAGTTATTGCAGGTGCTGCTGAAATCCTATTTAGGGGAATAAATATCAATATGTAAAAAACCGGTGAACCAAAATATGGTTCACCGGTTTTTTTAGATCGATAAATGCCTGTTATCCGTTTGCTCCGGCTCTCTCAGGCCGAAAACGGCTCTTGCGCTTTCTGCACTGGGATCATGCTTCACATTTTTGGAACGGAATTTTCCATCTTGTTTTTTTCCGTTCTTTGTACTTTTCTTTTTATTATCAGCCATAATAATCTCCTATTCGTATTCAATCCGGAAGCCCGTATTTTCAATGCAGTTTTTCAGCTCCATTTCCGTTGCGGGTTCATTGTATTTGACTTGTATGCTGCCTGTCACGAGGTTGACACCAACCTGATTGACCCCTTTGATCTTGTTCAGCGCGTTTTTGATCTGGGTTTTGCCTTCCTTATTCTGAAGACCTGACACGCTGCAAAGCATGGTGTTCATCTCATGTCCTCCTTCGTTTTTTCAAATTCGGCATCATGCGATCCTATTTTTTTACCATTGATGATCCCAACGTCTGAATTTTCCCGGGGCTTCATTTTTCTGAGCTCCGGATTGCTTTTCGGTCTGTCCTTCATTCTGTTCTTATTATTATCCATAATTTTCCTTTCCTTTTTCATTTTCCACCCGTCGATTGGCCCAATTCTATTATTTCCTGCCGCATGGTCTGAAACACAGCGTTTTTTGAGGCAATTATTTGCATGGCAATCGCAATGTAAAATCTTAGTTTGAACAAGCATTATGATTTTTTCAAAAGATTTCAGCGGATGATTCCATGAGCCGCGCGGAAAAAAGCGGACTGGGATTTTGATCCAAAATATCAAAATTTTGAATAAATAAAAAAGCATATCGGAGTTATTTGTACCGGCACACAGAAAAAGCCCGCGGCTTTGGGGAGGCCGCGGGCTTTTTCCCGCCTTTCGGCGGAAGAGGAGTAGTTTCTATCAAAAGGTCTTATAAGCAATTGTTAGATGGGTCTGTGCACGCGGTATGCGTCCACAAAATGGTTCATCATCCGGGGAGTTCGGCACTTTTTGCTTTTACCGCATGGGATGCTTTTTCAGGGTAAACCTCCTCGGTTTCGGTAAAAGCAAACCCTGCATTCGGGGAATCCACCCCGTCAAAGGCCGGGTAGGCAGGCTCCCCATGCTCGGAAATATCCAGGCCAAGCGCTTCTTCTTCAGGGGTGACACGGATTCTTCTCAAAACCAGCTGAGTCACACCCAAAGCAATCCCTGTACCGACCAGAGAGATGACCAACGTAATGCCGATTGCGATCAGCTGGCGCACAAACAGCTCGCTCTGACCAAAGAACAAACCGTTCCACTGTACCACATCTGCGCTGGGATCGGGATTAAAGCCCTTTACCGCGAAGATGCCGGTTGCAATTGCGCCCCAGACTCCGCCGATGCCGTGGCATCCGAACGCATCCAAAGAATCATCGTAGCCAAACTTGGGCTTGACTGCGGTAATGAAGAAATAGCAGATGGGGCTGACCAAAGCGCCGATCACCAGAGAGGCCCAGATCGGTACAAAGCCCGCGCCGGGAGTAATGGCAACCAGACCGACGACGATTCCGGTAGAAACGCCCGCAAGCGTCGTCTTCCCCGTGCGGAGTTTCTCGATCAGCATCCAGGAGAGCATTGCAGCCGCGCAGGCGGTGTTGGTGGTCATAAACGCGTGTACTGCAAGAGTGTTGGCCGCGCCCGCGCTGCCTGCGTTAAAGCCGAACCAGCCGAACCACAGAAGCGCCGCACCGAGAAATACCAATGGCATATTGTGCGGGCGAGCCGCCTCTTTTTCGGTCTTTTTGCGGGCGCCCAGCCAGATAGCGGCCATGAGAGCGCTGACGCCGGAACTGATGTGAACCACCGTGCCGCCTGCAAAGTCGATCGCGCCCAATTCCATCAGGTAGCCGCCGCCCCACACCATGTGTGCCAACGGATAATAGACCAGAACCGACCACAGAGCGATGAAAACAAACAGAGCGGAAAAGCGCATTCTGCCGATCAGCGCGCCGGTAATCAAAGCGGGGGTGATGATGGCAAACATCATCTGAAATACTGCAAAACACACGGTTGTCGGCGCATAAGCGGCAGCCGCCGAATCCTCTGTAAAATTCATGCCGAACCAGCTGAAATCACCGATGATTCCCCCGGCCCCGCCGCTAAAGGACAGGGAAAATCCGAACAGAACCCAAAGAATAGAAGCAAGGCCCATGATAAAAGCGGACGACATAACGGTATTGACTGTGTTTTTTCGACCGGCCATTCCCCCATAAAACAAGGCAAGACCGGGGGTCATAATTAAAACAAGAGCGGAAGAGGTCAGCATCCAAGAGATGTCCCCTGAGTTGACAGCATTCATTCGTTTTCCTCCTCAATATGATTGGACTGTGTTGTAGGCGTGCCGCTCCAAACCTGCGAAGATTCGATTTTGAATCTGCCGATTTAAAAGTGCACCGAACTATATCACAGCAATTCTATTTTGGATGATCGCCGGCCAACCACCTAAGAAAGGCCTCATTCGCGGTGCTGGCTGCACCATGAATGAGGCCTCATTGCCGAATTACTGATTGAATTAAAAAAATGATACCATACATATTTACCAAAATCAATCCGAAATATTTTACTATCCTTTTTTCACGAAACGCTTAAAATTTGTTCAGAATAGAAATCTTTCTACCTGTTTTGGCACAGAAGAATCATTCCCCCTCAAAATCAGCCGAACTTTGGCGGCAAACCGAACAAGCCGTGCCCAAATGTGCGGGGCCCAAAGGGAAGTGACCTGATGGAATAAAACGAGATCGACCATCAGCAGGCGGAACTCTATCACACAAAAACGGATGCTGCGATTGCGCATCCGTTTTTTCATCACGAGAAAACTTCAAACATACTTACCACAAAAGAGCTAACCACATGATCGCCAGATTAATCTCTATTGCTGCTGTGACGCATGGATCAGCGGCATAAAAATATCGTCAACGATCTCCGTTATTGCGGTGTCGGAAACAGGCTCCTGCTTTGTGATTATCTCGCACTGCAGCAGGTCCAGCGGCAATGTGATGATCCGGGGCGACAGCTTTTCAAGGCTGATTTCCCCGCGGAGTTCCGCGTTTTTCATAATGGACATCATAATCGCCGTCAGCTTGTTTTCCGGTCTCTTCTGGAAAATTTGCGGCATAAAGGCGGCTATGGTACGCCAAACCCGTGGGTCCATCATAAGCCCCCGAATCGCCTGCACGTTGATTGTTCTCGTCGGTTCCACACGCGCATGAAGAAAGGCATATACATCGCCGCGCAGACTGCCCGTATCGGGAACCTCATTCGTGATCTTTGGCAAATGCTTGCGTAGGGCGGCCATCACGAGCTCCGACTTGTTGTCCCATCGGCGGTAAAGGACGGCCTTGTTGGTTCCCGCCCTCGTTGCAACGCTTTCCATCGTCAGATGCGCATAGTCTTTTTCCGCGAGTTCTTCCCACGCGGCGCGCAGGATCGCCTCTTCCAGAACTTCTCCGCGGCGGCGCGTCTCTTTCTTTCGTTCTTCCATCTTTTATATCCCTCCGAGCTCCGACAATCCATGTATCGTTGTTGTAGGAACATCCATAAGAAACTAAAAAGTTTCTTATTTCTATATGGAGAATTCCCATTGAATTCAATTTGAATTTATCATATCATATTCACATAAGAAACGCAATTGTTTCCTAGTTGAAGGAAAAGGAGATTTCTCATGAATACAACAAATGTGAAACCGGCAAAAGAAAAACTCGACCCAGTGGTGCTTCGGGTTGCCATTATTCTTGTTGTCGGCGCGCTTGCGCCGCTGTTCGATTCAACGATGGTCAATGTAGCCCTGCATACCATTGCAACCGATATGAAAACAGGCCTTTCTACCGTACAGTGGATCACGACGGGATATGTTCTGGCGATGGGGCTGGCCGTTCCGGTTTCCGGATGGGCCACCGAACGATTTGGCGGAAAACGATCCTACCTCTTCTCATTGGCGCTTTTTTTAGCCGGCTCCGTGTGCTCTATGCTGTCTTGGAACATAGAAAGCATGATCGGGTTCCGGGTCATTCAGGGGCTCGGCGCCGGGCTGATGATGCCGACACTGCAAACCGAACTCGTACAGATTTCCGGAGGACGCAATCTTGGGCGGATCATGGCGATTGTCAGCATCCCCGCTCTTCTGGGGCCGATCCTTGGCCCGGTGCTGGGCGGAATCATTGTCAACAGCCTGAGCTGGCGCGCCATCTTCTGGATCAATATTCCGATCTGCATCATAGCGATTGCGCTGGCCCTGTGGGGAATCCCGGCCGATAAGCTTTCGGAAAAGAAAGCATCCCTTGATGTAATCGGCATGCTTTTGCTCTCCCCCGCGTTCGCCCTCTTGATCTACGGCATTGCCGAGGTCGCCAAGCATGGAGGTTTCGGCAGCAGCGCCGTCTATGTTCCGCTGATTCTCGGCGTTGTTTTGATGGCATCGTATGTCATCTATGCTCTGAATACGAAACGGGAACCGGCCCTGAATGTGCGGCTGTTCCAATCCGTGAATTTTACCGCTTCCAATATCCTGCTGATTTTCAGCGGAATCATCACGAACGGGGCCATGCTGATGCTGCCGCTCTATTATCAGGAGGTACGCGGAGCAAGCGCCCTGTCTGCCGGATTGTGGCTGCTGCCGCAGGGAATCGGCATGCTGCTCACCAGAAGCTGGGCCGGAAAGGCGGCTGACCGCGACGGCTCGCGCAATATTGTGCTTTTCAGCCTCGCCGCTGTCGCAATCGGCACGCTGCCGTTTGCCTTTGCCAATGCGGATACGAATTTGATTCTTCTGGCTGCCGCCCTGTTGATCAGGGGAGCCGGGCTTGGCGGTTTGTTTATTGCGATCATGATGTCCGCTTATATTGGGCTGCCCAAAGAACAGGTTCCCCACGCGAGCATCTCTACAAGGATTTTTCAGACCATCGGCGGGGCTTTCGGGTCGGCCATTCTCGCGACCGTCGCCCAGCCGCAGACGACGGGCCACGGTGGCTCCGATCTTCAGGCGATCGCCGGGGCGTTCAACGTCTCTTTCTGGTGGGCGATCGGCTTTACCGTGGCCGCGGCGATTCCCACACTGTTTTTGGCAATGAATCAAAAATCGGGGCCAGAGCCGGAACCGGAACTCGAATTGGAACCGGAACCGCAATCAGAACCCCAATCGTGCCATGAATGAAGCATATTCAGCACATCGCAACTCTTATTCGATTGGGAAACTTTCAGACTTAAAATTCGCATAATATCGTCCTGCGCTTGCTGTGAATTTCAAGACGCAATAGTCCGGGTCTGTAACACCTTTAGTGTAATACTGCGTGTCGCCCTCCTGCCAAATCATTTCTTTACTTTCGGCGTCCTCCAGCACCTGAACTGTGCCGATCAGCATTACCCCTCGAAAAAACCTTTTGTCGCAGAAATAGATGCACGCTTTTGGGTTAGAGCGATACTGTGATACCCTCATAGAAGAAGTGTTTGTTGTAAAGTAAAAGGTTTGGATTCCCTCTCTTTTTCTCGGGGGAAGCATGGCCTTTGTATTAGGGAATCCATTTTCATCCACTGAACTAATGAAAGAAACACTCTGTTTATCAATCAGATTTCCTATTGTTTTCTCCGCATCTCTTAGCATTTTATCGCCTCCTGCTGCAAGCATAGCACGATGCAATGACGAAGTAAATGACCCACTTTTTTGTGGGTATCCTTTTCATCAAATAAACCCCTGTTCTTTGAGAACGTCAAACATACCGTTCTCTTTCATCAGGTCGATCCCGATCGACTGCATGATGACAATCGCTTCTAACAATTTATGCCCACGTTCCGTCAATGAATATTCTACTTTTAAAGGATGGCCCTCGAAAGATTCTTTTTCAATCACTCCAAAATCCAGCAGCTCTTTCAGCTGCTCCAACAACATTTTCTGATTGATCCCCCTGATATCGCGCTCAAGCTGCGATAATGACATTTTGCCTTTCCCCAGCTGCCACAGAATCATGGGCTTCCATTTTCCTCTGGTGATGTCATGGGTCAATTCCAAAGGGCAAGTATATTCCTCTCGCAGCTTCATAAGACCACCTCAATCAGTAAAAACACAGCATTAGACTTCTGGACAATTTTAACATGCCCGTCTGCTGGCTGTCCATCTTATTGTTTTGTATTGGGCAGTTGCTTCCATATGCACCCTGCCCATCAGGCACGGCTTATTTTGCGGTATTCCCCTGGGGCAGAGCCGGTGATTCGTTTAAAAACCACGCTGAAATACTGCGGGTTGCTGTACCCCACCTTTTCAGATATTTCGTATGTTTTCAGGTCTGTTTCCGCCAGCAGGCTCATCGCCTTTTTCACGCGGAGCTCCATCAGGTAATCGCTGAGATTGACCCCCTGGTACTTTTTGAACAGAGTGCTGATATAGCTCGGCGTCAGATGGACCTCTTCGGCGATCCGGTTCAGCGAAAGGTCCTCCTGATGATAATTGGAATCCATAAACGACAGCACCTGACGCAAAACGGCGGCATGAGAAACACTGCTGTTTTTCAGCTCCTCGAACCGGATGAGATTCTTCCCTTCCTGCAGGCGGGATTCCAGCATGCTTTTCATTTCCAGGGCCTGCGTCGCTTCCGTATAGGATTTTAGAATATTAGAATACCCCTTGTACAGCGAGCCGGCCCCGGCGGCCAGCGTTACGTTCTGGGTCTCTCTCACCAGAGAAAACGCCTGCTCCAGCTCAGCGAAGAATGATTCCTGCTCGCTTTCAGACAGCCGCTCCGCAAAGTTGACGACCAGATTGAGGTAAATGTCGCCCACAAAATAATATACGTGCACATTCGGCAGGCTCAGGCGGCTTTGCAGCAGTTCCCCAATCTTTTCGCAGAGCTGCTTTTTCTGCCACAGCAGAATCTCTGCCTCCCGTTCGCTCCGTTTACCGACATCGATACAAACGACGCAAAAAGTGGAGCTGATAAAACGGATATTCAAGCGCTTTGCGCGTTCCACCAATTCGTTGTCATCCTGAAAATTGACCACCAGATCATAAAAGAATTTATTTTCCAGCAGTTTTCGGCCGCGGCTGACAATCTCGACGTTATCCTTCTGGTCATCGGATTCTCTGGCGGCTTTCAGCACGGCGCCCAGAACCTCGGAGTTATGCTCGTATTTCATCACGTATTGGCAGACCTTATAGTTCAGCGCCATCTGCGCGTATTTGAAATCGCCGTACGCCGTCAGCAGAACGACCTTGATGTGCGGGTACAGCCGGTACACCGCCTCCATCAGCTCTATGCCGTCCATAAAGGGCATTTTGATATCGGTGAGGATGATATCCGGCAGACAGCTCGGGATCATCTCGAGGCATTCCCGCCCGTTGCTGGCGGTTCCCACTACCTCGATGCCGTTTTCCTCCCAGTTGATATTCTGCTTCATCCCGGCCCGGATGATCTGGTCGTCGTCAACAATCAACAGCTTATGCACGAAAACTCATCCTTCCTCCGGACCGGCAAGCGGAATCACAATGCTCGCCTGGGTATAAACGCCCTGAACACTTTCAAATACAATTCCGGACTGTTCCCCAAAATACAGCCTTAAACGGGTATTGACATTCCGCAGGCCGAAATATTTGGTATGGTTTACTTCGGGCGGCAGTTTCAGCGTGCTGCGCAGGTCTTCCAGCTTTTCGCTGTCCATGCCCACGCCGTCGTCGTACACGGTTAAAATCACACGGTCCTCCTGCTTTTCCCCGCTGACCAGAATCATCCCGATGCCGTCTTTTGTCTTGATCCCGTGGTAAATGGCATTCTCCACAAGCGGCTGAAGGCTCAGCTTGAGAATCTGGATGGACAAAAGCTCTTCCTTAACATCAATTTCATATTCAAAGTCGTCGCCATAGCGCATTTTCTGAATTTCCAGATAGCTCGCCACATGCTCCAGCTCTTCCTTGACCGTGACGATCTCTTTTCCGCCGCTGATGCCCAGCCGGTAAAAGCGCGCCAGCTCCACGCACATATCGCTTGCCATATGATTGTTTCTCATATTGACCAGTTGGCGGATGGAGCCGATGGTATTGTACAGAAAATGGGGCTTGATCTGCTCCTGGAGCGCCAGAAGCTGCATTTTTGTTTTCTGCTCCTGCTCGCGGCGCACCTGCGCCAAAAGCTCTGTGACGGCGATCTTTAAATACGAGAGGCCGTGCGCCAGAACGCCGATCTCGTTGCCGGCATCCACCTGAAAGCTGACGTTCATATCTCCGTTATCGAACTTGATTACCTGATCGGAAAGGTACTCGATCGGTTTGGAAATGCTTTTGGCCAGCAGGTTCGAGAGAAAGACGACAAGCAGCGTCAGCGCCAGCATCAGCACCAGCAATATGTATTTGAATTCCCCCGCGCTGCTTAAAAGATCGCTTTCCGGCATGACGGCCGCGACGATCCAGCCGTTGGCCTCGATGCTCTGGTAGGTAACGATCATCCGCTGATTTGTCACGCTGCGCAGCACGGTGCTGCCGCTGGAGCCGAAATGCTCTTTGAGCTTTTCCACGGCCGAAAGCGTCAGGCAATACCGATTCTGCATTGCGGCGGACTGCAGCGTACCGTCCCTGCTGATCAGCATCATGTATCCGTTTTCAGACACATGGACGTTATCGAGAATCCCGGAAAAATAGCTGCTGTTTAAATTAAAAAGGATGATCCCGCTGGCGGCGGACTGCGGGGAACCGATGATCCGAAACACGGAAATCACCTTATGCGGCGTCGTTGTCTGGAACACGTCGTCCCGGTGATCATTGAGCCAATACACCCCATGCGGCGAGGTGTTGTATTTTTTCATCCACTGGGTCAGCGAAAGGCCGATGTGCTTCGGCACATCGCTGACAAAATATTTGACCTCGATCCCGCGGTTGTTGCAGAAATACAGCGAATCGATCATCTGGTCATAGTTGCGGTAAATCTCTTCCATGCTGCTGTAGCAGGTCATCAGGCTGCTGAAGTCCTCTTCTGAAGAGCTTTCGCTGAGCAAAAGGGTATTGACCGCCGGACTTCCCGACAGATTGATCATCTGCGTAAAGGCGGTCATCATTTTGTCATTGAGCAGAATCGAGATCTGGCTCACCATGCTCTGCGTGAGGAAAGAAGCATTCTTTTTGATATTGTTCGTTTCAAAGAAATACGCGAATAATCCGATGATCAGCACCGCGGCAATCACCACCGGAAGAAAAAGGAGCATGATCTGTTTTTTGATCGGCTTTTGAAATACTTTTTTCAAGACCCCGCGCTCCTTCACGAAAATCGTAAAGCGTTGTTACCCCTGTGTACTGTCGAACTGCTTTTTGGCGGTTTCCAGCAATTTGGCCCACTGATCGAGCAGGTTTTTCGCCGACATGCTGCCCGCCATCACCTTTTGAATCATCGGCTCCACCTCAGACTGAATCTCGGTGTACTGCGGCAGATAGACCGGCACCTGAATCTGCACGGAGCCGTCTTTGCCTGATACCATCTGCTCGGCCAGCCGCAGGTACGGGTGAGTGTCGTCGATATAATCGGGGCTTGACGCCGCACCGGCCACCACGGGAACCTCTCCCTGTGTTTTGCAGCGCGGAATCTGCACCGCGGCGCTGCAGTAGACCGTCATGGCCTGAAAGGCCGCCTCTTTGACATCGGACTTGGAATTCATGCTGACAGAGCGCATCATTACAAACCGCATCTGAGCGCTGCCGTCGGCTGTTCGGGGAAGCTCTGCCGCCTGATACCGCGACTGATCCCCGTAAAAGGCGGTGGCAATCGATGTGCCCGAGCCGAAATTATGAAAGATGATGCCCGCTTTGCCCGCCTGAAAGGATGCTGTCAACTGCGTCCAGCCCTTTACCAGATCATCCTGCGCGGAATAGCGGTTATAAAGGCCCAGGTACCGCTCGACAAACTCCACATGCTTAGAGGAATTGATGGTACACTTGCCGTTTTTGTCAAAATAATCGGTAAGCCCCGAGTAAGCGTACATCAGGGCTTCGAGCGTATTGCTGCTGCCCGGGCCGCCGCGCAGCGCTATGCCGTACTGATCGTTTTCGCGGTTGGTCAGCTTCTGCACCGCGGTGAAAAACTCGTCCCATGTCTGCGGGACACCCATCCCCGCTGACTGCAGAAGATCGGTGCGAACCCACATGCCCCACGGCTGCATCGAAAACGGAAGCGTATACAGGCGCTGCTGCTTCGGGTCATAGGCGCGCGCCTGAAGAATGGCGTCGGCACTCAGCGACTCTTTTTCGCTCCACTGATCATAGAAAGCATCGAGCGGTTCATAAAAACCGCTCTTTATGTATTTGGAATCATAAAAATCCGTAAAATCCGGTGCGGTATCCGACGCGATCGCCACATCGAGCTTTTGCATAAAGGTGGGGATATCCCCCGGAATCCCCAGGTAATCCAGGGTGATTTCGGGATGCTGCTCCTTTAAAATCTGCTGAAAGCGGACGAAATCCTGCTCGCGTTCCGGAGTGGTGCAGTAGGTCCAGAATTTTACGGTCGTTTCAGGGAGACTGCTCACCGCACTCTCGTCCGGCGGCGCGGCAGTATGGTCAGCGCAGCCTACAGGCAGCAGCAAAACTGCCGTAAGAAGCAACCCTACCGCTTTTCGTGCCGTTTTTTTCACGACGACATCCCCCTGATTCAAAACTTTGTACAACTTATTATAAAAAACTTTCGGTTATTTGTCAAATAATATAGATTTTCCTATTTTTGTTTATAATAATCAGAGAAAATGTCGTTTGAACTTACAATTATTTCACTTGAACGAGAGATTGGTCTCTTCCCCCGCCTGCGGAGGGGGAAGAAATCGCTGTACTTTCATAAGGCTATTTTGAAACGAACCGGCTATATCATCCGGTTGAACACAGGCAGACTTTGAAAATGGCCCGGTAAAGGTGACAGACACCGCAAGGGAAAGATCATACTCCGTGGTATGTGGCTAAATTTTGCGGCATTTGCCAACGCAGTCGCAAAATAATAAAACCATTTTACGGCGGCAAAATTTTCGATGGTTCTGAAAACGCTATTCGCATTTTCTTTTGACCACAACCTCTTTTTCCTGATATTTATAGGGGACGAAATACTCCTTATGGCCAAGGTGCTCCGCGTTGGTCGGTTCGCCGGAACAAACCCGGATCACCTCATCGCACAGATTTTCGCACAGTTGTTCTAGAGTGACCTCGCCGCTTAAGACCGGCCCGGCGTTAAAGTCCATATCCCCGCTCATTCGGTGGAAGGTACCGCTGTTCCCGGTGATTTTATACACCGGAGCCACCGCGCTGCCCACGATATTCCCGCGGCCGGTCACCAGAAACACCAGCTGACAGCCGCACGAGATCAAATCCATAAGCCCTTCGTTGTCGTTGGGATTGGTATAGCCAAAACCCATCCAGTACGGGTCTGGCGTGCTGTCGAGCAGCCATAGCCCGTTTTTGGGCGGGTGCTGGGAGACCTTGATCACGCCGCTGATGGGTCGGCTGCCGCTTTTGATCACAGCGCCCATGCTCTTCTCTTCAATGGAGGAAAGGCCGCCCGCGAAATTCCCGGGAGAAACGGAATACTGGCGCACCGACTTGCAGTACTCCAGCGCTTTGTCATAGGTATAGGCAAGCTGTTCCCGCGCGCAGTCGTCCGCGGCCCGCTGTACCAGCAGGTCTTTCAGGCCCACTGCTTCCACAATTTCTTCAAACACGGCGGTGCCGCCCAGATCGACCAGCTTATCGTAAAAGCGGCCGACCACCACATTCCCGGCCAGACCGGAGGTATAGTCCGAGCCGCCGCATTCCGCGCCAACAACCAGATCGGAAAAGCCCATCGGCACCACGGGCGTCTGCCGGAGCTCTTCGAGCAGCAGGCGGGCCTGCTGCAGGCCGTATTCGATGGAAGGCTCGGTGCCCCCGTGCTCCTGCACAAAGAACCACTGCGCCGGTTTCCCGGCCTCCAGCGCTTTTTCCGCCAGGTGCTTCGGCTGCACATACTCGCAGCCAAGGCCCACAGCCAGCACGCCCCCCACGTTCGGGTGACGGATCAGGGCCAGCAGAAGCCGCACCGCGTACTCATTGTCGCAGCAGCCGTCAAAGCCGACAACATCCACATCGCTGCTGTCGATACGGCGTGCAATCTCTTTCGCAACATGCGAGGAACACTCCACCGTATACACAACCAGCAGCTTATTGCGGATCCCCTTCCTGCCATCCTGGCGAAGATACCCTTTCCAGCGTACATTCTGATACTCTTTCATCTCTGCTTCTCCATGTTGAACTCATTTTTCATCAAACGGTGGAACTGTAGCGGTCATGTCTCCACCGACTTCGGCGGGGGATATGACCATAGCCCTGTATTTTCACTGCGAATGACGGTTACTCATAGTGCGTATCCGTCGGCGCACCGGTCACAACATCCAGGCTCGACGATCTTGCGTCGTACAGGCTTTTCATATTGTGCAGATGGACCCATTGTCCCGTTTTGATTTCTTTGGTAGCGCACCCAATCACCACACCGTATTTCACGATGTTCTCGCCGGGCGCAATATCGCGGAGCGCGAGCTTGTGCCCTGCCGGTATCTCTTCGGCAACGGTGACGCTCGGCTGGGACGGGTCGCCGTGCGCCGCGGCGGTGCCCGGCACAAGGGTCTGGAGCGCGGTGGCCACATTATCCGCCTGATCGATCTGGAAAACGGCCTGCTCGGTCATACTCCCGGCCCCCTTTACAAAATGCCGAATTTGGCGAAGGCCGCGGTTGCGGTCATGCCGCCCTCGATCGCTTTTCGGACCACTTTCTCGCCCGCCGCTTTTTCCAGCGCCTTTTCAAATACTTCTGTTTCGTATTTCTGTGGAATGATCAGCACGCCGTCGATGTCACCGAACACGATATCGCCGGGATTGACCCACACGTCGCCGAATTCGATCGGGCAACGGAAATCTACCACCTGCGTGCGCACGGAGGAATCCTGCGCGTAGCAGCCGCAGCTGAACACCGGCCAGTTCTGCTCGAGCACCTGCGGCGTGTCGCGGTGCCAGCCATTGACAACGGCGCCCGCCGCTTTTCTGGTTCTGGCGGTGGCCGTGAGCAGCTCGCCCCAATAGGCGCAGCGCTTCGTGCCGCCGGTGGCAAGATAAATCTCATCCTCTTCGAGCTGATCGAGCGCCTCTGTGAGAAGGCCGAACGGTTTTTTCTGCGGCCCGTACACATCGATCATCAGAACCGGCATCGCGCGGCCTACCAGCTTCATATCGTCGCGCAGGGGGCGGACGTCCTGCGGAAGAAACTGATGGTAGCAGCCGAGGCCGTCCAGAATATCCCCCACAACGGGGGTGTACAGACGTTCTTTCACGAGCGCAAACAGTTCCTTGTCGTTATTCCATTGTGCCATGGTGAAACCCTCCCACTGTTTTTTGGCATATCTCATTCCATTTTTAAAAAGCTGTTCGCACCTTCCCCGGCCTGCGGCAGAGGAAGGTGCCGCTATTTTCACATAACGTACTTTTCAGGTGATTTCGCCTTAAAAGCCGATCAGAGCGCCGCCATCCACCGGGAGCGCAACGCCGTTGACAAATTTCGCGGCGGGAGAGCAAAGGTACACAACCGCCCAGCCGATATCCTCCGGATCGCCGAACCGGTTCATCGGCGTTCTGCCGAGAATCTTCTGCTGGCGGGGCGGATCGTTATCGACGGCCTTGTGGAACATGGGCGTATCGATCCAACCGGGCGCGACCGCGTTGACGCGGATTCCGTCTGCGGAGACCTCGGCGGCCAGCGAGCGCACCATTCCCAGAAACGCGGATTTGGCTGCGGCGTAGCCCATCACATAGGGCATGCCGATAAACGAGGTCATCGACGCCGTAAAGACGATGCTGCCCTTTTGGTTCTTCCTCATATGAGGGACAAATGCGCGGGTGAACGCGTAAGAACCGACCACGTGGACGTTGAGTACATCGGTAAAATCCTTAACGGACATTTCTTCAATCGGCTTTTTGCAGTGATTGCCCGCGTTGTTGCACAGGATGGTCACATCGCCGTGCTCCTTTACGATTTGGTCGGCGATTTCCTGCGCGCGGTCGGTATCGGTCACATCGTAAGCATAATAGCTCGCGCCGCCGCCCAGCTCTTCGCACGCTTTTTGGAGCTTATCGGCATCCCGGGCCAGAAGGACGACCTCGGCCCCCGAGGCTACCATACATTTTGCCATCGCAAACCCAAGACCGGTGGCGCCGCCGGTAATGACGGCACGCTCCCCTTTCAGAGAAAACATATTTTTGAATTCTTCGCTCATTTGCTTGATCTCCCTTTCCCTATGAAATAGCATCTGTTTTCCCCCTGCCTTTGGCGAGGGATGTGCTTGTATCTTTTTGGTAGTTTATTCTCCCCATCAGTTACGGAAAGAATGTCGGTATCTTTCCTGCCGTTCGTTGCTTCCCTGCCGTTTTTACAGGGTCAGCACTTTATAAGAGACACAATTCCTTTCGATCAACTCCCAGTCAAGCTCCGCGCCGATGCCCGGTGTTTTGGGCACGGTGATGATCCCGTGATCGTCAATGGGGAGCTTCCCCTTCATCGGGAACTGGAAGCTCTCTTCCGGCACAAAATATTCAAAGAAACGGCAGTTGCGGATCGCGCAGGAAACATGAAGATTGACGATGTCCATATAGGTCATGGTCGTGGTGTGAATTTCACAGCGCAGGCCAAAACTGTCTGCCAGATGGGCGATTTTCAGCGTGCCGGTAATGCCGCATTTCCAGGAAACATCGGCGCGTACAATGTCCGCCGCACGCTGGCTGATGACCTGCGCCACACCCCAGTGAGCGCCGCGCGTCGTCTCCGTTGCGGCGATCGGGATATCCAGCGTTTTGCAGAGCTCCTGATATTTGTAAAGCTCGAAATCGCGGAACGGCTCTTCAAACCACAGGTAGTTGAGTTTTTCCAGATGGCGGCCCACCGTGATCGCTTCGTCCAGACTGTATTCGCCGACGGGGTCTGTCATCAGGCCCATGTCGGGGCCAACCGCTTCGCGGAGCTTCTGGTGAATTTCCATATCAAACTCATACGGGCCGGGCGGATGCACCTTATAGAACGGAATGCCCTTGTCACGATAGTACAGCGCTTCGTTCACATAGGCATCCACGGTATCATAGAAAAGG
>JAEXDU010000064.1 GCA_023401495.1 Bacillota bacterium
GTATACAATTTATCAGGGACAGAAAAGACAGGTGGGCTTTACACAGATTTCCGGCCCTGAAAAATGGGCGATTGCGGTTTCCCGCCCGATCAGCCAGATCATGCAGGATCTGTACCGTACCTTGCTGATCAACGTGGGAATTGCGGCGCTGCTTCAGCTGATCACTCTGGTAGCCGCTGCGATGTTTGCGACTCGTTTGGCAAAGCCGATCGAGGAAGCCACCGAGAGAATCGAGCTATTGGCGCAGGGCGATCTGCAGACCGATGTGCCGCAGGTGAAGGGCCGCGATGAAATTGCCCGCCTCTCCAGTGCCTTGGGCCATACCGTGCAGCAGCTTCGACTGTATATTCAGGATATTTCCCACGTGCTGGACGAGGTGTCCCGCAATAATCTGGCCACAGAAAGCGGTGTGGAGTACCGCGGCGATTTCGCCCCGATTCGCGAATCGCTGGCCAGGATTCTGAATTCGCTCAACGAAACCTTCGAGGGAATTTCGCAGGCGGCGTACCAGGTGAACGCCGGCGCCGAAGAGATGGCTCTGGGCGCGCAGAATCTGGCGCAGAATTCCGCGGAGCAGGCCAGCACGGTAGAGTCGCTGAATACGTCTTTGCAGAATGTTTCTGAGCATGTCAAGAACAATGCTTCTCACGCTACCTCTGTGGAGGGGCTGTCGAATGAAACGATCCGGTTCGTGCAGCAGGGCAACGAGCAGATGACCCAGATGCTGCAGTCCATGCGCGACATCGACCATGCGGCGAACGAGATTCTGAATATCATCAAGGTGATTGACGATATTGCGGCGCAGACGAATATTCTTGCGCTGAACGCGGCCGTAGAGGCGGCGCGCGCAGGCTCAGCCGGCAAGGGCTTTGCCGTGGTAGCGGACGAGGTGCGCAGCCTGGCTTCAAAGAGCGCCCAGGCGACTACCACCACCTCCGACCTGATTCAGAGAGCTATAGATTCCGTGAAAAAAGGAATGGTAATCGCAGATCAGACCGCGAAATCGCTTGACCAGATTGTAGAAAAGAGCGGTCAGGTCAACGAACTGATCAATCGGATTGCCGAAGCTTCCAACGAGCAGGCCAAGGCGATTACAGAGCTGGACAACGGCATGATGCAGATTTCTTCCGTTACACAGACGAACTCCGCAACCGCAGAGGAAAGCGCGGCGGCCAGCGAAGAGCTTTCCAGCCAGTCCGAAATGCTGAAAGAGCTGATGAAGCGCTTCCAGATAAAGAGCGGCACGATCGTAAAAGACGAAGAATAAATCAAAACACAAACTCAGATGTTCCGGGCGGGGGAATGATTCCCCGCCCGGACGTATGATGAGAGCAAGGCGGGGAATTCTATTTTTCGGGTCAAAACGCGTTTTAAATGAAAAAAATCCCGTTTTGTGTTGACAAGCCCCGGTTCAATTGCTATAATATACAAGTTCTCAACTCAGATGAATCATTAGCTCAGCTGGCAGAGCACCTGACTTTTAATCAGGGTGTCCGGGGTTCGAATCCCCGATGGTTCACCAATAAGAAAAGCTCCCTTAAAAAAGGGAGCTTTTCTTATTGGTGATTGCCGCATCATCTGAACTGGTTTTGCTCACGATCAACGGAACAAAGCCAGTTGCGGAATGCTTACAGGAAAAAGCCCTGTCAATGACAATTCCGTGACAGATAACAAATGGGCAAAATCGATAAACTTGCCGTCTGCCTGCTCACCAGCACGGGCAATGTGAAAATAGCGTGAGTTTAAAATAAGCCTCGCTCTAGGCAAGTGTGTCGCTTCTTACAATAAAAACAAAAGCCCAGACTTCCATGTATGAAAACCTGAGCTTTTATAAATAAACCTTAAGTTGCAATAAACACCTATTTTTTTATAAAGCTTAATGTGCCTCCCAACTGCCGTGTGAAAATTTGAGTTTGATTGTTATTTTGGGACTTTCCGCGCCAACCACCTTTAGTTTATATAATCCTTCTACTGCTGTGATATTATTATCTGAAATGGTGTTGCCATCTCCACGGCTGTTTGCGGCGGCTATTTTCACAACTGTTTGGTCAGGCTGTACAAGCACAAGTTTGCCTTTCCCTTTGTATACATAAAGGTCGTAAGTAAAAGCAATGGATTCTCCCTCTTTTGCATGATATTGCCAAATGGTTTTTGCGCCACTGAAGGCATCTGCGGTGTATTGGTAAGATCCATCGTCTAATTTGGAATCTTCTTCTTTTTGAGCTTCAAATTGATCCTGCATTGCAATTTTTTCATCTGAGTCATAAATATCGTCGTATGGCTTTTTCGAGTCGCATCCAACACAGAAAACAGTCATACATAGTACCAGTAAGATAATGGCAACTCTTTTTTTCATCGAAATTACTCCTAATTATTCCATATGATAACAGACGGAAATGGATTCTATCAATACTCTATTATGGAAATCTGACGTATTTGTCATCCATAATATCTGTTCCACTGCTAAATGAAATTCCTATTCCAACACTACCGCCGCCAATGCTGATAGAAGGAACTATTCCAAAATAGTTATGTGAATAAGCGCTTACCATTTCCATATAAGTCCCTTTATTTAAATTATCTACCACAACAGTCGCTTTACCACTGCTTATCGAGCGAAGGGCGCCAGGAGCATAGCTTTGGTCGAAATCAAATCGGCATCCTTGAACTATCCCCTTTGCTTTATATGTTTTTGAACCCTTAGAGCTACCGTTTAGGTCTTTGTAGGATACAGTCATCGTCGTTCGGTTTAAGTTAACGGCAAATCCATTACTCCATCCAAAACCCAAAGTATCTGTTTGTGCATTTAATGGAGCAGATTGCCATGCCCAATTGCAGGTGGCGACGGCAGTACCAGAACTAAAGCTGTTTTTCGTTAAACTCATAGTAAAGTTTGCGCTTGCTTTAAGAGCAATCGAATCAGAAATATTTTCTGGAGATTTTCCTTCTGCTGATTTTATTGCTTCGATTTGTGACGTATTAAAATTCATATTTTTCAATTCAGAAACAGATTTTTTAGACAATTCAGATATGGTCTTCTTGATTTGGTAAGGTTTTTGTTTGTCTTTGTTTGATGGGGTCAGTCCATTTAATTGAAAATTCTGATCCGGTTGTTTTGACTGTGCTACTGCTGCTTCATATTCATTTATCACAACAGCATTTCCAGTTTCAATAATTTCATCAAAGGATAGAGTTGGAGAAGCTGAAAGATTACTTGTTCCATCATTATCAACACGATAGGATTGAGCAAAAATTGTGCTAGAGGCAGAACAAAATAACACTGCAATCATCAAGGACAAACATCTTTTAAACTTTGCTTTTTTCAAAAATAAACGCTCCATTCTTTTTTAATTTAGAAGTAAATTTTTCCTTCTAATTATAGAACGTTTTAAGTAGGTGTTTTGTTACATACTTTATTATAATAAATATATATAAATAAATATTATTATCCGACTCATTGATTGCTTCCAAAATATCAATCGAACCGTTTGTTTGTTTCACATCTCGAATTGCCTTAACTCGCAGCTTGTCATAATCGTTTTTTGGAAATCTGGAAAACAGATGCAACCATGCGTGTCAGCATATCCATTTCAACAGCGTTGCGGAAGCTGCTCTTTAAAAACCGTGGGATTAGCGTTCCGATGAGTCCCTCCATCTTGCCGCCAAACATACCGCACAGATAGTCCCGAAAGTACGGGACGCTATATTACATACAACAAGAGAAAAGATGGGTCGCCCGATCGTTGGGCATCCCATCTTTTCTCTGTTTCGTCTAATGATCCAACATCTAATGATAAAACATTTGATGTTTAGGTTTCTGCTGGTTCACAGCAACTCTTTTACTTTGCGAATGGTTTCTTCTACCGTCATGCCATAGTATTCCATCAAAGCCGCCGGATCGCCCGACTGGCCAAAGCAATCGTCCATTCCGATATAACGCATCGGAACCGGGTACCGCTCGGAAAGCGCGTGGGCCACCGCTGAACCGAGCCCGCCCACGATGATTCCTTCCTCCAGCACGACGACACGCCGTGTCTTTCTGGCGGACTCCACAATCAAAGCTTTATCAAGGGGTTTGATCGTCGCAATGTTGATGACTTCCGCCTGAATTCCTTCCGCCAGCAGTTTTTCCGCCGCCTGATTGGCAACGTCCAGCAGGCTTCCCGTGGCGACCAGGGTCACGTCCTTGCCTTCCCTTACTTTGATACCCTTTCCGATTTGAAAGCAATAGGTATCCGGGTCAAACACCACCGGAACCGGATTGCGCCCCAGACGGATATACACCGGGCCGTCATAGTCGATCATTGCCTTGACGGCGGCCCGCATTTCCACTGCGTCACCGGGATTCAGAACCACCATATTCGGCACGGTTGACATTACGGCTAAATCCTCCACCGCCTGGTGGGTCGCGCCGTCCTTGCCTACTGAAATTCCGCCGTGGCTTCCGCAGATTTTTACGTTCAAATGAGGATATGCCACGGAATTGCGAATTTGCTCAAACGCGCGGCCTGCCGCAAATACTGCGAACGTGCAGGCGAACGGAATTTTCCCCGTGGTCGCCAGTCCTGCGGCGGTTCCAACCAGATCACATTCCGCAATCCCCATATCAAAAAAGCGGTCGGGATACGCGTCCTTAAATTTGCAGCTCATGGTGGCTTTTGCCAGGTCGGCGTCCAGCACCACAACCTTTTCATTGTTCTCTGCGAATTCTATGATAGCCTGTCCAAAAGCGTCTCTTGTCGCGATCAGCTCACTCATCCGTTATTCCCCCAGTTCTTTCAGTGCTTGAGCCACCTGGTCGGCAGATGGTGCACTGCCATGCCACCCAACCTGATTTTCCATGAACGATACGCCCTTGCCCTTTACTGTATTCATGACGATCATCGTGGGAATTCCTTTGGTTTCTTTCGCAGAATCGATTGCCTGCAGAATTTCCTCTATAGTATGGCCGTCAATCGTCAGCACGTTCCAGCCAAAGGCTTCAAAACGCCCTGCCACATTCACATTTCCCATAATTTCCTCGATGGTGCCGTCAATCTGAAGATGATTGTAATCCACAAAGGCGATCACGTGATCTAAACGGTAGTGGACGGTGCTCATAGCGGCCTCCCACACTTGTCCTTCTTCGGTTTCTCCATCTCCCATCAGGCAGTAGACGTAATAGTCTTTCCCGTCCAGCCGGGCGCCCAAAGCGATGCCGTTGGCGACCGACAGGCCCTGACCGAGGGAACCGGTAGAAACATCCACGCCGGGGGTTTTTCCCGAATAGGGATGCCCTTGCAGAATGGAACCCAGCTCCCGCAGGTGATCCAGCTCTTCCATTGGGTAATAGCCCTTCATGGCCAGCGCGGCATACAGCGCTGGGCAGGCATGCCCTTTGGATAACACAAACCGATCGCGATCCTCCCATAAGGGCTCTTCCGGCTTAATATTCATCACGTCAAAATATAACGCTGCCATCAGGTCCGCACAGGACAGGGAACCGCCCGGATGCCCGGAGCCCGCTTTTCCGATGGAGCGGATAATCAGCCTGCGGATTTGCTTTGCCTGCTGCTTCAAATACTCGATATTGCGCATCACTGTTACTCCTTTTGCTTACAGAATCTTCTTGTCGCCCATCGCTTTTTTCCAGTCGGACATAAAGCCCTCCAGACTGACGTCGGTCATGGGGTGCCAGAACATTTTCTTCATGCATTCGTAGGGAATCGTGGCAATATCCGAGCCCGCTTTCGCCGCACCCACCACATAGGTAGGGGTTCTCATGCTGGCGGCGATGATCTGGGTTTTGATATGGTAGATCCGGTAAATTTCCGCAATATCCGCCAGCATTTTCAGGCCGTCCATCAAAACATCGTCAGAGCGTCCCACGAAGGGGCTGACGTAAGTAGCGCCCGCTTTCGCCACAATCAGGGCCTGTGCGGCGTCGTACACGGTGGTCACGTTGGTTTTGATCCCCATTTTGGACAGCCGGGACACAGCGGTAATGCCCTCCTGCGTCATCGGGATTTTCACTACCATGTTCTCATGCCATCCGGCGATTTCCTGTGCTTCCCGTACCATGCCGTCCGCATCCGTGGCCAGAACCTCTCCGTTGACCGGACCATCCACCATGCCGCAGATTTTCAGCAGGGTTTCTTTTAAATCCTTGCCTTCCCGCGCAATAATGGAAGGATTGGTTGTTACCCCATCTACGATGCCGGTCCGTACCATTTCATCAATTTCAGCCAGATTGGCGGTATCAATAAAGAATTTCATAATGCTATTTCTCCTTTTCCTGTCAGCTTTCCGGTTTTTCATCGGGAAAATGGGCAAAAGGTCTCCACTCTTTTCCGCCGCACATCCGGCATACCCGGGAACGCGTTCCAAGGCTGCATCGGGTAAGCTTTTCTTGCAACAGAAAAAAGCTGCTGTTTTTTGTCCATTTTCTTTTTTCATTAAGCCCGGGCTTTTTCTAAAAACTCTGACGGCTCAAACTGCTGTTGTAAAAAGA
Source organism: Bacillota bacterium (assembly GCA_023401495.1). Classification (GTDB taxonomy): domain Bacteria; phylum Bacillota; class Clostridia; order Oscillospirales; family Acutalibacteraceae; genus Faecalispora. Next base: position 6,491 of record JAEXDU010000064.1, read on the forward strand.
TCAATCCTGCTTTCATCGCGGCGATCCGCGCTTCTATGCCGGCGTCGGCGATCTGGTTGCGCCACATGCGCAGGTTATAGGAAGCTTCGTCGTCAAAGGCCACCACGGCTTCCATCGTCACTGTGCCGTCGTACCCGATTTCCCGCAGGGTTCTGCCGATTTCCTGCCAGTTGATTCGCTTGTTTTGATAAGGAATCTGACGGTTGGGCTCCGATACATGAAACTGCCCGATATGCCCCTTTGCACAGCGGATCGCCTGAAGCATATCGTCTTCCTCCAGGTTCATATGGAAGACATCCAGCAGAAGGCCGCAGTGATCGCTTTCCACCTGACGGATAAACTCCAGACCCTCCTGCACCGTATTGATGATATAATTTTCAAACCGGTTGGCGATTTCCATATTCAGCTGAATATGGTAGTCCTCCGCCGTTGGGATGACCTTACGAATACATTCCAGACTGTGCTGTGTTCGCTCATATTTTACTTCGGGAGTAATCATATCATTTTGGTAATCGGTCGGCCATGTGGAATACAACATCCCTCCGATTTCCGTCCCGCCCAACTCATGGGCCGCTTCTACCGCCCGCTTGAGATGCTCAACAGCGTACTGCCGGACAAAGGGGTCGGAGGACCGCATGTCGATCCCTTTGGGATACCCATAACAAAAGAGCAGCTGAATTCCCATCTCTTCCGCCAGTTTCCGGATTTCTGCTGTTTTTCCCCGGTTGCCCTGCAGGGTTTCGTCCGGCGGGCGCATTTCCACTGTTTCGGCGCCGGTTTCTTTTACCTGCTGGAAGAAGGTTTCGAGGTCATTCTGATCAAAGTGCTTTCCCCAGGTCAGCCGATGCACACCGTATTTCATGACATCCTCCATCTTTTCTATGTTCAGTCTGCCATCATCAGGCAAATCCATTTTCTTACGGTTATTTGGATTGCACCAGCTGTCGAATTACTTTGAGGTCCTCTGCTGTCAGCCGGTAAAAATCACTGTTGCTTTCTCCGGTATTGGAATCCTCGATCAGAATCATTTTGGTATCCTTTTGGGTGATCGTGTTGTGCCACAGAGTGCGCGGAATGTTATATACCCGTGCCGGCTGCATGTCTACCTTGTCAAACACCCAGCCATTTTCCGTTTCCTCCGCGGAAATCAGTGTGCAGGAACCCGACAGCAGTACAAACAGCTCGTCCGTCTTATTGTGTCGTTCCAGCATATCCAAGCCGGTGATGTCGTTTGCCGGCTTCCAGTTTTTAATACCTACCGTCCACTTTTCATTTTCGTACATCCGGCGCATTCCTTCGCCGGTAAATTCATAAGAGGCAATTTTCATTTTTGCTCCTTCTTTCTTTTGAAAAAGGGAGACGCTTCGAAAACACGTTGGCTTTTCGCGAAATCTCCCTTTTCCATGATCCTGATCAGTGACTGTGCTGCGTTTCTTTCTTATTTGCCGTGCAGAGATTTCTGCATGATTTTCAACGCGTCTTCTGCAGAAATTTGCCCCAACAGCGCCTGCTGATTGGTGTTGGCCCAGGTGCTGTTGATGAATTCCGTCAGGGTGTCTGTGGGGGGAAGGACGCCGGCGTGCTTCAGGCTTTCGGCCGCAACGGTCTGGAACTTATTGTCCTTGTATTCGCTGGTGGCAACTACGTTCTCGGTCCCCAGGCCCTTGCCGGTGGATTTGAACCATGTGGTTCCGCCTTCGCCCGTGGTCATGTACTGGTAGAAATCAAACGCAGCTTCTTTGTTTTCGCACTGCTCATAAACGGTGAGGCACGTGTCTCCGGTGCAGGTCCATTGTCCGCCCTTGCCAGCCGGAACAGGGAATGCCGCCACGTCGTCGCCAAAAGTTTCGGACCAGATGGCACTCGAACCGATATGATGGATGATCATCGCCGTCAGTCCGCTTTTAAATCCGTCCACTGTTTCTGCGTAAGCCGCATTGGGCGCGGAATCGGGCGCATAGCCGCTCTTGAAAATGTTCAGATAGGCATTGTAAGCTTCCACAGCCTGCGGAGTGGTCAAATCATCCCAGTTTGCGCCATAGGCGTATAAAAAGCTGCCCAAATGCTCATGTCCGCCTCCGGCTCCGCGCAGGCCCAGGCCGTAAACATCTGTTTTTCCGTCCCCGTTGGTATCCATCGTTGTCTTTTTGATGGCGTCCAGAAATTCATCAAAGGTGGTGGGGGCTTTTTCGATGCCGGCTTTCTGGAAATAAGACGGTCTGTAATAGACATACAGGGCCTCGAGTGTCCACGGCAGAACCGACAGCTTTTCATCGCCGGTAGATGCCTTCATCATCTGCCAAATTCCGTCATTGATCTGGGATTTATCCTTCCACGCATCTACATAAGAGCTCATGTCTGCCAAAAGGTGATTGGCTGCAAAATTTTTGCCTGCCTGAAGCTTGAAGGTGGAGAGGTCCGGCCCGCCGCCGCCCATAATCGCCGTGAAAATCGAATCGGTGAACCCGCCGCTGTCCCAGGGATATTCCTCTGCGGTGACCAGAATGTTCTTGTCGTTGGTTTCGTTGTACTGTTTGACAATGCTCTGCATCAGATCGGACTGTTCTGTATTGTCTGCCCAATACCAATAGGACAGCTTTGTTGCTTGCTTACCGGAAGAATCCGGCCCGGAGGATACGGAAGAAGAGTTATTGCCGCCACATCCGGCCAAAGAAGAGGTGAGCATCACGCCTGCCAGGAACGTCGCTATTACCTTTTTCATTTCTCTATTCTCCTTTTATTACAAATTCCCCATCTTTTCTAGGAAATATGGGCCACTGCCAAACAATGCCTATCCTTTGACAGCTCCTGCTGTCAGGCCGGAAACTAGCTTTTTCTGCGCGAAGAAGAACATGATACAAACCGGGAGCACCGTGATCGTGCCGCCTGCACACAGCATGTCCCATTCTACGCCCAGCTGGCCGATCAGGCTGTTTAACGCCACGGGTATGGTACGGGTTGCGGGATTCGTGAACATGGAGGATAAGGTGTATTCGTTCCACCCCTGCATGAAAATGTACACACCGGCGGCCAGAAGGCAGGGGGTCAGAATGGGAAGAAAAATCCGGACAAACGCGCCGGTTCGGTTGCAACCGTCGATCAGGGCGGCTTCTTCCAGCGAAAAGGGAACGTCCCGGATAAAGCCCTGGATCAGCCAGACAGAAAACGGGATGGTAAACGTTGTGTATGCCAGAACCAGACCGGTGGGCGTATACAGCAGGTTCATCGACCGCATAATGGAATACAGCGGGATCATCAAAAGCACGGTGGGGAACATGTTGTTGGAAAGAAACAGCCCCATAAGGAACTTGCGCCCTTTGAATTCGAACCGGGAAAAGGCGTACGCGGCCAGGGTGGAAAACACCAGAGAGACCACCATGGTGGAAACCGCTACCGTCAGACTGTTCTTCATATATTTGATGAATTTGAAATAGCCGAACAGCTTTTCATAGGTCATCCAGGTCCAGTGCTGCGGCCAATACAAAAGAGGGTTGGCGTAAATTTCGGCGTCCGGTTTTACGGAGGTAATGAACATCCAGTAGAACGGAAACAGCAGAAAAATCAGGAACAGTAAAACGGGAAGGATCAGTGTCAGTGTGAATTTGACCGCCTCCGCGGAGTGATGCTTTGCTTTCATCTCAATCCCTCCTTCAACTCCGCTCGCTCTGGAACGTAAACCGCAGATACGGCACGGCTACTACCAGAAGAAGTACAGCCAAAATGACCGACATTGCCGAAGCGTAGCCCAGATTCAGCACGTGGGCTTTCTGATACACGTAAATGCTCAGTGTCTGGGTTGCGTAGGCCGGGCCGCCCGCGGTCATGTTCTGGATAATGTCCACCGAATTGGCTACCCAGATGATTCGCAGAAGCACGGTGACAAACAGGGTGTTTTTAATAGATGGAATCGTTATGTAGAAGAGTTTCTGCGCGCCGGATGCGCCGTCAATATCCGCCGCCTCGTACATGTCGCTGGATACCCCCTGCAAAGCGGCCAGAAGCATCAGGGCAAAGAACGGAATCCCCTGCCACACTACCGAAACAACTGCCGCCGGCATGGCGGCCTCGTGCCGGGACAAAAAAGAGATTCCTTGCTCTAAAATTCCCAATCGAATCAGAACGTCGTTGATGACGCCGTAATTTCCATCATACAGCCACCGCCACATCAAGCCGATCAGTACGCCGGGGGTAACCCATGGAACCATGGAAAGAGCACGGACAACACCGCAGCCAAAAAACTTGCGGTTCAAAATCAGGGCCAGAATGAAACCAAACAGGAATTGCAGACCCACACCGAATACGACCCAGGCCAGGGTTCGAGAAATGGAAGGCCAGAACTGCGGGTCCTGGGTGAAAATCTCGATATAATTTCCCAGACCGAGAAATTGTGTCTTGCTTGGATAACGAAGATCGTAATACTGAAAACTGGTAACGATCGCCTGTACCACGGGAATAAAAACCACACAGAGCATCGTGAGCAATGCGGGAGCGATCAGCAAATACGGCCAAATCCAGTGACCCTGTTTTACTTTCATATTACGTCTTTCCTTTCTTCAGTCGTCTGATGTTATCCAGCGAGGTGTAAATATGCGTGGTAACTGCGTTTTGCGCACGGCAGCTGTCCCGGTGCACAAACGCCTGAAAAATATCGTTATGCATATGCTGGGAAAGGCTGAAGCTCTCTTCCGATTCCGCCAAAATGACGATCCCTTTCTGAATCGTTTCGTAAATGACGGGGATGACCTGATTGAACACCGCGTTTTTGGAGCATTTGGCAATCAGGGTGTGGAACTGAATATCCAGCTCCAGACGGGCCGGGTCCCGGTAATTGATGGTGTACATCTTCTGAACGATCTGCTCCATTTGCTGGATTTCTTCGGGAGTGGCCCTCTCCACCGCCAGAGCCGCGATTTGGGGTTCAATGATCAGCCTTACCTCAAACACACTTTCGGTGAGCTTTGCCCGGTCTATGTAGCGAAAGCCCAGCGGATCATCCCCCAGTCCCGTAAAGTCACAGACATAGGTGCCGTCGCCCTGCCGGATTACGATAATGTTCTGTGCTTTCAGCATTTTCATTGCCTCTCGTACTGTGGGGCGGCTGACTCCGCACATTTCCGCCAACTGCGCCTCATTGGGAAGCTTTGTTCCGGGCTTGAGTTTATCTCGGATAATCAAATCATTGATCTGCTCCGCAACTTTGACGGATAAGGAATGCTTGGTTGGTTTGTCCTGCATAAGACATCCTCCTGTCATCTTTTATCTGCCCTAGAATAAAATCATATTATCTGCGAAGAAGCTGTCAGCAGAAGTAAAACTATATATAAAGTTTGTCGATTTATTTGTTTTTTTATATTTATTACACTTAAATTATATCGATTCATATTACCTTTGTCAATAAAGTGTAAATTTTATTATGATTTTTTGTATATTTTTAACATTGAATCGTTCGGTTTGCTATGAAACGTGCAATTGTTTTTGAGAATTTTATTAGATAAGACTACACAAACATCTTACCTTTCTTTGAAAAGTCTTTATTTCATCAACTTACAATTCTTTTTTTATCAAAATTGGATGATATTTCCTCCTGATGATCCGCATTGGTCAGAGGAATCAAAAAAGGGAGAGAACCTTAGGTTCTCTCCCTTTTTTGATTCCTCTGTTTCTATTGATCGTGCCGCAGAAAAAAGTCCAGTGTCGCCCGGTGATAAGCCCCCGGCTGTTCCCATTGATGAACATGGCCGCCGTTTTTACACAAATATAATTCGCTGGCTGCAATCCCCTCATACAGTTCCATCGTTTTTTCAATTGGCACAAACAGGTCTCTGGAACCCGCGGCAATGAGCGTGGGGGAAGTGATGCGGCACAGCTCCAGCGTGGCGTCATGGGACAGACAGGCGTTGCACTGGGCCCGATAGGCATAAGCGGGCATGGGATACGGATACAGAGCGTCCTGACGCTCCGCCTTCCAAAGCATGTCCTCACAGGTGTTCTGAATGCTTTGAGAAAAGGTCATCCACTGATTCAGATGTTTAAACGTGGTTTTGTCGAGATGCTCCACACTGTCCCGCAGAGCTTCGATGGCCCGTCGGAAGCTGTTGCTGACACTGGCAAAGGTGCTGGTCAGAACAAGAGAGCGGACCCTGTGGGGATGCCGGGCCGCCAGGTGCTGGGCGATCGCTCCGCCCATGGAAACACCGTTCACATGGGCCTGCGATATCTCTAAAGCGTCCATAATTCCCAGGACGTCCTCCGCCATTTCTATGGTGGTGTAGGCTTCTGCCTTCGGCTTATCGGAGCGCCCCACCCCTCGGTTATCCAGTGTAATGCATTGAAAATGCTGGGCATATAC
>JAEXDU010000206.1 GCA_023401495.1 Bacillota bacterium
CGCCCAGCGCCATGTCGTCGTTTTCGGCAACGATGCAGTTAATAGAAGGAGCCGCCATCAGCATATCCTCCGCCGCGGAAAGGCCGCCCTCCTGGTTCCAGTTGCCCCAGCCCTGTGTCAGAACCTGCACGCTGGTTTTGTTGGATTTGCCGAGCTGTGTTTCAAGAATGCCCTTCATTACGCCCATTCTTCTGTCAACGCCCAGCGCGTTGCCCTGGTTGCCGCTGAGCAGACCGATCTTGATTTCCTTATCGCCGAAGTGCTCCGCCACGTCGATGCCGACCTTGGTACCCAGCTCGTAGTTGTTCGACTGAATCATCGCAATGTAATCCGCAGTGGGGTCCGCCGTATTATCCATAATAAATACCGCGATTCCGGCCTTGGTCGCTTCCTGTGTCGCGGGAATCACGCCTTTGGGGTCCTTGGGATTGATCACGATCACGTCGCAGCCCTTTGCAATCAGGTCCTCAATGTCAGCCTGCTGCTTCGTCATATCTCCGTCGGCATTCGCCGTAAAGCAGGTGATTCCCTGCTTGGCACAGGCTTCCTTAAAAGAGCTTTCCTGCGTGGCAAAATACGCGCCGCCCAGCGTCTGCATCGAAAGGCCGATCTTCAGCTCTTTCACGTCCTTCTTCGTTTCCGCCGAAGAGGAAGTACCGCCTGACGGAGTCTCCGCCGGCTTTTCTCCCGTAGAAACTGCGCCCGCGCAGCCGAATAAGGATGTTCCCATCATGCAGGCCGCGAGAAGCACGCCCGCCACCTTTTTCCTGTTTTTCATTACTACAATCCTCCCTATCAAATGATTCTCACCTGTTTTGTCTGTTGCAGAATCCCCGCTCCGGGAAAAACGCCTTGGTAGTGCGTGGGGCGTTTTCATCCCTTCGCAGGGGAATCCAGGTATTTGAACGGCGGCACTACTCGCCGAACCCCTGCCAAAGCTGTACTAATTCTTTTTGCGGCTGCCCTGCAGCAGAACCGCCACAATGATGATGATTCCCTTGATGACCTGCTGCGGATAACCCGCCACGTTCATCAGGTTCATGATGTTGCCGATCAGCCCAAGGATCAGAACGCCTACCAGCGTATTGATCGCCGTGCCGCGCCCGCCGGAAAGGCTTGCGCCGCCGATCACGCAGGCCGCGATCGCGTCCATTTCCATTCCGCTGCCGATGGTGGGCGATCCCACACCGGTGCGCCCGTCGCTGATGATGCCGGCAAACGCGCACAGAAAGCCCGAAATGGTATAGACCATCCACTTATAATAGTTCACCCGGATACCGGAGAGGCGCACCGCTGTTTCGTTGCTGCCAATCGCCTGCACAAATCGGCCGAAGCTGGTGTACCGGAGCAAAAACGCGATCACCACAAATACCAGAAGCGCCGTGATCACCGGGAACGGGATCGAATACAGGGAGCCCTGGCCGAAAATAGAAACCGCCCGACTCTGAATCGGGATCGGCGTGCCCCTCGAAACGATATAGGCGATGCCGCGCGCGGCGGACATCATCGCCAGCGTAACCACAAACGGCGCCATGTTCTGAAACGCCGAAAAATAACCGGAAATCATGCCGCACAGCGCCGCGAAAAAGAAGGTCAGCAGCAGCGCAACCGGCAAACTGGTAAAGGTTGCAAAATAGGCAAACAGAACACCGCTCAGCGCAACGACCGAGCCGACCGAAAGATCAATGCCTCCGGTCAGAATCACCAGCAGCATTCCCATGCTGACAATGGTGGTACCCGAAAGCTGCCGCAGCAGGTTCGAAAGGTTTTTCTGTGTAAAAAACGCATCGGATATCGTACTTGAAATAATAATCAGCAATAAAAGCACCACAAGAGCTATGTATTTCTTAAAAAGCTCGGAGGCACGTTCCTGCCCCGCGAATTTTCCCCGCAGTCTTTCTTGCAGCTTCAAATCATCGCCTGCAGAATGGTTCATTTCGCATTCCCTCCAACCGCTAGTTTCATAATGTTCAGCTCAGAAAGCTCTTCCTTTTTCAATTCTCCCCTTTTTTCGCCGTTGTCGATCACAATCGTGCGGTCACACATGCCGATGATCTCGTTCAACTCAGAGGAAATGATGATCACACCCAGACTGCGTTTGGCAAACTCGTTGATCAGATTATAGATTTCGATTTTGGCCCCGACATCCACTCCGCGCGTCGGCTCGTCGAAAATAATCACCTGTGAATCGGTGTTGAACCATTTGGCCAGCACCACCTTCTGCTGGTTGCCGCCGCTGAGCTGATGCACCGCCGCATCGATACTGTCTGTCTTCACCGTCAGCTTTTCCACAAGCGACTGCGCGAGACGATTCTCCTGCCCCTGTCGGATGACGCCAAGAATGCCCCGAACGCTGCGGATATTCGGCATGGTGATGTTGTGCTTGATGGCAAAATCCAGCACCAGCCCCTGCTCCTTGCGGTTTTCGGGAATGAGACCGATCCCGAGCTTCACGGCGTCTTTCGGGGAATGGATCGTGACCTCCTGTCCGTTCAAATACACTTTCCCGGATTTTTTTCTGTCCGCACCGAAAATCGCGCGCACAATCTCGCTTCTGCCGCTGCCCACCAGGCCCGAAATACCCAGCACCTCGCCGCGGCGCACAGAAAAACTGATCCGGCGAAAGGCCTCGCCCTCCAGCTCCTCCACCCGCAAAATTTCTTCCCCGATCTCGACTGCGCGCGGCGGGAACATAGTGGAAAGCTTGCGGCCGATCATCAGCTCGATCACCTGGTTCATCTCCATCTGATTGCGCCGGCCCGTGCCGGTCACCTCACCGTCTCGCATGATCGTAATGGAATCGGCGATCTGAAAAATTTCCTCCATTCGGTGAGAGATGTAGATGATGCTGACCCCTTCGCTGCGCAGCTTGTTCAGCGTTTCAAACAGCGCCGCAGTTTCTTTCGGGCTCAGTACGGCGGTCGGCTCATCCAGAATCAGAATTTTCGCGTTCTGCGAAAGCACCTTTGCGATTTCGACCACCTGCTGATATGCAACGCTCAAATCCTGTACGCGGCTTTTCACGTTAATGTCAAAATTCAGACTATGTAAAACAGCTTCGGCCTTTTCATAAAGGCGTTTCCAGTCGATCAGCTTGCCGCTGCTCAGCCGGTCCAGAAAAATATTTTCGGCCACCGTCAAATCACCGGCCAGCTCAAATTCCTGGTAAATGATCCCTACCCCCAGCTCTTTTCCCCGGCGCGGGGAACCAATTTCCACCGGTACGCCGTCAATCTCAATCGTTCCCTCGTCTTTCTGATAAGCGCCGGACAGAATTTTCATCAGCGTGGATTTTCCAGCTCCGTTTTCGCCCACCAGCGCGTGAATTTCACCGGGCCTTACCGCAAGGCTTACGCCGCTCAGCGCTTTTACGCCTCCAAAACTTTTTTTGATCCCTTCCATCCGGACACGATACCTGTCCTCCAAGATTCTGCCTCCTTTCCCTCAAAACACAAGCACGCACGCAATTTGTTATATTTACTAAAAAATTTACCGTTTTGTTTTTAATATTATTATAATCCTCTTGAGGCGAATGTAAAGTACGCACATTTTTGTTAGTGTGATAGTTACAAAAATGTGCGTACTTTACAATGAGAAAAAATGAGGTATACTGAAATCAGAAAAACTTACAAAAAATACCATAAATGTCAATATTTTATATTTATGCTGAACAGTAAGGAGGTGATACCCATGTGCTAGCTTCTTGTAAACTCAAGGACGCCTAGTTGAATGAAGCTAAAAGAAAGGAAGCGTGAAAAATCATGAAATCGTGGCTTAAAAAACTGTCTGTTTTCGCAGTGGCCCTGACGATGGTGTTTTCCACCACCAGTGTGGCTCTCGCTGCTGACGCCAAAGAAAGCTCTACTCTGACGCTGTATGATTCCACCACTACATTCCGCCATTTCGACTTTACATTGAACGCTGACAACTCCTTTCAGTCAGGAAATCCTTCCAGCATAGTCAACCAGGTTTTGAACACCAAAGTCATTGAGAACTCCTATATTAAGGCTACCTTCCTGCCGGATTACGGCGCGAGGCTGATTTCCCTGATTTACAAGCCGACCGGGAAAGAGCTTTTGTACCAGAACCCCGTCGGAACACCTTATGGGATCAACGAATACAATTTCTACTACAACTGGCTGATGGTTTACGGCGGAATCATGCCGACCTTCTCGGAGCCAGAGCACGGAAAATACTGGCTGACTCCCTGGAGCTATCAGGTCGTCGCACAGGATTCCGAAAAGATTTCCATTCAGATGACAAAAACCGACAACGTCAATTTTGCAGCGACTCCCGGCAAGTTCGATAACGGCGCGACCGGCATCACCTGCAAGGTAACGTATACGGTTTACGCGGACAAGCCGACCGTGGAAATGAAGGTCAATCTGAAGAACAACAAGAATCAGGCTGTCAAATATGAATACTGGACCTGCAACACGCTGGCGCCAGGCTCTACCCCCGGCAACACCGTCGGCTCCTCCTCTATGGAGATCGTGGCCCCGATGACCGAGGTAAAGAGCAAAGATGACTGGTGGCCCTGGATGGCTACCGTGGACGATGCGGTAGACGCTTCGAACCACATCTTCAAGTTTGACAACCTCGCTCATTTCTCGAATTGGGACGACATGGGCATTGCTTATGCAAACGATCTTTCCGACAACTGGTGGGGCGTCATCAACCACGATAATGAGCAGGGAATCCTGCGCATCGCCGACAACGTCAACGCCACACCCGGCATGAAACTCTGGACCTGGGGACATGACCAGAGCTACGCCGTCAATCCGGAAACCTCTTATGGCAATTCCGCACGTCCTTATATCGAACTGTGGGGCGGCAACTCCTTTGAGTTCTTTGCCGACGCAACCCTGCAGCCCCTTGAGGAAAAAGAGTGGACAGAATATTATACTCCTACCGTAGGGCTCAGCCAGGTTACCAAGGCGAATCAGAATGCCGCGGCTTACCTGACCAAGAGCACCACGGGCACGCAGGCCACCTTCGACGCAAAGGTCAACACTACCCTTCCGGGAAAAACGATCCGCGCGACAATGAAGCTGGTCGGCAGCACCAATTACACTCTTCTGGACACCACCTTTACCGCTCAGGCAAACAACGCACAGACGCTGACCGCAAACGCTGATCTGAACAACATCGCGGCCGGCAACTACACCTACCAGCTTGAGCTGAAAGATTCCTCCAATCAGGTTCTGCTCGTCGCCTCCATTCCCTTCACCAAATCCGGCGGCGGCACCTCTCCCGATCTGTCCAGCGCGACCTGGTATCTGTACAACCAGAACGTCAGCGGCACTTCGCCCAGCGGCCAGAACCTGCAGACCACCAACAGCGGACTCACCGGCTGGCAGCCGATCCGTGAAATCACCTCTGCTCCCGCTTATTGGTACAGCCCCGAGTTAAACGGCGCGTATGCTGCCGGAAACTGGGACTTCACCCTTTGGAGCTCCGCACCCGCGGGTGCCTCTAATGTGACCGTGGAACTGTATAAGACAGATCTCAACGGCGGGAACGCCACACTGATCGGTTCACAGACCAAAGATGTCTCCCTTACAGGCACCGGGAACCATCCGTCTCAATACACCTTCAGCAACGTCGGCAAAACGACATTCTCCGGCCAGCGCCTGATGGTGAAAATCACAAAAGCTTCCGGTGCATCTGTCACGATGGCCTACAATACCAACGACTTCCCAACCCGGCTTGTCACCCCGTAACGCGGGAACAGTGGTGAGGAAAGTTCCATCTTCCGCTGAACCGCCGCACTGAGTTCTTCCTAATGCCGGCCGGTCTCATTCAAAATGGGGCCGGCCGGCATTTTTTGCAAATCGCTGTGCGCCTCCTTTCCCTGATCCCCATTTTCTCACCTCGATTCCTGCCAATATTCTTGAAATACGGGGATCCATTTTCCCGGAAAGGACGCACATATTACTTTATTTGTAATAAATAGATAAAATTTTGGAAAAGGATATCTGCAAAAACAGCTTTTTCCTTAAATTAATCTTGACAAAAAATATCCAGTTTGCTAGAATGCAGACAGAAAGCGGAGGTGGCACCTTGCTCATCACAAAAGAGACCGACTATGCACTGCGAATTCTGCGCGCATTGGCAGGCGGCGATCGTCTGACTGCCTCAGAGCTGGCCGCAAATGAGCAGATCCCCCAACAGTTTGCCTATAAAATATTGAAAAAGCTCCATAAAGCGGGCTTTGTTCAAATCGCGCGCGGGGCCGACGGCGGCTGTACCCTGGACGCCGACCTTGGCAGCGTCACGCTGTTCCAGCTCATCCGTGCAATGGAACGGGACGCCACCGTGAGCGCCTGCACCGCTCCCGGCTACGAGTGCCAATGGCGGCGCGCGCACGGGGGCGAGATTTGCAAGGCACACATCCATCTTGCGCAGATTCAGCAGGCCATCAACCGCGAGCTGGATTCTCATGCCCTGCAGGATATTTTATTTGGCAGCTGACCCTTCTCTCTCTTACCGTCAGCAAAACTCTAACGATACACAGTCGCAAAAGGAGGAAGCAATATGTTATTCAAGACCACACAGCAGCACGAGGAACTCCGGGCGAAGGTCCGGAACTTTGCAGAGGAAAAAGTCAAACCCCTGGCCTTCCTGCTGGACAAGGAAAACGAATTCCCGGCGGAAGCAGTCGCCGAGCTGGGAAAAATGGGACTGCTGGGCATCCCTTACCCCAAGGAATGGGGCGGCCTGGGACTGGATATCATCAGCTATGCCATCGCCGTAGAAGAGCTCTCCCGCATCGACGGCGGGACCGGAGTCATTCTTTCGGCACATACCTCTTTAGGCACATGGCCCATTTTCGCCTTCGGTACCGAGGCTCAGAAGAAAAAGTACTTAATCCCGTTATGTAAGGGCGAAAAGCTCGGCGCCTTCGGACTCACAGAGCCGAACGCAGGCTCCGATGCCGGCGGAACGGAAACCACCGCCGTAGACAAGGGCGATTATTACCTGCTGAACGGCGGCAAGATTTTCATCACAAACGCCCCCAAGGCAGATACTTACGTGGTCTTTGCAGTGACCACCCCCGACATTGGTACACACGGAATTTCGGCCTTCATTGTAGAAAAGGGCTGGAAGGGCTTTGAATTCGGCGATCATTACGACAAGATGGGCATCCGCTCCTCCTCCACCGCTGAGCTGATTTTCAACGACGTAAAGGTTCCCAAAGAGAACCTTCTCGGCAAAGAGGGCGACGGCTTTAAAATCGCGATGGCCACGCTCGACGGCGGCCGTATCGGCATCGCCTCTCAGGCGCTCGGCATCGCGCAGGGCGCGTTCGAGCAGGCGGTGGATTACGCCAAAGAGCGCGTGCAGTTCGGCAAGCCCATCGGCTTCCAGCAGGCCATCTCCTTTAAGATCGCCGACATGGCCACCAAGCTCCGCTGCGCCCGGTTCCTGGTGTACTC
>JAEXDU010000216.1 GCA_023401495.1 Bacillota bacterium
GTGGCGATATGGACGACGGCTGCTTTTGTGTGCGATGCGATTTCTAACTTGTAAGGAGCAAACGGCGGATGTGAGACGGAATACAACCCGGGTTTATGCCAATATCACAGGGCTTATTGGCCGTGGTACAACATGTAAAATAGGTACGCCCTTATCCTTTTTCATGGCCTTTGAGCATTCCGTCAAAGATTGCTCGTACTTATTCCGGCACGCCTGTTTTTTTATCACTTTTGACATTCAGCTGTTTTGCCTTTCTCACCAGCGTGGATTGTGACATGCCGAGAACCTTTGCCGCCTTATAAGTGCTTTTGTAATTTGATAACGCTTCGGAGATCATCTTTTTTTCCAGTTGGTCCACCGCCTCTTTTAATGAAAACGCGGTGGGCGAGTCGGTATTTGCATCTATTATATTCAGCTTTCCGCTGAATACAGTTAAAATCTGCTGGGGCGTAATGGCATTTCCGCTGGATATAATTACCAGCCGTTCTACCACATTTTCCAGTTCCCGCACGTTGCCCAGCCAGTCGTGCTGCTCCAGCAAAATGACCGCCTGACTGAGAAAGAACTTAGATGTTTTATATTTTTTATTAAACTGCATCAAGAAGCTGGAAGCCAGCAATGCAACGTCCTCTCTGCGCTGACGCAGGGGCGGAATCAGGATGGGAACCACATTCAGCCGATAGTAGAGGTCGCATCGAAATTTCCCTTCGTTAACCTGCTGAAGCAAGTCCCTGTTCGTGGCGGCAATCACCCTCACGTTAATGGGTATATTACGTGTGCCGCCTACACGGCGTATCTCCCGCTCCTGCAAAACCCGCAGTAATTTTGGCTGAAGATGAATGGGGAATTCACCGATTTCATCCAGCATAATGGTTCCTCCGTCCGCCACCTCAAACAACCCAATTTTTTGCTTGAATGCACCTGTAAAAGCACCCTTTTCATAGCCAAACAGCTCTGACTCCAGGAGGTTTTCGGGAATTGCCGCGCAGTTGACCGTGATAAAGGGGCTGTCTGAGCGGAGACTTTTATGATAGATTTCCTTTGCAACCACCTCTTTCCCAACACCGCTTTCGCCTGTGATTAACACACTGGCGTCGGATTTTGCAATTACTGAAATTAATTTGCGCAGGGCAATCATTTCCTTGGAGTTTCCAACCAGATTGGTTGCCGCCTGATTGTCCCGCAGATACTGTAATTCCTCCTGCATCCGATTGTTTTTTTCAATTTCCTGTTCCAGCTCATCCTTCCATTTCGCCATCATTGTAAGGTCTTGTATTTGTGTGAATACCAGCACAAGATCTTCGTCATTAAAAATGGGGGTGCTGCGAACAACTACCTGACCGCCGTCCGGCATCTGCGAGACAACCACCACCTCTTTCTTTTTTTCAATTGCTTGCAGACAGGCCGGCGTGTTGGTAGGAACCTTTAAATAGTCATAGGCGAGGTCTACAATGCTGTCTGTCAATTCATGATGTATGTCGTCCAATGAAAGATAATAGTTCATTGTCCTGGTCACTTCGTCAATGGTGGAAATATGCCGGTGAATCACTTCTTGTCTGGATAGCTTATATGTATTTTCCCAGGCGCGGTTCACAAACTGTACGGTTCCGTCCGGAGTGATGAAATGAACCGGTTGGCGGATCAGCTCTGCAAGCTGAAGAATATCGATATAGGATGTATCCCAGTTAAACGACTCTTTTGCCATGATGCAAGACTCTCCTTCACGTTCCATTTGCGAAATGATTCAGACGCGGCGCGCAAATACATTGGGGATTCCCAGCTCAAGGCGGTATTTGGCAATTGTTCGGCGGGAAATGTTCAAACCGTTTATTGCAAGCAAATCCGTAATCTGCTGGTCGCTCAGGGGGGCGCAGTGATCCTCGGAAGCAATCAATTCCTTGATTTTTCTGGTCAGCCCGTCATTGGAAACATCAGAATTTCCAACGTTGAGTGAAACAAATTTCCGCAGAGGAAACGTCCCCTGGGGACAGCTGAGATATTTCCCTCTTAAGGCTCGGCTGACAGTGGATTCATGACACGAAAGCTCCTGCGCCAATTCTGCAAGAAGCAGCGGCTGAATTGGCCCGTTGGTTTCAAAAAAGACTCTTTGGCGGTCAAGTATCAATTGGCAGAGATGCAGAAGGGTTTTTCGGCGCTGCTCAAGTGCGGTTTGCAGCAGCTTGGCCTGCCGGAGCCTGTCATATAAATAGGCGGAATTTTCCTTATCGCAGGAACCCTTCAGCAGCTTTATATAATATTGGCTGATGTGAATGCTTCCGCTCCATTTGTCACAAAGGCAGATATCCCATCCGGTCCCTTTTGGAATCATCAGGATGTCGGGAATCACATAGGTCCTCTCGGCGGGGGCAAAGCAGGAGCCGGGATATGGCTCCAGTCCGCGAATTACCTGCAAAGCCCGCTCCAATTCCGGAGCCTTTACGCCGCACTTCCGTGCAAGGCGGCTTATAGACAGCGTGCCCGCTGATTCCAGGTAGTTTTTCACGAAATATTCTGCGGCTTCACAGCGCCGGGGCAGCCTGCAAAGCTGAACCAGCAAGCACTCCTGAATAGAGGATGCGCAGACGCCGGTGGGTTCCAGTCCGCGCAGAAGGGAGAGGCAATACTCTGCGTCCGCCACCGTGCCGGTGCAGCAGGCGGCCGCTTGCGGGGGCGTGAGCTTCAGTCTCCCGTTGTCTTCAATGGAGCCGAGGAGAAAATTTATCATTTTTTGCTGAGTGATCGTCATCTTTGAAAATTCGATTTGCAGGCGAAGGTACTGCTCTAAAGACATTGTGCGGCTGTCCGGAATTTCAGGCTCCGGAATATCCTCTGCCACCGTGTGCTCGTAAAAGCCGCGGCTGTATACAGGCTGCTGGTTAAACCAATTGGCAAGTCTTAGCTCTTTTTCAATTTCGCTTCGGTCCCGTTCAACATCGATCAAAGGATTTTCGTTTTCGGCCTGATTCAGAAACTCGCTCAACTCATCTCCGCTCATTTCAAGAACTTCCAGCCGCTGCAACTGATACTGGTGCAGCTCTTGTCCCTGACGGACTGTTTGCTCAATTCTCGGCACGGTGTTTCCCCCTTCGATTTACTTTTGCATTATTCTGCGGAAAAATAAACCGCTTTTGCTGATGTTAAATATAGCACAGCTTAAATTCATTTCGCAAATGCGCAAACTCTTTGATTTAGAAGAAAAAAGTCAAAATTGGATTATCCGTCTGTTTATAAGTTGATTTAGACTTACTTTCTCCAATAAGATACTGTGAAACAAATACATTGGACATGGCTGTTTTTTACACTTTTTTGTAATGCTTTATTAAAAAATTTGCTTGCAAACGAATGATTTTAATTAT
>JAEXDU010000006.1 GCA_023401495.1 Bacillota bacterium
ATTTTTCAATACAAACAGCAGTCTGTATCCACTATGTCGCGCGGGGAGCAGCTGATTCTTCTGTTCGATGAAGTCATAAAGAATCTTCATCATGCTTCTCTGCTGATGAAGCAGAACGATTATACCAATTCTGAAAAATGCACCGAAAAGTGCAAAAACATTTTTCAGTATCTTTCTTCCGTACTGAACTTTAAGTATCCGATTTCGAAAGAGCTGTATGATTTATACTACTTCTGCAATCAGCAGATCATTCGTTCAGAAATCCGCCGCGACCCGCAGCTTTTGGATGATCTGCTCCCGCTTGTCAACGAGATGCGCGATACCTGGGTACAGGCGGAAAAACTGGTTCATATGAAGAAATAAAGAATACCGCAGAAAAGATTGGAGTATATCATGCTTACACAGGACATTTTGGTATGCCTGGAGCAAAAGAAAATCCTGATGGAACAGATTTTGAACATCACCAAACAGATGGAGGTTCAGTCGCTGGAAGAAACAGTTGATCTGGACTTGCTGCTGGAACAGCGTGGTCAGCTGATGCAGCGGGTGGACAAATGCAACCTTCTGATTCGATCGCAAACAGAGCTTCAAGACTCCGCTGAACAGGAAAGACTGCGCGATTTGATGTCTTTGCAGTTAGAAGAGGAAACCTGTTCCCCGGACGAAAAACGAGCCCTGAATTTGGTTTCTGAAATCAATGCACTGTTCCGCCAGGCTGCCGCTCTCAATCGTTCCACAATGGATCTTTTGTTGGTACAGCGTGAGAATTCAAAGAAACAGCTTGCCGAACTGAAACAGCAGGGTGAGCAGAACAACTTGTTTACTTACCAGTAAGCAGCCCGGCAAAGGCATAGTGTTCCGGCAGAGACGGACACTATGCCTTGTTTTTTCGTTCCAAAGCGTGTAAAATGAGAACAATATAGTACTTACCGCTTTAAAAAAGTGAGTGATTCCTTCCTCCGCCTGTGGCGGAGGAAGGAATCACTGTACCTGCATCAGACTGTTTGAAAATGAATTGACTGTACAGGTTTTTTGAAAGCAACATCATTACAAGAAAGGACCTATTCTGTTTTCCATGATTTTCGATATGCATGTTCACATGTTCCCAGATTTTCTGGCCAAAAAAGCACTTTCCGGAATTGGTGAGACCAGTCATGTTCCCCCCGTGACAAAGGCCACGCTTTCCGACACCAGAGACCGTTTGAAGGAATGGGGGATTTCCGGCGCGGCTGTCATGAATATTGCTACCAAACCGGAACAGCAGACCAACGTGAATGACTGGGCCGCGGAGGTTCAGGATGATTTCTTTTACTGCTTTGGCTCGGTTCATCCGGACGCACCGGACGCCGTCGAGGAGCTTTGGCGCATTCGTGACCTGGGGCTTTACGGGGTCAAGCTGCACCCGGAGTACCAGCGCTTCTTCGTCGATGACAAAAAGGCATACCCGGTCTATGACGCGCTGCAGGAATTGGGGCTGCCCGTTACCTTTCACGCGGGGTGGGACCCGGTTTCCCCCAATGTGGTGCACACGCCGCCAAAGGCTCTGGCAAAGGTGGCGCGGAATTTCCCGCGCATGACCATTATCGCGGCGCATATGGGCGGAATGAGGCGCAGCGAAGAGGCCGAGGAATACCTGATCGGTATGGAGAATGTTTATCTCGACACCTCGATGTCTTACCTGCTCATAGACCCGGAACAGGCCAAACGAATGATCCTGCATCACGGTTCGGACAGAGTGCTCTATGCCAGCGACTGCCCTTGGAGCCTGCCGAAAGAACAGATGCGCTACCTGGAACAGCTGGATCTGCCGGATCGCATGCTGGAGGACATTTACTGGAACAATGCCCGCCGGCTGTTGGGTCTGGACGAAATCTCCGGGCAGTAACCCGGAACAAAGCGGAGGATATTCCGATGAGAAATATTATGGTCACCGGCGGCGCCGGTTTTATTGGGAGCCACACCTGCGTGGAGCTGCTGCAGAACGGTTACGATATCTGTGTAGTGGATAACTTCAGCAACTCCTCCCCTGCCGCACTGGACGCGGTGCGCACGATTACCGGCCGCGATTTCCCGTCCTATTGCTGCGATCTGCTGGAGGAAGAGAAATTGGGGCGGATTTTCGACGAACAGCAGATTGACGCGGTCATTCATTTCGCGGGCCTGAAAGCCGTGGGAGAAAGCGTTCAAAAGCCTGTTCTGTATTATCACAACAACGTGACCGGCACCCTGAATCTGCTGCGGCAGATGGAGCTGCACGGCGTCAGGCGACTGGTATTCAGCTCCTCCGCCACGGTATACGGGGAAAACAATCCTATCCCTTACCGGGAGGACATGCCTACCGGGCAAACCACGAATCCTTACGGCACAACGAAAGCGATGATCGAACAGATTTTGCAGGACCTTTGCAAAAGCGACAGCCGCTGGAACACCATGCTGCTGCGCTACTTCAACCCGATCGGCGCGCACCCCAGCGGATTGATCGGAGAAAATCCGAACGGCATCCCCAATAACCTGATGCCGTACATCATGCGGGTTGCGCAGGGCTCCCTGCCTTATTTGAACGTGTTCGGCAACGACTACCCCACCCGCGACGGCACCGGCGTGCGGGATTATATTCACGTCTGTGATCTCGCTGTGGGCCATGGCAAAGCGCTGGATGCGCTGTTTGCACAGGAGGGCGCCAGCATCTACAACCTGGGAACAGGGCACGGAAGCTCCGTTCTGGAGGTCGTAAAAACCTTTGAGCAGGAATCGGGAGTGCCTGTGCCGTACCAGTTTGCCCCCCGGCGGGCCGGCGATCTGCCGGAATACTACGCCGACGCTGCCAAGGCACAAGAAGAGCTTGGCTGGCAGGCCCGTTATACATTGGCCGATATGTGCCGCGACTCCTGGAATTTCATCCGCAAACAAGGAGCCACGGAAAAGAAAGCAGGTGATTCGGAATGAACCTTACCATTGAATATAGCTGCGATCAGATCGACTGGAAAGAGCTGACTCATGTCGTCGAAACCGCGGGCCTTGCCCCTCACACGCCTGAGATGTTCCAAAAGGCATTTGAAAACAGCTTTGCCGTTGTTTTTCTGCGGGATGGGCAGCGCCTGATCGGCTGTGCACGCGCCCTTTCTGACGGGGTGGTTCAATCTGCCCTTTACGATGTCGCCCTGCTGCCCGAATATCAGGGGCAGGGGCTCGGCAGAACCTTGCTGGAGGAGATGCTCCGGCAATTGCCGGACGGCAATACCATCTTATACGCATCCCCGGGGAAAGAAACCTTTTACGAGCGTTTCGGCTTCGGCCGCCTGAAAACGGGAATGGGGAAATTCCTTGACCCGGAACGCGTCCGCCAAAGAGGGATGCTCGAATAAAAAAATGGCCCCGCCAATTGGCGGGGCCATTTTTTATACTTCTTCTGTTTGAGCAGAGGGGGCAATCCCCTTTTCAGGCTCTTCTTTTGCTTCCCTGTGATAGTAAGCAAAGCGGCTGATCAGCCCGGCCAGAACCATCAGCGACGCGGATTCGCTCCGATTCCATGTGCGGTTAGTCGTCACATCGTCGCAGCCGACAAAGCCGCGGATACTTCCCCGCTGATCGTACAGCACACAGTGCAGTGTGGAACGTGTGGAAGGACTCTGCTTTAAAAAGTAGGTATCCTCCGTCTCCCGCACATCATAACAGCGGAACAGGCCCCATTCATCAAAGCACTGGTAATGCAGCCCCAGCTCTTCCAGCGAAAGCTTCTGCGCCCTGCCGAAGATCGCCTCCACATTCGGCGCACACCATTCACATGTCACGGTACATTGCAGGCGGTCCTCCGAGCATTCCACCAGATACACACGGCCAACGCTCAATACCCGGCCGATCATTCGCAAAACCGAGCCCATCTCGTCGGGGCTCCCGCCCGAGGTGAGAAGCTCTTCCGTCGCTTCAAACACAAGGTGTGGGTCGACCCGGTAATCCGGCGTTATATCGCGGTGAATTTCAGTCACGTAAGAGGCTGTTTTTAAAGCGCTCAAATCATGTTCAAGTTCTGCGATTTTAGAATAAAAGACCATGTCGCCTTTCCCATGGCGCTTTGAAACATACAGCGCCTGATCGGCCTTATGGAACAGCTCCTCATATTCCGTTCCATCCAGAGGAGAAAGGGAAACACCCACGCTCGCGCTGAGCAGGTGCTGCATATTCGACAGGGATTCGGACTGCTGGAACAGGCGGCAGACCTCCTGTGCCTTTTCTCGGATGGTATTGAGATTCTTCTCTCCGCGCAGAAAAACGAGGAATTCATCGCCGCCGATTCGGCCGACTACCCCTTTTTCTTCAAACTTCAGCTTTAATATCCGCGAAAACTCCACCAGTACGGCGTCGCCGTGCAAATGGCCATAGGTGTCGTTGATCTCTTTGAAATTGTCGATATCGATTATCAGGATCGCATGGCTGCGGTCCGATTCATAGGAAAGGTACTGGCGGATCAGAGTCTCCGTCATCGTTTTATTGTACAGCTTGGTAAACGGGTCCCTTTGGGCACGCTCTACCAGCTCAAGCATTTCTTCCTTCTGGCGGTTCATGTTGACGGCTTTCCCCACCATCCTGGTGATGCGGCCGGAATCATCCGTGATCGCGGCACCGATCAGATGATACCAATAATACCTGCCGTCTTTGTGGCGAAAGCGAAGGATCGTGTTGGACATTTTGATATTGTTGCGCAGGTTTTGGATCAAATCGACAAAAACGGGAATATCCGCGGGATACACGCTTTTTTCCCGCAAAACCTTTTCGCTGTACTGGCTGATGACAGCCGGCACCCCGGTCAAATTGGCATACTTGTCTGACAGACGGAGCGTGTCGGTCAGAACGTCGTAATCGAACAGGATATCTTCTGAGACGCTTTGCCGGATGATATTGCGCTGATCGTGCTGGAGTTCGTGCATGATCCTGCGGTAGCTGGTATTGTCGCTCACCAGCATCTGGATTTCCCAGCCGTTCTGTGTTTTGTCGATCACAGAAATCTGCGCCGTTGCCCAGACATAGGAGCCGTCTTTTCGCTGGATTTTATACTCGCACGTCAGCGGTCGGCCAGCCCCCTGAGACAGCCAGTCGAGGATTTGGCGAAACATCTTCTGGTGATTCCCCGCATAGACCTTGCAAATCCCCGTCGGGGAACGCTCAAGCTGCAGATATTGCTCCCTGGTGTAACCGAAAATCCGGAAATAGTTGTCCGAAGCGTCGATAAAAGTGAATCGCTTTTTATCGAAACCCGCGATCAGAACACCGCCGGCAATCCCCCGGATCAGGGCTTTCAGCCGAGCTCTCGCCTTTTTTGCCTCCTGACACTCATTGATCTCGTCTGTTATATCCATGAGCGTGCAGACAAGCTCGCCCCTGTCGTTTCGGGTTCCATATTCCATGCAGTATGCTTCGCCCCTGTCCCTGGTAAGGACGCGGTATCTGACATAAAAAAATCCGGCAGCGGCAGTCTGATCTTCCACAGAGGAATAAAAAGTCTGCCGATCTTCCGGATGCACCAGTCTACAGTAGTCTTGCTGAAATGTTTCTTCGAATTCTTTTCTCGTATAGCCAAAGAGTGCAAGGCAGCCGTCGCTGATCTGCAAAACGCGAGACCGCGGCCTCTTTTCCCCTGTTTTCTTGCGAACCATCGCAATGCTTTGATTCCAATTCTGAAACGTTTCAGAAACAGAAGCGGGTACCCCCTGCATTTCTCTCTTTTTCTCTTTCCCCATAAAAGGCCGTCTCCCATACATTGCCGTTCTTACGGCAATAAAAATCAGTGATAACATCTAAAATTATAACTGATCCTTTGGGGGATTACAACGGCAACGCGTTGAATCACTCAAAAATAAATCAGGGAGATTTCTTGTTTTTTAGGGCATATTGCCGAGATTTTACACCTATAACGAGTAAAATCACCCTTTTTCTTTCTCGCTTTTCTTTGCGATCCTTGTTTTGTAAAAGAAGATCGCACCTACAACAAACAGAATAATCAACACAACGAGAGTGGCGTGCGCATACAGGTCGATATATCCTGCAACGCGTTCCCACGATTCCCCTGCGAACACGCCCAGATGCACCAATACGGTATTCCACAAAAAGGTACCCGCGGTGGTGTACAGCAGAAACACGCCCATCGACATTTTTGTCATTCCGGCCGGGATGGAAATCAGGCTACGGATGATCGGGATAAAGCGGCAGGCAAAAACGGTGATTCTTCCCTTTTTCTCAAACCAATGTGCCGCGCGCTCCACGTCTTCGCGTTTAAAATGCAGCATCTGGCCCAAACGCCCATCGAGCCAGCCTTCAATGCGTTCCGGCGGGAAAAATCGCCCGATACTGTACAACACCAGGGCGCCGATCACTGCGCCGACGGTGGCTGCGATCACCACACCCCATACCTTCATATCCGTATATGTGGTCGAAAAGCCGCCAAAGGTCAAAATCACTTCGGAGGGGATCGGGGGAAATATATTCTCTATGGCAATCAGCAGCATAATTCCAATATATCCAAACTGATTCATGGTCTGGATGATCCATTCCTGCATTGCAACGTGCTCCTTTCCTGTGTTCCTGCGATTTCACGATTCCGATGATAGCAGAAACATGACAGGCAGACATGACGAAAGTGTAAACTTTCAGTCAACATTTCAGAGTTTGGCGGAATTCTTGGCGGATTCCGCCTGCTCGTCCGCTAATTCCTCATCGGACGCGGGCGCTTTTTTCCCTGCGGCGGGGTCCGGCACCTCGACGGGCGGCTTCCCCATCACTTCTTCTTCCGATATTTCTTTTTCCTTCAGCTTTAATTCCGTTTCCTGACGCAGCAGCGCGTAAAATACGGAGAACAGCGGCACGCCGAGCAAGATGCCGATCACGCCGAACAGGTTGCCGAACAGCAGAATCGCGACCATCACCCATAGGCCGGGCAGGCCGATGGAGCTGCCCACCACGCGGGGATAGATGACATTCCCCTCAAACTGCTGGAGCAGAACGAGGAAAATCAGAAACCACAGGCTGTATATAGGGTTGATCATCAGCAGGACAAACGCGCCCATTGCGCCGCCCAGATATGCACCCAGAATCGGGATCAGGCTTGTCATGGAAATGATCACGCTGATCATCACCGCATAAGGCAAACCCATAACGGACATGCCGATGTAGCACAGCGAGCCGATGATGATGGCCTCTGTCATCTGCCCGGTGACAAAGCCCGAAAAAATCCGGTTGGTCAGCACGCCGACCGCAACCATGCGCTGCGCTTTGTCCTTGGGAAGAAACGCGTACAACACGCGGCGAATGTTGCGGATCAGCCGCTCTTTCCCAAACAGAATGTAGATGGAGAAAATCACACTCAGCACGAACGAAATGATACCGGAGGCCACGCTGATAGTAGCAGACACCAGAGAGGTAGCCAGATCGCTGACGGTCGAGGTGACCTTTTCCAGCGGCTTGGTCCAGTCGATTTTCAAAAGGCTCTGGGTTTCCTGACTCCAGTCGAACTGCTTGGACATTTCCGTCAGCCACTGTGAAAGCTGATTGATATAGGCGGGCAGATTCTCTGAAAAGAAGCTGAGGGAACTGATGAATTCCGGCACGATATAGACGATGATCAGCCACACGACCAGCGACAAAAAAGAAAACGCCAGCAAAATGCTGATACCGCGCCGGAACTTCAGCCATATCTTCCAGCCCTTTTGATTCAGGGGATAAAACAGCTTATTTTCAAAAAAACGAACCAGAACATTCACCACATAGGCGACACCGATGCCGACCAGCAACGGCCCAAACAAAGACAGAATGTAAGAAATGACAAAGGATACATTCTCAATATGAAACACAAGAAAAATCAGGCCAACGGTGAACACAATAAAAAAGATCATCTTACCGCGGATCTTCTTCCACAGCTTGGGATCCGACAGGATTTCTTCCCAATTCATACCTGCCGCACAACCTTTCCAAAAATATAGTATCTGAACACCGCTCTGAAAAAGCGGTTCGTTTCCTCCCCCGCCTTCGGTGGGGAGGAAACCTCTGTTTGTATCGAAATACCTTTTTCCAGTGATTTGGCTATAGCCTTGTTTTTCATGCTAACGCAATCGCAGAGAAAAGTCAACGAAAAGCATGACGGTACTGCTTTGAATTTCCAATCATAATAGCATGGCCCGTTTGGGCCCGGATATTTGGCGTACGGCTTCCCGCTTTCGCTTGTTTTTTGCAGAGTCCGATATTTTCCCATCAGAAACAAATTGACACAAAAAACAATCCGTTGTATATTAGTTAGGTAAATATAATTATAATATCCTAACTAAATGAGGTGCTTTATGGATCCGACAAAGGCAATCGACCGATTGTATTACAATATCATTCTCAATGAACTGCGCATGATGAACGAGAGCAACCTGTACCACAGCATCACTTATAACAGTCTGCTTTATCTTGATCTGATCAGCTACACGGAAAACTGCACCGTAAGTTTTCTGGCCGGCGTGCTGCGGGTCGCAAAATCCTCCGTAACGTTAAAAGTAAATGAGCTGATCAAACAGGGGCTTGTCGAAAAGAAGCAGAGCGAACAGGATCGCAGGGTTTACTTTCTGACGGTGCGGCCTGAAATCCTTGAAGAATTCAAAAAGCTTGATCAAGCGACGAATTATGCCGTAGAGCAGGTGAAAAAGCAATATACCCCCAGCGAAATGGACCGTTTCTGCGAAATGCTGGATGCATTCAGCAGTTACTACAACGATTATTCTGAGAAAACAACGAAAGCGAAAGGAGATTCCCGTGAACCAGAAAGCAATTGAGCATCGGGCGCTCCTGATCGGGATCGCCGCAAATATTCTGATGGGCGCAGCGGGATTATGCGTGTATTTCATTACCGGAATAGAGGCGCTTTTTCTCGATTCCGTGTTTACCCTGATCGCCGTATTATCCGGCATTGTTGCCGCGGTTATTTCGAAACGAAGCAGCCATACCAGTGAAACGTTTCCATACGGCCTATTCGTTTTAGAGCCGATTTATGTCATATTCAAATCCATACTGATGCTTTTTCTGATGGCTTTTACTACAATCAGTGTATCCCAAAAGGCAATCCTCTATTTCACAACCGGGATTGGCGAGCAAATGGACATTGGCCCCGTTGTTCCTTATGAGATCATTATGGTAATACTGTGTGCTGCATTGTTCCTTTTCTATCGGGATCAAAACAAACGCATCGACAATACAAGCGTTCTGTTAGGGGCGGAATCAAAAGGCACCTTGGTCGACGGGCTGATGTCCGGAGGGATTGGTGCGGCGGCTGTCGCCATTTCGTTCATCAGCGAAAACAGCCCTTTTTCTTTCTTACTGTATACGGGGATTTCTTTATCACCATTATTCTGGTGCTGTTCTCCATTAAGGAACCTTTCATTATATTGAAGGAAGCCTTTATCGAACTGGCTAACGGAGTGGTTACCAAAGGGAAAATAAAGCTGCAGATCGAGGAAATCATCCAAAAGAATTTGCCCAAAGATACGCTGCTTCGCAAATGTCTGATTCATAAAATCGGCATGAGCTTTCGGATCGCAGTCCACCTGAACAGCAGTAAGGATGTCATCAGCAAAGAGGAATTGACAGAAAAGGCTGCCGCAATCGAAAAAGAACTGGCGGACACCTACGATTATATTAAAATCAGCTTTGTATTCCCATAAATGAAGCTTTCAGACAAAAAGCTGCGGCGGATTAACCGCCGCAGCGCTTTTTATTATTCTTGACGGATTGCGGTGAGCGCGCTGATCTTGACAGCGCGGTTTGCAGGGGAAAAGCCCGAGACCAGGCCTACCATGGTAGAGAACACAAGCGCCCCCAGAGCCAGCCAAACCGGAATAATCGAAATCTGCCCTGTGGCCCCAAGGCCCATCACGCCACCCCCGTTCGCCGCGAGGGTATTGATGAGAAATGACAGCATATAGCTGAAAGCAAGGCCCGCCACGCCGCCAATAAAGCCGATCATTCCGGCTTCGATCAAAAACATGGCGCGGATGTTCCCGATCACACAGCCGAGCACCTTCATCACACCGATCTCCCGGGTGCGCTCATAAATGGACATGATCATCGTATTCGTGATCCCCAGCGCCGCGACCAGCAGAGAAATCGCGCCCAGACCGCCCAGAATCATCTGGATGGTTCTGGTCTGCTGCTCTACGGATTCGCGGATGCTGTCCATACTGTACGTCTGAAAGCCGAACGCCTTGATGGAATCCTGCACCGACTCGACCGACTTAATATCGAGTGCCTTGACCACGGCGCCGTTGTACTGAAACTTTTTCGATTTGTCGACCTTGATATTGTTCAGCTTATTATACTGCTCCACCAAAGACCGCGCATACTTAACATCCATGAACACGCTGTAGCCGGGCGAGGGATTCTTGCTCCAATCCTGCGCCATGATGCCGAGCCCCTTGAGCTTGATGGGTTTTACCGTCTTTTTGTTGTTGTCGTCGGTCTTTCGCAGCACCAGCTCCAGCTTATCTTCCATCGGGTTCACATACGGGTCCGGAACTTTTCCGGTGGCATCCGGTTCCGGGTAGATCATATTATTGTTGTTCTTCTTGCTGTTGTAGAAATTATATAGAGCGTCCTTCCCAAACAGGATCGCGCCTTCCTCTACGGTTCCCTCCGGCAGCTTACCCGCTTCCATCTCATAGCCGAACTCAGAGAGGGCATTCATATACACGCCGGTGATCTGCCCGCCGTATACATATTTGCCGCTGCGAATCTGAAAGGCGGAGGAGTCCACATCAAACATCGGGGTCAGGGTCTGTACTCCCGGCAGCGCACGGATTTTCTCCAGCATGGCATCGTCAAGCGGTTCCGCATCGGGGCTGGGGCTGTAGTTTTCGATCTGAATCACCGTCAGATCCCCCATGCTCTGCATCATGTCATCCGTTGTCTTTTTGATGCCGATACCAAAGGAGAGCATTACCACAATCGCACAGGTGCCGATGACGACACCGGCCACTGTAAGCAATGTGCGCACCTTGCGCTTGAACAGGCTGCTCAAGCTCATGGCGATCATATCTTTCCATTTCATGGCTGATCCTCATTGTGATGCTGTCCGTCCTGCAGCTCCGGCGTCTGCGGCTGCACATCGTCATAATCGTCTTCCTGCTCCAGCAGGGCCCGGCGTTTTGCGGCACGCTTACGGCGGATCAGCACCACGGCTGCCGCCCCCCCGGCCACCACGGCCAGAATGAGCACCCATATCCAAATCGGTGTACCGGAGGACTGCTCCGGCATCGGCTCGCTGACATCTGGGCCCATACCGCCCTGATCAACGGGCATCGCCGGCTGAACCTCGCAGGAGAACTCTTTGATGATTTCGCGGGTCTCCCCGTTGGGGTCTTCATACGTGATCGTGGCCTTCCCCTGCAGCGTCCCCTCTTCCGTCGGGGTCAGGGTCGTATCGTAGCTGTCGGAAGAACCGGATTCCACATTGCCGATATAAATGTTCGTTTCCGGTGCGGTGAAATTGCCCTCCAACAAAACGGAAAGATTATAAACGGTGCTCTTTCCCTTGTTGACATAGCTGATAGACAGCTGGCCGTCCGTTCCCATCTGGATCGGCCCCTGCACCTCCGCGTTCGTCACCTCAAAGCGATCCGGCTGTGTGAGCGGAATAGAGATCGTTTCCGTCGCCGTAATCTGCTCGTGCTTGGTATCTGCGGAGGATTCGTACTCGAACTTTACATCGATGCCATAGGATTTGGGCTTGGCGTCCGCTTTGGGGTACAGCTCAATCGATTTATCGATGGAAGCGCCGGCCCCCAGCTTCGAGATAAAGAACGTATTGGAAGAATTGGCCGGTGTGAAAACGCCGCCGGTGTCTTCGTCCGCCGTGGAAGTAATAGTGATTTTCAGGTTCTGAATCGCCGTGCTGGTATTCGCGTTGCGAAAGCGGAGCGAGAGCGGGAATGTTTTGCCGCCGGTCACCGAGGTTCCGCCGAAGCTGTAGTTCTCGATGATGATGATCGGCTTTCCGCCGCTGGAATCGCCTGTTCCCACGACAGAGACAAACACCTTGGTGGCGACGGCCTCCGTCACCTCATCCGAAGTGAGGTTCACCCCGACCGCGTAGTTACCCGTCTCCATTTTGGAAGCGGCCTGCATGTTAAAAGAAATTGTCGCGGTCGCGCCGGGAGCCAGGCTTGCGACCGACTTTCTGTCGAGCGAGCCGACTACCGTAAAGCTCTCTGTCGCAAGGCCGTCGAGAGCGGCGTTGATATTGTGATACGTCTGGCTGCCGGTATTCTTCAGCACCAAATCCATTCGGAAGGTGCTGCCGGAATAGATGGTGGAACGGTCCAACTTATAGGAATCGATCATTACGCCGCCCTTTCCCTGGGCGCTGTCCAGCACCTGAAGATAGGCGGTCACCTTATTGCCGTTGATCGTCAGCGTAATCGGGTAAATCCCTGCCGCAACGGAGGAATCCACCCGAAGCGGAAGATTTAAGTACTTCTTCTCCCCCGACACAAAACTCATGGTATAAACGGAACCGGCCGAAGTGAGCATGATCTTTGTATCGGTCGGCACCACGACCTCGATCTGCGCATCCTCCAGCGTATTGCCGCTGATCAGGGGAATCCCCACAGTGGCACTGGTTCCGGCAACAATGGTCGGCGTGGAGCTGTTTTCATCCACACGCACCGTGTTGTCCGCGGAGCCTTCGCCGGGGATCAGGGTTTTGCGGATGCTGATTTTATTTTTTGTTTCGATTTCGGTTCCCTTGGAAGCATCGCTGCTCGTATAATATGTAATCGAAAACTGCAGCACGCCGGGGCCGGAACCGGAATAAGTGAGATAGTTTTCCGGCATATACAGGGTATAATAAAGACCGTCGCTTTCCTCGGTATCCGTGGTGGAAAAATCCGTAACGGTAAATTCGTTTTTCTTGATACGAATAGCACCATTGGGGCTGGTCACTTTAATCAGCGCGCTTTTGGCATTGTTAATCGTGCTGTCGTCATGATGGAAGCGAAGATTCGCCTCAAAGGAGTTGCCGTTCTGCACGGCAGCCGGCGAAATGGTAGCGGAGATAATCTGCGGGTCCGCAACCGTGGGCGCTTCCGCCGACACCATCACAGGAAACATCTGCAGCAGCAGAACCGCCGTAAGTACAAACGCCGCCAAAGAGCGCATTTTTTGAAATTTCATTCTGCTTTTCCTCCTGATACCGTAGTCAATTCCTGTACTTTTTCCTGCCGCTGTGCAGGGAAAGCAGATTCATTCGTATGATCTGCCTGAATATTTCCGTCCACAATGGTGACGATTCGGTCCGCGTAGCGGGCGATATCCTGGTCGTGCGTGACCAAAATCAGGGTCTCCTGATATTCCCGCGCCATGCCCACCATGATCTCCATCACTTCTTTTGTCGTTTTGCTGTCCAGGTTGCCCGTCGGCTCATCTGCAAATATGATCTTGGGATGCGCCACGAAGGCGCGCGCAATACCTACCCGCTGCTGCTGCCCGCCGCTCATCTGCGTCGGCCGGTGCAGCAGGCGGTTGCCCAGCCGCACCGCGTGCAGCATCTTGACCGCCTCGCGGTTTCTCTGGTCTTTGCTGATTCCCCGGAACATCAGCGGCATGGCGACGTTTTCAATGGCACTCAGCGTCGGCATCAGATTGTAGGACTGGAACACGAAGCCGATATTTTTCTGCCGAAACAGCGCCAGATCCTTTTCGGAAAGCGCCGTGACCTCTACGTCATCTATCACAACCCGGCCCTTCGACGGCTTTTCCAACCCTGCCATAATATTCAGCAGTGTTGATTTTCCCGAACCGGAGGTTCCTAATATACAGCATATTTCCCCCGATGCAACCGTCAGATTGATGCGACCAAGCGCAACAATCTTTTCCTGGTCCACCCGGTATACCTTACGAAGGTCCTCCACACGAATCAGGCCCATGTCAAACTCCTTTGCCGATACTCTCATTTTCCTCATTATACCAATGAACCGGAAAAATTATTTTCTTTAAAAGAAAATATATTTACAGTTGCGATAACAAAATAGATACAAAATTGAAATTTTTGTTAGAAATTTGTTCTGCATGATTTCAGAATGAGAGAAAAAAGGAAGAACTTTGTCCTTCTTTGATCGTGTTATGGCCATTCTGATCCTATTAAGAATTTCTTAAATTATTGTATCTGTCCAAAAACAACTTGTTTTTCAAAATAAAAAAAATTATACTTGTAAAAATAAAAATCTATCAAGAAAATGAAAAACGAACTGTAAAATGAAAACAAAAAGTCTAAAACAAAGGAGATTTGAACTATGGCACTGAGATTTGCAACTCCTGAAGACGCCCCGCGTCTGATATCGATTTATGCCCCTTACATTTTAAACACCTGCATCACTTATGAATACACGGTTCCTTCCGTGGAGGAATTTGCGGAACGAATTCGCAGCATCAGCAGCAAAATGCCTTATCTGGTTTACGAAAGCGACGGCAACATCCTTGGGTATGCATACGCCGCACCCCATATGACACGGGCCGCCTACCAATGGGATGCGGAGCTTTCCATTTACATGGACGAGCAGCACCACCGCGGCGGAATCGGCACCATGCTTTACAAGACACTGATTGCCCTGCTGAAGGAACAGGGGTACTACAACCTGTATGCCCTGATTTCCGTACCGAACGACCGCAGCATTGGCTTCCACCGCTCCCTGGGCTTTGAACAGGTTGGCGTTTACCCCCACACCGGATATAAATTGGGCAGGTGGAACGACCTTGCGATTCTGGAGTACTGCACCCAGCCGCTGCTGGAGCACCCCGTCCCGACAAAGTCCATTCTCGACCTGCCCAAAAACCGGATTGAGGAAATATTTGAATCTATGCAGCGAGTGCCGCAGATTTCACGGTGACCGGCACGGTTTTCAGGCCGCCGTCACTGGTAGTAACCAAAATCGTTGCGCTGCCGGACCCCTGGTATACAACGCGATACTTTGCTCCGCGCGGGTCATTCGCATTGACAAGCTGAACCGAGGCAACCGCCGGGTTGGAGCTGGTCACGGTGACCTGCGTTCCGGTCTGGTAGGGCTTTACGATAAACTCGGAATAAACGCCCGCCGCACCGGACAGAGAAGAGGTATCCAGCGCAGCGCCCCTCGCGATCGCTGTCTGCATCACGCGGTACTGCGACCAGTCGGTCACGTTGTCAAACTGCGTGCTGACAGAGACATAGCCTGCGGAATCCCAGGAGTAATGCTGGTTGACCCCGCCGGTCATCGCGGCGTCGCTTTTGAGCAGCGCATACGTCTGCACTACGCCCGCCCGATCGGGAACCGGATCGTCCCAGGTTGCATCCACGTGATACCATTCGCCGTTATACCGCACCATGTTCCACGCGTGATTCATCGCCGTGCTCTGCACCAC
>JAEXDU010000136.1 GCA_023401495.1 Bacillota bacterium
CGAGGCCGCTAAGGAAAAAGGAATCCCGGTCACCAACATTCCTACTTACGGCACTACTGCCGTTGCCCAAATGGTGTTTGCCCTGCTGCTGGAAATCTGCCATCACGTCGGCGAACATTCCGAAGCCGTTCATCGCGGAGAATGGACCAACAGCCCCGATTTCTGCTTTTGGAATACCCCGTTGATGGAACTGGCGGGCAAAACAATAGGCATAATTGGCTTTGGGCGAATCGGACAAAACACGGCGCAGATCGCCAGGGCCTTTGGCCTGCATGTATTGGCGTATGACGAATACCCGAACGACGCTGCCCGTGCTTTGGGCGACTATGTCACACTCGATGAACTGCTGGCACAATCGGATATTATTTCTCTGCACTGCCCGTTGTTCCCGTCTACAGAGGGGATCATCAACAAAGACAGCATTGCGAAAATGAAGGATGGGGTCATCCTGATCAACACTTCTCGCGGCCCGTTGGTTGCAGAGGCCGATTTGGCACAGGCTTTGAATTCCGGCAAGGTATACGCTGCGGGCTTGGACGTAGTAGCCACAGAGCCGATTCGGGCAGACAACCCATTGCTGAACGCCAAAAACTGCATCATCACCCCCCACATTGCCTGGGCGCCCAAAGAGAGCCGCGCCCGCCTGATGGATATTGCGGTAAACAACCTGAAGGCGTTTTTGGAGCAAAAACCGGTGAACGTGGTAAACGCATAATCCCTCACCCACATTTCACAGAAGTACAGCGGCAGGGAATCCCTGCCGCTGTACTTCTAAAAAGGATGGATGATCATGAATAAATTTCTATTGATTCCCGATTCTTTCAAGGGTACCATGAGTTCTATGGAAATCTGTTCCCTGCTGGAAGAAAAAATTCAGGAATATTACCCCACTGCAGAAATTCACTCGATTCCGGTCGCCGACGGCGGCGAAGGAAGCGTGGATTGTTTTTTACAAGCCTTAGGCGGCAAAAAAGTAATCGTGACAACAAACAATCCCTTTTTCGAGCCAATCGAAAGCTATTACGGCCTGATTGACAACGGCCGCACGGCTGTCATCGAAATGGCGGCCAGCGCCGGGCTCCCCCTGATCGAGGACCGCAAAGACCCACTGAAAGCCTCTACCTTCGGGGTGGGGGAATTAATCCTGCACGCAGCCCGGAAGGGCGTATCCAAAATTATTATGGGGCTTGGAGGCAGTTGTACCAACGACGGCGGCTGCGGTGCGGCCTGCGCTGTGGGCATCCGTTTTCTGGATGAAGCCGGAAACAGCTTTATTCCAACAGGAGGCACCTTACACCGCATTCAGCGGCTGGATCTTTCCCAAATAGAACCTGCTATAAAGGTCATTGAATTTGTCACGATGTGCGACATCGACAACCCGATGTATGGCCCTACCGGTGCGGCGGTTATATTCGGCCCCCAAAAGGGAGCAACACCGGAAGATATTAAGCTACTAGACGCAGGCGTACAGCATCTGAGCCAAATCATCAGGCAAACCATGGGCCTTGATTTGGCTTTTGTTCCGGGAACGGGAGCCGCCGGAGCTATGGGTGCCGGTATGGCAGCGTTCTTTCATTCCCGACTGCAAATGGGAATTCAAACCATACTGGATACGGTGCAATTTGAAGAACTTGCCGCAGGGGCCGATATGATTTTTACCGGCGAAGGGAAGCTTGACAGCCAGAGCCTGCGCGGTAAGGTCGTGATTGGCGTCGCCCGCAGGGCCAAAGTGCTTGGGGTACGCGTCACTGCCTTGGTCGGTGACATCGGCGATGACATCGAAGCCGCTTACGACGAAGGCGTCAGCGCTATTTTCAGTATCAACCGGGTTGCTGTGGATTTCTCGGTGGCCAGAATGCGCTCACGGCAGGATTTGTCGCTAACGATAGACAACTTAATGCGGTTTTATCGGACAATGAAGCTATAAAATACAGTGAAAGAAAAACTCCCATTTTTACTGCTTTTCATTATTGCATTATTTACCGCAGAAGTAACCAACTTCTCACTTTCACTCTACAGGAACCGATTGAGATGCATTGAAACAACCTTTCATGGTCAGTGCTAAAAATATTTATTTGATTCTAATGATAGGAGCTAAATTATATTTCTCAGTCAAATATTACCGTTATGCCTTATGATCTGATCATAATTATGTCATATAAAAATGGATGCCACTCGATTTACCTCAAGTGGCATCCATTTTCCTGTTTCTATTTACTATTATCCGTTAAATCTAAAATATGCATTGGAAGAGCTTTAGACAGAACCCAAATGCGATCCCTCTGTCAGCTGCCCGGACGCCATGGTCAGCACTCTGTTCCCAAATTCCAAAGTATCGAGCTCATGCGTCACGATCAAGATCGTCGTACCATTTTGATTGATCCGGGCGAAAAGCTCCATGATCTCTCTGGTCGTCTCAACATCCAAATCCGATGTGGGTTCATCCGCGATCAGAATATCCGGCTCATTCATCAGCGCCCTGGCAATCAGCACGCGGCGCAGCTCGCCGCCCGAAAGCTGGGAGGGCAGCATATCGGCAAGGGCAGAGATTCCCACCTCATCCAGTAAAAACAAGGCCCGCCCCGATGCCTCCCCCTGACGCCTGGAAAGGAAATACGGCAGCCTCACGTTATCAAAAACGGTCAGGGCAGAAAGCGTGCCAAGCCCTTGCGGTATGTATCCCAATCGCGTGTTTCGCAGCTCCGAGATTTCTTTGTCCTTCAAAGCATAAAGCTCCGTGCCAGCTAGCTTGATACTTCCTGAAGTGGGCATCAGCAGCCCGGCGGCCATATTGAGCAAGGTGCTCTTTCCGCTCCCCGAGCGCCCGATAATATTGACAAAATCGCCCTGGCGGATGGATAAATCCACGCTGTTTACGGCCCAAAACGCTTTTCCCTTGCGCTGGTATTCCTTGCTTAAGCCTTTGATTTCCAGCAGCATTATTCCCCCTCCTTCATCGTGGTATAGATTTCGGAGCTTCCTATTTGAACCGCGGCATAAGCCGAGGCAATCGGGCCGGTAGCAAAAGAGATCAAAAAGCTCAGAGCCGCCATGAGAAATAAAGCTCCGGGGGAGGGCTGCAAATAAGGCAATCCCAGCAATGTGCTGATATAGGTACTGAACGGAAACACAACGATGGCCGCCGCTGTCATCCCGGCCGCGGTGCCGAAAATACTGATCAGGCAGGATTCGCACAGAATCAATTTTACCAATTTGCTTCTTGTTGCGCCCAGAACCCGGAAGATGCTGAATTCTCTTTTCCGTCCGTTTAAAGTGACGGAGAATACGATAATGAGCACACCGACAGCCAGAACCCACAAAACGCCCGCCAGTATCAAAATATAAGTTGTGAGCCCGCGCAGACTGCCGGAAATATCGCTGATCATGTTTTTGGCAACCACCACATGTACGCCCTCTTTGGCGTAAGCCTGAAGGATGCTGTTCGCCACATTCTTTCCGGTATAACCGCTTTTGATTTTTATGATCACGGACGAAATCAGGTTATCATTTTCCGCTGCCGGATGCGCCTGAATCCTCTCTGAATTCCGCACCACCTGTTTTGCTGTGGTAAGGTTCATGAAAACCGAGTTATCGAAGCCCATACCCGTTTTATCCAGACGGGCGGCGACCAGATAGGTTTGATCGAAGAATTTCAGCTTTTGGCCCACTTTTGCACTGATGTTGCTGCCGATCACGATTTCACCGTCCGTGAGAGAATGATCCAGAGAGCCTGACATCCAGGGCTGAATGATAAAATCGGTTTTGGGATCAAAGCCGATCATCTGGAGCGGGTAAGAGCAGCATCCCGCACTGAGCGTCGCAATATAAAACTGGGGTGATACCGCCTCCACGCCGTCCACGCTTTCCACCTTCTCGGTTGTGCCGGCGTCAAAGTAAAACGTGCTGGGTTCTCCCCGGAGCAAAGCGCTCTGAATATCCGCCTCATACCCATACGGCACCGCCAGAATGTCCGCTCCCATTCTTTTCGACAGGTTGTCCATGCCGTTTTCCATGCTTTTGGAGAGCACTGTCCCGCCAAAAAGCGTGAAAGCAAACAGCGCCACAAGGAGGATCAGACCGGTCGTCCGGAACGGTTTGCGTTTGAGAGTATGAAACGCGATATTCACTGTATTTAACGGCTTATTGTCCATCTGCCTTCACCCGCGATTGATGATTTTTCCGCCAGAGATAAAAGGCGTTTGCAGCACAAGCGGCCACCGTTAAAGCGCCTAACACATACAGAGCGGGGAAAGTTGTCATCCTGCAGGGCATGGTGGGCATTTCGCATCCGCCGATGAGCAGGGTGGGAACCAAAAGGCTTAACACACCGGCTAAAGCGGTCATCAGGCTGACACCGATCCTTGTCAGCGATGATTTGAAAACGACAAGCAATATTCCGCCGCACAGGATCAGAAGACCGACGCCGATTTCGGCTTGCCCGGCCCAGAAGCATTTCATCGGCACCGTACCGCCCGCCGCGGTTTCAATCACCTTTGAGCAGGCCGGAAAAATACAAACCGGAACAAGTGCGATCAGCAGCCCGAAAATGGCAACCGCAATGCCGGATAAAAGTCTGTTTTTCATAACTACACCCTCTTTAACTCTCATTTTTCATACTGATATCCCAAGGCTTCTCCCCTAAATTCAAAGATTGACTGTGCCCCGGGCGTACAAACGACCCGTTGATCAGAAGTCACGAAAACCGCCTCGAAACCACCCTCGCATTTTTGGAATTCAAGGGCCATGTCCAGCCCCATAACATGCAGCGCCGTAGAATAGGCCTCGCTCATGGCTCCGCTGTCCGCAATGACTGTCACGGAGCGCAGCCCTTTATCGGACGGATACCCGGTACCCTTATCAAGAATATGGTGATATCGTCGTCCGTTCCTTACAAAACACTGCTGGTCATCGCCGGAGGTGGATAAAAACTGATTCCTGAGCCGGACAACACCGAAGCATTCCATTTTTTCTGAATCAGCCG
The DNA here is from genome assembly GCA_023401495.1 of Bacillota bacterium. GTDB lineage: Bacteria > Bacillota > Clostridia > Oscillospirales > Acutalibacteraceae > Faecalispora. The sequence goes on from JAEXDU010000136.1 coordinate 4,982, forward strand.
CCTTTAAGCCCACCTTCCACGGGGAACCGTTCGGCTTTGCTCCCAATGCCGCTATGGAAGACGTTCCAAGGGAAAACAGGGCGGAAGAAACGCCCTGCTCCCGGCACAGAGCGTCGATCCGGTCGGCCGCATACCCCTTTCCTATCCCGCCCAGATCAATGCCTGCATCGTTATGAATTCGGTATCTGCCCGCGCCGTCCGTCTTGATGTTGCGATAATCGCAGGAGATAAGGGCACACCTGATTTTATCCAAGTCGGGAATGCTTTCCTGCCGCTTATTGATGGCCCACAGATCCACCAGCGCGCCGATCGCGGGGTCGAACGTCCCGTTCGTTTTTTGGGCGTACCGCAATGCCTCGCGCAGTACGGCGTCCGTGTCCTGCTGCACTTTGATCCAGCCGCCGGTCGAACGACTGAGCTGTGTGATCTCGCTATCCGGCTTTTTCCGCGAAAGGAGGGAATCCAGCTTCGCGATGACAGCTTCGGAAGCTTGCAGCGCTTCCTGCGCCCGGGTTCCATATGCAGTAAAGCTCATCATCGTACCCATCGCAAAGAAAGTCTTTTCGACCTTTTTCTCCGTGCTGCCGCCGGCCGCAGAGGATTCTTCCTTCGGTGCGAACGGACGCGTGAATCGATTCGATAGCCATTGATTTTTCATAACGATTGCCTCCTGTGACCTCCGTTATCGGTATGGCTCATTTTTTTGCCTCATCCAAAGCATCGTTTACGGCTTCCTGAAACTGGTCGAAGGCAATCGTAGCGCCGGAAATGGCGTCCACATCCTCCAGCCTCTGAACCTCCACGAGCTTCTCCGCATACTCCTTCATGGCCTTTACGGCAAGCTGCGCTTTGTCATAATAGTCCTGATTGGAAATGACTCCGTTTACCTTCCCGTAGTTTTCATCCTTGATGGTTCCGTCCTTTTGCCAGGTGACATACTGACAATCCGTAATTTTCGTATTCTGGATAGTGATTGTCGCCTCGCCGTAAGCGCCCCGGTCATCCCCGCTGCTTTTGCCGGTGTAGGTGCCGTCTTTATAAGTGACAGGGGCAGAACTGTCTTTACACCCGGCCAACAGAAGCACAGTGAATGCCAAAACAGAAACAAGAGAGAGAGTCTTATTTTTCACGGAAAATACCCCCTGTTTATTTTTTATTCCGGAGAATTCTCGCAATCCGCCCGTGCTCCAGCACAATGGTTCGCTGGGCCTCCTCGGCAACTTCGGGGTCATGCGTGACAACGATGATGGTGCTGCCGTCCTGATGAAGCTGCTTGAAAATATCCAGAACAATTTTCTCATTCGTTTCATCCAGATTGCCGGTCGGCTCATCCGCCAGAATCAGCATAGGGTAGTTGATCAGCGCGCGGGCGATGCACACCCTTTGCTGCTCGCCGCCCGAAAGCTGGCTGGGCAAGTGCTTGGCCCGATCACCCAGACCGACGCGCTCCAGAGCCTGCAGCGCTTCCTTTTCGTCTGGCATGCTGTGATAATATTGCGCTACCATCACGTTTTCTAAGGCGGTCAGGTAGTTGATCAGATGGAACTGCTGAAAAATCAGCCCGATCTTGTCGCGCCGGATGTTGGTGAGGCTTTTTGCGCTCTCTTTCGCGATATTCATGCCGTCAAGGATCACAGAGCCGTTGGAGGGCTTATCCATGCAGCCGATGATGTTCATCATCGTGGTTTTTCCGGATCCGGACGGCCCCATGATCGCCAGCCATTCGCCCTGCGATACCTGCAGATCGATATTTTGCAGCGCTTTGACGCTGCCGTAAATTTTTGAAATATCTTTCAGTTCCAATAAATTCATTCTGTGATTCCTCCTTTATTCACCGCGCAGGACGATTGCAGGATCAACATCTGTCGTGCTTCTGACAGGGATCAGGCACGCCAGCCCGGTGATCGCGATCGAAACGGCCAGTGTCGCCGGGATCAGCAGCGGCTGAAAGGAAATGGAGCGGGTAAAGACATTCATGCTGACCGTTTGGGCAAACGCAAACCCAAGCGCAACGCCCAGTAATCCGCCGAGCGCTCCCAAAAACAGACCTTCCCCCAAAAATTCCATCACGATGCTTTGGTTGGAAGCCCCCAGCGCTTTTTTCAGTCCGATTTCCCGGCGCCGTTCCGCGACAACCGCCATCATCGTGGTCGCAACACAGATCATGGTGAGCAGCAATACAACAACCGTGACGAGATACACCAGAGCCTGAAGCTTGGTCAAAACGGTACCCTCGGAGTCAGCAACACGTTTGACAAGGCGCGGCGTAACTCCCTCGACGTTTTCACCGACCTGCCTGACGATATTCTCCAAAGTCGCCTGGGGAGCGGAAATGCTGCACTCAACCACATCCAGCTCTCCGCTATTCCCCATCAGGCTCTCCAAATCCGAAAGAGGCAGGAAGAGGAACGCTTCCTCGGTTCCCCCCGTCTGCACAATGCCGGATACCGTAAAATCACGGCTGAAGCCCTTGCCGGTACTGTCCGTGCCGGTCATGGTAAAGCTGCTGCCGGGGAGAAGGCCAATAAGATCCGCCACCTCCTGGCCGATCAGAACCGACCCGCTGCCGGAAGGCCACGTGCCCGAAACAAACCAATACGGACTGGTCTTTTTCACTTCCTCCAGATCCGTACCGGCCGCCATGAACGGCTGTTCGTTGATCTTGATCGTTTCATAGCGGTAGGGGGCAATGCCCACGATGTCCTCTGCCGGAATCAAACCGGCGGCCTTTTTCATCTCAGCCTCGTTTATCGCCGAATCGCCGCCCGCGGGGACAAAGATCAGGTTTGCGCCGTACGAGCGGAACTCCTGCCCCATCTGCCGCGGGATATCGTAATAAATGGTGACAAGGCCGGAAAGCACCGTAGCGCCGATGGCCACCGCCAAAAGCGCCACCAGCATTCTGGAACGGCGGCGGATGAGCGAGCTGATGATCATTCTAAAATACATCGTCTGCTTTTTCATCAGATCACCTCCCATGTAAGACTTCTGCCGGGCGAAGCGACAGCAGAAGCCGGATCGACGGAATGCTCCCCGCCAGAGTGACGAGAGCAACCAGAACGGCGACAAGCGGAATCACCAGCGGTTTGATTTCGATGGCCGAGCAAAAAACGGAATGCCCGATCAATTGGGCAAAACCGAGCCCGGCGAAATAGC
>JAEXDU010000103.1 GCA_023401495.1 Bacillota bacterium
AGTCGTCGGCGGTAATTGCGTACTGCACAAGGCCCTTTGCCTTCATCTCTGTAAACAGAGCGTGATAATTATCGATGGTGGGGTCTTTGACGAGCGCGTCATAGCTGTCGAGCTTCTCCGTCAGGTCTTTTCTCATCACCGGAACATAGGTGCGCGCCGGGGCCAGCCACAGCAGGTACGGGTAGTTCTTCATGCGGGCCTCGTTGACGGGCAGCATCAGATCCTTGACATAGGTAGAGCCTTCGATGTACGAGGTCAAGTCCTCCAGCAGCCCCTCCTGAGAGATGGCCAAATCTCCGCCGCCCTGGAAGTAGATGATGTCCGCGTCGATGTCGCCGGTGCGCATCGCGAGCGGCAGAGCGGTGGCGTAAGAACCGGCCGGGGGCTCGACGAACTGAAGATCGATGTACTGACCGTGGTCTGCCATTTTCTTTTCGACGACATCGCACATGGCGATCACGTCTTCTTCTGTGGGCAGTACGTCCTTGATCAGAACCTTCACCGTTACAGGGGCGTCTTTGCTGCCGATTTCCGGCCAGGGGCCGCTGCCCGTGGGCGCCGACTGCGGTTCGGAGGCGGTGCCGGACGCCGTGTTTGCGGAGCTTCCGCAGCCGGTAAAGGCTGTAGCTGCCATTGTCATGGCCAATAAAAGCGCAATACTTTTTTTCATGATTCTCCTCCTAATGATTGTTCTTGATTCCCGATTAGAACACTGAAAAGATCAGCCTTTCACCCCCCCTGCCATCACATCTTTCGTGTAGTACTTCAGTACCAGAGGGAATAATACGAGGATTGGAATAATTGCGATTACAATGACTGCATAAGACAATGCCGTATAGTCGATCTTGGCCAGCTCGTTGTAGTTGAGCAGATTCTGCGCGCCGATCAGCGTGGTAGTATCGCCCTCCACCAAAAACTTGCGCAGAACCACCTGCAGCACACTGTCTTTGAGCTTGCTGATATACACGCCGGAGCGCAGGTATTCGTTCCAGCGAACGACGGCGTAGAACATGGTAAGCGTTGCGATGCCGGACCGACACAGGGGAGTCGCGATGGAAAAGAGGGTGCGGATATGGCCCGCGCCGTCGATCTTGGCGGCTTCGTAGATGGAGAGCGGAATCTCTTCAAAATAGCGCATCATGATGATCAGGTAGTAGACGTTGACGGCCAAAGCCAGAATCACAGACCAGCGGCTGCCGATCAGGCCCAGATCCTTTACCACGAAATATTCCGGAACCAGACCGGGGTCAAACAGCATCATGATGATGAAGAAAACCATAAAGGCCCGCTTGCCCACCAGATTCGGGCGGGTCAGCACATAGGCCGCCGATATGGTCAGCAGCATGTTCAGCGCGGTGCCCACCACCGTAATGAATACAGAGGTGATGAGGGACGGCACCAAAACCGGGTTGCTCATAATGATCTGATAGTTGATGAAGCTGAACCCCCTCGGGATAATGTCCAGCCCCTTCATCTGGGCGGACTGAGTAGGGTCGGACAGGGACTTTGCGACGATATGCAGCAGCGGGATCAGAATGGTCAGAATAAACAGGCCCATAATGAGGATCAAAATCAGCTGACCCACGCCGAATTTTTTACGCAGCTTTGCTTGTTTCAATTTGAACACCTCCAACTGAATACGCGTTCGGGTATTACCAGACACCCTGCCCGGTCAGGCGCTTTGACGTAACGTGGGTCAGCAGTACCAGAATCAGTCCTACTCCGCCCTTGATCAGGCTGACCGCGCAGGCCAGTGAGTATTGGCCGTTATCGAGGCCAAGGCGGTAAATGTAGGTATCCAGAATATCCACCACGCTGTTGACCGCCGGATTCGTAAAGTTAAATACCTGGTCAAAGCCCGCCGTCATGAAGAAACCGAGGTTCAAGATAAACACGGTGGTCATGGGGATGATCAAAGCCGGCAGGATGATCGCGCGGATGGTCTGCGCACGGTTTGCGCCGTCCATGTCCGCGGCTTCAAACAAGTCGGGGCTGATATTGATGATCGCCGTGAAGAAAATGATCGAATCCCAGCCGAGGCTGCGCCACGCTTCTGAAAAGAAGAGCACCCATCGGATCGCGCCCTTGCTCGTCATAAAATCGTAGGGCCCGGCGCCGAACCAGCCCAGCACCTGGTTGACCGCACCGCTGGACGGATTGAGGAACGAAATCCAGATGCCCGCAATCACGACCCATGACAAAAGGTGGGGCAGGTAAGACACCGCCTGAATGGCATTGCGTGCCCGGCGGCTGCGGATTTCGTTGAGCAGGATTGCAAACAGGACGAAGAAAGGGAATAACAATATGTATTTCATAAAGCTGATGATCAGTGTGTTTTTCAGAATATCGGTAAATGCCGACGTGCTGAACACCATATGAAAATATTTCAGTCCCGCCCATTCCCAGGGGCCTCTGGCTTTGTAATTGAAGAAAGCCATGCGCATGTTCCAGATTGGCCACACCCGAAAAATGATAAAATAGAGAATGGTGGGCGCGATCAGCACATACAGGATTTTGTCGGCGCGCATCTGTTTGAAGGCCGCTTTCCATCGATCACGGCGAGACACCGACAGTTGTCGGTCATTCATAAGGGGAACCTCCTTTAACCATCAATCGCAGACATCATACCAGGGGCGCTTGTAAAATCATTGCAATGATTCACTTTGGGTAAACAGGCGGCGGCCGCGTTAAAAATCCCCGGAATACAATCCATACGCGTGCCCTTTGGGGATTTCTGCGGTGCCGCCCTGCCTTATTTTTTCTCAAGCTATCCGGCATTTTTGAATTTACAAACAAGACCTGATCATTTCGTAAAAACAGGGAAAGAGAACTGTGCGTTGCTTTTGCCGCAGATCCGTATCGATCATTGAGGCAAAAGGAAAGAATGATATGTAAAAGCAGTTTAAGAAACCGGTTTATCTGATGGATTTCATTATACAAGGTTTGTTTTACGCGCGCAATCATTTTATTGCACAAAAATACAGCGGATTTAATATACAATTTACATTAACGCACAAAAACGCGTCGATAAATTGTTATTTTATCCGCTGTAAAAAGTCGTTTTATTAGGAACCGGTTACTTTCTGGTTGTTTCTCGAAGAACTAAAGTAGGCTGAATGGTCATGTGCCGCATGCTCCCAATCGTTCCATTGATAATCGAAACGAGCATGGTGGCAGCCTGCTCTGCCGCTTCCCGCCTGGGTTTCAGCACGGTGGAAAGCGCCGGATCGTATGTTTCAGAGATTTCGATTCCGTCGAAACCGATTACCTCGATTTCGCTCGGCACATGCCTGCCGGCTTCTTTCAGCGCTTTCAGCGCGCCGATGGCGATCATATCGCTGCCGGAGAAAACGGCGGTGAAATCAAGCCCTTCCCGCAGCAGCCGGGTCATGGTTTCCTGGCCGAAGTGCGCGGAGAATTCCCCGAAATGAACAAGCCGTTCATCGATCGGGATTCCCGCTTCTTTCAGCACCTGCTCATAGGCTCTGTGCCGCTGAACAGCGCCGGAAACACCCGCGTTGCCGTCCATATATAAAATGCGGCGGTTCCCGGTGGACAGCAGCTGACGCATGGCCTGCGCGGCGCCATATTCACTGTCGCTGGCGATGCTGGCATCGCATACGTGGTGGTCAAAATTGCGCCCCATCAGCACAAGGGGAATATTGTATTTGGAAAACTGCGCCAAAAACGTGTCGTTTGACACGCCGGAGCAAAGGATGATGCCGTCCACCCGGCGGTCTACCATCGATAACAGATGATGCTTTTCTTTTTCCGGGTCAAAATCGGAATTGCCAAGATACATGGAATATCCGTTCTTGTCCAGTACATCGCTGATCCCGCGCACCTGAGCGGGGAAAAAATGATTCAGAATATCCGGAACCACAACCCCGATCACGCCTGAGCAGGAGGTCGCCACGCTGCGGGCCAGGGTGTTGGGGCGGTAGTTCAGCTCTTTTATAGTGGTAAGCACCCGCTTTTTGGTTTCTTCACCCACGCCGGTGGCTTTATTATTGATCACACGGGAAACAGTCGCTTTCGAAACTCCGCAAATCGCTGCAATATCTGCAATACTGTACTTTTGCATGCTTTTCCCTCCAAACGGCCGAATCAGGCGGCTCACAATTACTTTGCGCCTGCACTTCTTTTGTCCTATTATAAACAAATTGAGAAACAAAAAGCAAGCGGTTTCTTTTTTATTCCCGATTCCCACAGAATTTTAAGGACAATAACCATAGAATTATCGTATTTTTATGGATAACGCCTCTTGAAAAGCAACAAAAGAATGAGTATAATACAGAGTAACCGGTTTCTTAAAGTGTGTCCGCTTTGCAAAGGAGTTCATGTAAAAACAGCGGCTTTTAAAGCGGCATTGCTATCAATAAGTGAAACGATTGGGAGGCTAAAAAATGATCAAGGATTATCTCGAAAAGGTTTATTCCGGCTTTTTAGGAATGAACATCGGCATTCGGCTCGGCGCGCCAGTGGAACCGACCATTTGGACCTACGATCGCATCCGAAATACATATGGAGATATTACAGACTATGTAAAGGACTTCAAAAACTTCGCGGCCGACGACGATGTAAACGGCCCTGTTTATTTTTTAAGAGCGCTGTACGATGACGCGGCTGACCGTCCGCTCACGCCGCAGGATGTGGCGCGTGCCTGGCTCAATTATGCGCGCGAGGGTGTGGGCATGTTCTGGTGGGGCGGCTATGGCCGCAGCACCGAGCACACCGCGTACCTGAACCTGAAGGCGGGTATCCCCGCCCCGCGCTCCGGTTCGATCCAGCAGAACGGCAAGACAATTGCCGAGCAGATCGGCGGACAGATTTTCATCGATACGTGGGGGCTGGTCAATCCCTGCGAGCCGCACCGCGCGGCGGAATACGGCGCGGCGGCCGCCAGCGTTTCTCATGACGGCGAGGGCGTTTACGGCGCGCGTTTCTTCTGCGCCGCGATTGCAAAGGCGTTTGAGACCAGCGACATCAACGAGATCATGAACGCCGGATTTGCGGAAATCCCGGAGGACTCCTTATATCGAAAAGTGGCCGACGCGGTGCTGCGCTTCCACGCGGAGCATCCGGACGACTGGCGTGCCTGCCACCAGATGCTGGTGGACGACTGGGGCTACGACAAATACGGCGGAGTGTGCCATATCATTCCGAACGCCGGTGTGTGCATCCTCGCGATGGCGTACGGACAGGGCGACTTTGCGCGCACGGTAGAGATCGCCACCATGTGCGGGTGGGATACCGACTGCAACGCCGGGAACGTCGGCACCGTGCTGGGCGTGGCGTGCGGAATTGATGGGCTGCCGGAGCGCTACCGCGGCCCGATCAACGACGGCCTTGTGCTTTCCGGTATTTCCGGTTACCTGAATATTCTGGATGTCCCCACCTATTGCAAAGAGGTTGCCGCTCTGGGCTGCCACATTGCGGGGGAAGAGGTACCTGCCGAAATCCGCGATTCCTATCGTCTGGGCGAGGTTCATTTCGATTTTGAGCTGCCCGGCTCCACGCACAACATGCGTGTGTCCGACCCGTTCTTCTGCCGCAC
>JAEXDU010000177.1 GCA_023401495.1 Bacillota bacterium
AGCGTATGGGGAGTGTAGTTATGGAACGTCCCTTGATCCTGCAGATGCAGGGTATTACCAAACTCTTTCCGGGTGTGCGTGCACTCGACGATGTGACGCTGGAGGTGCGTGAAGGCGACATTCACGCAATTTGCGGCGAGAACGGCGCGGGAAAATCGACCTTGATGAAGGTTCTTTCCGGTGTGTATCCCCACGGCTCCTATGAAGGCAGGATTATCTACATGGGCAATGAGATTGCTTTCAAGGATATCAAAGAATCGGAGAAAGCCGGCATCGCGATCATTCACCAGGAGCTGACAATGATTCCGGAGCTATCCATTACCGAAAACATTTTTTTGGGAAACGAGACAGTCAATCACGGGCTGATTGACTGGGACGCCCAGCGGCGCCGCACGATAGAGCTGCTGGAGAGGGTAGGGCTGACGATCGATCCCGACACCCCGATCAAGCATCTGGGCGTGGGCCAGCAGCAATTGGTGGAAATTGCAAAGGCGCTTTCCAAAAACGTCAGACTGCTGATTCTGGATGAGCCGACCTCCGCGCTCAACGAGACCGACTCCGCGAACCTGCTCGAGCTCATGCGGGGCCTGAAAAAGCGGGACATTACCTGTATCATGATCTCGCACAAGCTCAACGAAATCGCGGCGATCGCCGACGCTGTCACCGTCATCCGCGATGGCCGCACGGTTGAAACGTTTTATGTTGAAGCGGGACAGATCGATGAGAACCGCATCATCCGCGCCATGGTAGGGCGCTCCATCGAAAATCGCTTCCCCACCCACGAATCGCATCCCGGCGAGGTGATCTTCGAGGTGTCCGACTGGCGTGTGGAAGACCCCAATATTCCGGGCCGGATGATCTGCAAGGACTCCAGCTTCTTTGTCCGGGCCGGAGAGATCGTCGGCTTCGCCGGCCTGATGGGCGCGGGAAGAACCGAGCTGATGCGGTCCATCTTTGGCCGAAACTATGGCGTCTACCTGGGCGGTTCTATCAAAATCCGGGGAAAAGAGATTCGCGTCACCTCGGTTGCCTCCGCCATCCGTCAGGGCATCGCCTATGTTCCCGAGGATCGCAAGACCTTGGGGCTCAATCTGCTGGACAGTATCCGTATTACCACCGTGTCGGCAAACCTGAGGGGCATTTTGCGCGGCAGGCTCCTTGATCTGGATAAGGAATTTCAGGTTGCCGAACACTACCGCGACTCCTTAAATGTCAAAACGCACAGCGTGAACAGCGGCGTAACCACCCTGTCCGGCGGGAACCAGCAAAAGGTTGTTTTGGGTAAGTGGATGTTTACAGAGCCGGAAGTTTTGATTCTTGACGAGCCCACCCGCGGGATCGACGTTGGCGCCAAGTACGAAATCTATCGCCTGATTCAGCATCTTGCGGATCAGGGAAAAGCAGTCATCATCATTTCCTCCGAGCTGCCTGAGCTGCTTGGGATATCGGACAGAATCTACACCGTCTTTGAGGGGAGCATCACAGGCGTGTTGGACCGTCAGGATGCCGATCAGGAAAAACTCATGAGAATGATGACAAATACCTCCAAATTGGAATCTAACGCGGAAAGGACAGAAATGCTTTATGAGGTATCTTAAGAAAGTACTTGGCGGCGGACTGCGGCAGTACAGCATGGTGATTGCCCTAGTGGCGCTTACCATCATCTTTAATATTGCTTCGGGAGGGAGAATGATTACCTCCTCCAACTTTCAGAACCTGATTTCCGGTAATGCGTATGTGCTGGTGCTGGCGATCGGAATGCTGATGGTCATCGTGATCGGACAGATCGATCTGTCCGTCGGTTCGGTTGCCGGATTCGCGGGAATGGTAATGGCCCTTTCCGCGCGGGATTTCGGCTTGCCGTGGTGGCTCGCGGTGCTCCTCGCACTCGCGATCGGCGCGGCCGCCGGAGCATGGCAGGGGTTCTGGCTCGCCAAGCTCGGCATTCCCGGCTTTATTACAACACTCGGCGGCATGATGATTTTCCGCGGCGGCGTCATCTGGATTTCAAGATCCATCTCGGTGCCGGCACCGTCGGAGCTCAAAGTGTTCGGTTCGGGATATTTGCCCGACTGGGGCCCTGCTACAGGAATGAATAACTCGACTCTGCTGCTGGGGATTATCGCGATCGTCGCTTTCGCCTTTGCGCAGCTGCGCGGGCGCACGCGTTCGGCCAACCTGACCGGAAAAACAGAGGAGCTTTGGCCGGTGGTGGTTCGGATTGTTCTGGTCGGTGTGATCATCGGTTACTTAACCTGGATTTTCGGCACTGGCCGTCCCGGCACATCCTTCCCCGTACCGGGCCTGATCCTCGTGATTTTGATCATTATCTATCACACGATCACCCAGCGCACCCGGTTTGGCCGGCATATCTACGCGGTCGGCGGCAACAAAACTTCGGCCGCACTGTCCGGCGTCAATGTCCAAAAAACCTATTTCCTCACAATGCTTAATATGTCCCTGCTTGCGGCTTTGGCTGGAATCATGTTCGTAGGCAGATCGACCGCGGCAGGCCCGTCGGATGGCACCGGGTGGGAGCTCGACGCCATTGCGTCGGTCTTTATCGGCGGCGCGGCTGTTTCGGGTGGTGTCGGCACCGTTTTCGCCACAATGATCGGCGGACTGGTGATGGCCGTTCTCAACTCCGGACTGATGCTCATGGGCGTTGGCGCTGACCGCACGCAGGTCATTAAGGGCCTGGTGCTGCTTGCCGCGGTTGCTTTTGATGTGTTCAACAAGCAGCAGGGCCGCCCCTCCATCACGGGAAGACTGTTCCCCACAAAGGAAGGCAAACCCCAGGAAAGCGAACCCCAGAAAGGTAACCCTGCCAGCAGCGATTCCTGACAGACTGGTGGCCGGGCCTTGCATATTAGTCGACGGACTTAAAACAGGAGGTTAATATGAAAACGAAAAAGCGTCTATCTCTGTTACTCGCAGCAGCACTTACCATGACAACAGCACTGACCGGCTGCGGCGGAACACAGCAAACTACTTCTTCCGCTGCGCCTGCACCTACCTCTTCCACCCCCGCTGAATCCGGCGCTGCCGGATTTGCAGCAGACGCAACCATCGGTGTTGCACTGCCCTGGCTGGGCACCCAGAACTGGAAAGAAGCGGATGAGATGTTCCGGGCCCAGCTCGAAGCTGCGGGCTTCAAGGCAATCGTCCAGCACGCTGACAACAAGGTTCCCCAACAGCAGCAGCAAATCGAGTCTATGATTCAGAACGGCGCCAAAGTGATCGTCGTCGGCCCTGTCGATGGTTCTCAGCTTGGAGCGGTTCTGGAAGAAGCGAAGGCGGCCGGCATCAGCATCATCGGCTATGACCGCCTCATCGAGAACACCACTGGCATCGACGGCGTGGTGCAGTTTGGCAGCATCAAAACCGGCGAACTGCAGGGGCAGGCTCTGCTCGACGGACTGGCTGCCCAGAAGGGCAAGGGTCCTTACAACATCGAACTGTTCGGCGGCGGACCTGCCGACCCGAACGCCCCCAACTTCTTCAAGGGCGCTATGAAAGTGCTCCAGCCCAAGATCGACGACGGTACGCTGGTTGTCGTCTCCGGCCAGACCGATTTCACCCAGTGCGCTACCATGGATTGGGATAATTCCAAGGCCCAGGCCCGTATGGATTCCCTCCTCTCCGGCTTCTACTCCAATAAGGAAATCGACGGCGTTCTTTCTCCCAACGACGGCATCGCCCGTGCGATCATCACCGCGTCCGAGCAGGCCGGCCAGAAGATCCCCGTTGTTTCGGGCCTTGACGCTGAGAACGAGTCCGTTGAGTGGATTTGGTCTGGCAAACAGTATTCTACTGTAGCCAAACCGACCGACGTTCTGGTAGGCAAAACGATTGAGATCATCAAGTCGCTGCAGGCAGGCAAAGGAATGCCCGCCCCCGATACGACCGTAGAAAATGGCAAGAAAGACGTCGGCGTCTATGAACTGGCTCCGATCGTTGTCACCAAGGAAAATGCAAAAGAAGTATTCGCGAATGATTCCGGCCGTATGGCTCTCCTGAAATAAGAAATCCGAAGAACCTGTATTGGCAAGTGAGAAATACCGCTAAAATAATTCTTTCAGGATACGAATACAGGTTCTAAGCTCTTGCAAAGGGGACGGCGGAGGATATTCCTTTGCCGTCCGATTTGCAGACGCGTAAATTCCTGCTGAATGGAACATTCATATAAAATTGTAGTTGATGTGAAATGACATTGCTTTGAACGCGGCGATGAAATCGCTGGAAAAAGCAGTGGGAACATAATTGAAATCAGCACTCCTTTTGTGCTAAAATAAGACAAGAATTTTCATTGATAATTCGTATTTAAGAAGCTCGGCGGAAAATTCATCGCCAAAATGGTTGTTTCGAGCTGTGAAAGCAGGTTCTAAGCTTGGTGTTTCTAATGCGGTAATCATGGCGTTCATGGAAAAGCCAGGGCAAACCAGCGACGAAATGTTCACACGCCACGCAAATATTGAGTGTAGCCTGAGAGCCATAGTCAAACAACTTAAAAATGAACATTCATTTTTCAAGCAGTGGGTTTTGTCCGAGGGCACGCAAGGCGTGCATTTGACGATGCAGTCGGAGCAATGGCCGCTGCTTGTGGGCTTCTGTGGCGAAACCGCTGCAGACTTCAAAGAGACTGCTGTCTTTTTGAAGTTGCCCGACTATAAATTTTTTTCGGGAGTGATTGAATGTTCGATATAGTCGCGTTGGGTGAGCTACTGATTGACTTTACATACCACGGCAGAAGCGAAAACGGGATGCGCCTGTTTGAGCAGAACCCTGGCGGCGCGCCTGCGAACATGCTTTGTGCCGCTTCGAATTTAGGATCAAGCACTGCGTTTATCGGCAAGGTGGGCAAGGATATGCACGGGGATTATCTGCGCAGGGTGCTGGAAGAAAAGGGCGTCGACACCGGCGGGCTGATCAGCGCGGAGGATGTGTTTACGACACTCGCGTTCGTCGAGCTGTCCGAAACGGGCGAACGCAAATTCTCATTTGCACGTAAGCCCGGTGCGGACACCTGTCTTACGGCGTGCGAGGTGAAGCGCGAGTTGTTGGAGGGGTGCAGGATTTTTCACTTCGGATCCCTTTCGCTGACCGACGAGCCTTCGCGTTCTGCCACAATAGAAGCGGTGAAAGCCGCGAAAAAAGCCGGAGCCATCATCTCTTACGACCCGAACTACCGTGCGCCGCTCTGGAAAAGTGAGGACGAAGCCACCGGGATCATGCGAAGCGTCCTTCCTTTTGCGGACATAGTCAAAATCAGCGACGAGGAGGTCGGGCTGATCACGGGCGAGTCTTCTCCCGAGGCTGCCGCCGGGTGTCTTTTTCAAAAGGGGATCTCCTGTGCAGTCGTCACGCTTGGCAGCAACGGCGCCTATACCGCAGTGGAAGGCGCGTCTGCGCTCGTTTCCGTTCCCGATGTTCCGGTGGTTGACACCACAGGTGCCGGGGATGCTTTCTGGGGTGGCTTCCTCTATCAGCTGGCTATGAGCGGGCTTCGTCCCAATGAGCTTGGCGAAGCACAGCTCCGGGATTTTACCGAATTTGCCAACGCTGTCGCCACACTGTGTGTTCAAAAGCGCGGGGGGATACCGGCGATGCCCACAATCAACATGGTCAGGGATTTTCTTGACAGAAAAGAGGGATGACGATGAAACGCAGCGAGATTAACAAGGTGCTGATGGAAATGGAGGCGTTCATAAAGGAATACCGTTTTGCCCTGCCGCCTTTCTGTCACTTTACGCCGGAGGACTGGAAGTCCAAGGGCCATGACTACGACGAAATCCGCGACAACATGCTGGGCTGGGATATTACCGACTACGGCCTCGGCGACTTTGATAAGGTCGGTTTTTCGCTGATCACCATCCGCAACGGCAATTTTGCTATGAAGGACAAATACGCCAAGACCTATGCCGAAAAGCTGCTCTATCTGCGGGAAGGTCAATACTCCCCCATGCACTTTCACTGGAACAAAATGGAGGATATTATCAACCGCGGCGGCGGCAATGTTCTGATCCGCGTCTACAACTCTACCCCCAGTGAGGGGCTGGACGAGACCGGGGAGGTGCACGTTCACATGGATGGCCGGGAACTGGTTGTTCCTGCAGGGACACAGGTGCGCCTGACGCCGGGCGAGAGCATCACCATACAGCCCTATTTATACCACGACTTTTCGGTGGAGGAAGGCACGGGGCCGGTGCTGTTGGGCGAGGTGAGCCAATGCAACGACGACAATACCGATAACCGCTTTCTGAAGCCCATTGGCCGTTTCCCCGCCATTGAGGAAGACGAGCCGCCCTACCGTTTGCTCTGCAACGAATACCCAAAGCTGTAAGATCGGGAGAAAAATCAGCGGTGTGAGAGGTATAACGTAAACGGAGCGGCCTCTGATGAAGATTGATCCAAAAAAGCAAAACGTGGGAATTTGAATAGGAACGATACATACCGCAGCTATTGCAACAGTAGTTGCGGTTTTTCTGTACGTATCTGGTTTTGTTTTTTGAAAATATCAAAGATATCATCTGGCAAAATCCCAGGGGAAAAATTGCTGTAAAAGCGCGGCAGAGATATGATATAAGATGACTTGAAAAATATTTTTGATTTCAATCATTCTTCTTTTACTAAAGTTTGATATGGATAATCTTAATAAAAGAAATACAACGGGTAATGGAATGAATGTTCATTCCATTACCCGTTGTATTTTATAGGAAGGTTGTTGAGAAAGTGAAAAAGATGATAAATGGGCAGCCGAACGGAAAGAAGCGCCGGGCTTCATTGCGGGGCAGGAATTTCATACAACTTCTATGTTTCGATTGATTCTGTACGTGGTTCACTTCTTTAAATATTCTCTGGCGAATCCTTGCTACAAAACGGAATAGCGCAAAAGTTCCTGATTATTTAGGGCATGTCTTCTTTGTGTGAGGGTGTGTGTAAGGGAATACAAGCGTTCAGTTTACGCATGCAGTACCTGAGGTGATTCCATGGATACATCCCGATTTAAAAAACAAAATAAAATGGGGTTGACATTTTTTTCCTTTTGAAATATATTTAACTAAATAGTTAATTAAGGAGCTGGAACGCATGCCCGGAAAAGAAAACAATCAGGAAAGGCGGCAATGGATTCTCGACGCCGCCTTGGAGGTATTCTACGAATTTGGGTTTGACGGCGCCCGAGTGGATGAAATCGCGAGAAGAGCAGGTGTGAATCAGGCTCTGATCTATTACTACTTTAAAAGCAAAGAAGAGCTTTATTTAGAGCTGATCAATCAGAACGTCGATGAGATGATTCAGGAAAAGAAAAACTCGGTGGGCGCAGCCAATACAGAAGATTTATATAATATTGATATTTATAGTGCGGACGTAATCAAAAGGCTCGTGGATAACGTAATGAGAATCGCAAAGGAAAAGGAAAAGATATTCAGCATCATTCTGGGGGAGCTTTTCAGAAATTTCCGCCGCAAAAACAACAGCAGTGAAACATTTAAAATTTTGCTGCATTCCATCGATGTATCCAGGCAGGGGATGCGGGAGATGGGGATCGACGAGACGGAGATTCAGCAGCAGCTTATCAAGGCCATCTTTTTTGCAAGCCTGCCGGTGCTCACCTATACCACCCTGGGGGATAGACTGGCGGAGGACTATGGGCTGAAAAAGGAAATGATGCAGAAAGTTCTTACGGAGCAGATCTATCATTTTTCGGAAGAGTACGTGGGATTCATCAAGGAGTACAACCAAGGGGCCAAAAGCGCCGGAGAACAGGGGCTTTCTTCTTCCGGAGGCTGATAAAGGGAGGAATCGCATTTGGAACCGATCATTTCCATCAAGGACATCGTAAAAGAGTATGCGATGGGGGAAGTGAAAATCCGGGCCGCAGACGGCGTTTCCTTTGAGGTGAACCGGGGGGAGCTGGTGATCGTTCTCGGGCCCAGCGGCGCTGGAAAAAGCACGGTTCTCAATATTCTGGGCGGCATGGATTTTCCCACCTCAGGGGAGGTATGGGTCAATGGCAAGGATATTTCAAAGTTTAATAAAAATGAGCTGACGATGTACCGGAGAAAGCATGTCGGCTTTGTGTTTCAGTTCTATAACCTGATGCCGAACCTGACCGCCCTGGAAAACGTGGAAATCGCCGCCCAAATCTGCGACGATCCCATGAATTCCGCCACGGTGTTGACGGAAGTGGGGCTGGGAGAAAGAATGGCCAACTTCCCGGCGCAGCTTTCCGGCGGCGAGCAGCAGCGGGTTTCCATCGCGAGGGCGGTCGCCAAGAACCCAACGCTGCTTCTCTGCGACGAGCCTACCGGCGCGCTGGATTATATGACCGGCAAATCCATTTTAAAGCTGCTGCAGCATGTGAACCGCGAGTTTGAGAAAACCATAATGATCATCACCCACAACAGCGCGCTCGCCCCAATGGCGGATAAAGTGGTCCGGATCAAAAACGGGAAGGTAGAAGCGGTGGAAAGGAACGAAGCCCCGGTTCCGGTAGAAAGGATTGAATGGTAATGTGGATTTTTCTGAAAAAATTCTACCGCGATCTGGGGGAATCGAAAGGACAGTTTCTGTCCGTACTGGCCGTGGTCATGATCGGCGTCATGTTTTATACCGGGATGAATACCGCGCTGATGGGCGTTGAGGGAGCCGGGGAAAAATATTTCAGCGAATACCGATTGGCGGATATCTGGAGCACCGTCATCCGCGCTCCGGAAGGCGCGGTGGATCGGGTTCGGTCGATCCCCGGGGTGAAAACGGCGCAGGGCAGAGTCGTGCGGGATGCGAGAATCGACATTCAGGACAGAAACGCGATCGTCAGGCTGATTTCCCTTCCCGATCAAAGGGGGGAAATCCTGAATGACATCCTGCTGACCTCCGGCAGCTATTTCTCGCCGGAAGCCGGAAACCAGTGCATCGTATCAGAGAAATTTTTCAAGGCCAACGGCCTTGTGATGGGGCAGACGATCGAACCAATCATCAATGGCAGCCGCGTTAAGCTGCGGGTGGTGGGCACGGCGAAAAGCCCCGAATATACCTATGAACTGCGGGAGGCTGGCGATCTGATTCCCGACCCCGAAAAATTCGGCCTGGTTTATGTAAAAAAATCCTATCTTCAGACCGTGCTGGATATGCAGGGCACGGTCAACGACATCAATGTGATGCTGGATCAGAACGGCGACGCAAAGGCCGTAAAGGAAAAAATGAAAGAGATGCTCAAACAGTATGGGGAGAGCAGCACAATAGAAAAAAAGGATCAGCTCAGCCACAGCATGTTCAGCTCCGATGTGGATGGGCTCAAATCGATGGGAACGAGCTTTCCCATGCTGTTTTTCATCGCGTCGGCAGTGATCATCTATATC
>JAEXDU010000179.1 GCA_023401495.1 Bacillota bacterium
CGCCTGTTTCGGACTACCCCGAAACAGATTATCCTTGGAAAGAGGACAGCTCCTAAGCTTCCGGCTATGGACAGTATCCTTTTAACATTATCTCTTTTCTTCGGTGAATGGGGAATTGTTTTATTGAGTATTCCTTTTTTGAAGAGATCCTTACCTGATGAATTTGACCCGGTGCCCTTGTTTTATTTAATGATAGCAATCATTGGCCCCTGCATTCTGGGGCCTTTAAATGAAGAAATTCTATTCCGCAGAATCGGTTTTCAGTATGCGCAAAAATACGGGACGATGTTTGCTGTAATTACTTCTTCCGTTGTTTTCGCATTTGCACACGGTGCCCGTTTTCAAGTTTTTTATGCTTTATTGGCTGGACTATGCACCGGAATCCTCTGCGCCAAAACCGGCAGCATTTTGTGGCCAATTCTTCTGCATATGGCGCATAACGGCTTTATGGTGGTGATGACTTACCTGTTTCCCTTTTACGAAGGCGTCCCATCCCTCTATTTTTATCTCCTTCTGTTTATGTTCGCTATGCTATGTGTTGTATGCTTTCTCTTTTATGCCGCTCGTCGGAAGATCAGCCTGCGAAATATTTCAATGAAAGCGGCCACGAAAAAAATCTGGAAACAGATGAAATCAGATAAAAGAAAATATAAGGCATATTTTACCTCGACAGGCGGGCTTGGTTTTATTCTGCTCGCTATCGTCAATTTATTAGGTGGACTGACCTGACGGGAACAAAACCGTATTTAAGTGCTCCACCATCAGATCTGCTTTCATTCAGGGAGAAAATTTTGAAATGGAGACATGTATCATGAACGAAGATCAACTTGCGAAGGAAAGTAGCGATTCAGCCTTGAGTACAGATGAAAATAAGAATGAGAAAAATATTGCGTCCTTGGCTAACAGAATCTTCATTATTTGGCTTATTGCAACTCAAGGTATTTTATGGTTTTCATATTTCCTGCAAATTCCTTCATCTTTGATTGAGTCAGCATCAGGAATTTTTTTACGGCGAATTTTGATGTTGCCAGTCGCGGTTATTATGGGGTGTTATCTTTTACGAATAAGACCAAAAATGATGCTATACTCTGAAGTGAAAGCCCCCTCGTTGCTGGCTATAGACAAATTTTTGTTGACAATATCGTGTTTAGCTCCGAAATTCGTAATATTATTTTTGATTAATCCTTTGTTTGAAAAGTTTGCTTTGCCTCCAATTTTGCCTTTTCAAAATAACGTTTTTGATTCCATACTGATAGAAATAACTACTTGTGTTGTTGCTCCTATTGTCGAAGAAATATTATGTCGTGGAATATTCCTTCGCAGTACGCAAAAATATGGAACCATGTTTGCAATCGTAAGTTCTGCATTAGTTTTTGCGGCATGGCATGGCGGAATCAGAATCTTTCATTCATTTATAGGAGGATTGTTGTACGGAATCTTATTTGTGAAAACTGGCAGCATTATATGGCCGATCCTGCTGCATATATTATATAACAGTATGAACTCGCTTAGTGATGCTATTAAAAATTCTGTGGTATTTCCCTTTGGAGACAATGGTATCTATTTTATCTGCATAGTATTGGGGTGTATCTGCTTTTTCTGTTATGCTTTCCGCCAGCATCTCGCTATTCAGAATTTCTCACTTGCAAATGTAAAGAAATTAGGAGAGAAATTGAAGGCTGATAAAAGAAATTATTTTCAATATTTTACGTCAGCAGGAATGCTTCTTTTGTTGCTAATTTATATTGCGAGCTTTTTCGATTTTAGTGTCATAAAGTAAAGAGAATGGAATGATGAAATTGAGACCTTTTCATATTGTTGCAGTGGTGGGGAGCAACAATCAAAATTCTTTTACCGAACGGGTAACAGAAGCCCTTTTACAAGTCATTTGTAAAAAGCAAGAGAGGTATACCTATCAGATGGTTCCGCTGCGGGAATGGAAACTGGCCTACTGCGAAGGGTGCGCTCAATGCTTTTGTAGAGGGTACTGTACTCTGGATCAAAAAGATGGCTTTGGACAGCTTCGAGCTTTGCTGGTCTCCGCGGACTGCCTTGTATTTGCCTCTCCTGTTTACGCGCACAATGTTACCGGTATTATGAAAACATTTATCGATCGCTTAACCTACAGTGCTCATTTGCTCCAGTATGCGGGACAGTTAGGATTTACGGTGACAACAACTTCTGGTTCGGGGGCAGAGGTTGTATCCAGCTATTTACAAAAAATACAGAATATGTTAGGAATTAAAAATCTTTGCAATTTTTCGTATGTTTCTTCAGATGATCGGTGGGATAACTTTTTGGGAGAGTCCGCTGAAAAAATTGTTTCGCGGCTGAATAATACATTTAGCCTTTCGAGTAACTTATTAGAAGAAGAATTTGAATTTTATATAGACTCCAACAAAAAACTGTGTGAACTTTACAAAGAAGATTTTGTGGTTTCCAGTATGCCGGTTTCAGAAATTGAGTACTGGACAAAAGATTGGCCTTCAGAATGCAGGTCTTTTCAGGAATTTGCCGTAAAGAACAAAGCATTGAATTCTCAAAAGAATGGAGAGACAAAATAATGGGAAATGTTTTTCTTTCTAAACAAAACATAAAACGGGCGGAGGTTTTCATATACGATTACTTTTCTTATCTGCAAGAGCAATGGGAGAATGGATTTGTTTCTTTTCGGTATTATACCGATACGCTTATTACTGTGGCGGACGCCTACCCGTTTCTTTCTTCTGCTGAAAAATGGGAAGAAATGGGGTATTATCTCTGCGGTGGAATCAAAGAAGCACTTGAAGAGCAGGGTGTTTACCGCGATATGCTCGGCGTGCTGAGTGGATTAGGTAAACAAACATTTGCAGTGAATTTATACAGCAAACAGACCGGCAATTTAAATTCTTTTTCAAATACTTTAAATAAACTGTTATTGGACAAGGCTGCAGAAAGAGTGGAAACGTTGCTACAGAGCGAAGATACCTCTGCATCAAATTATGATGCTATAGGTGGCATTGCCGGTATACTTAACTATTTACTGGATTTTGAGTGGAATAAAGAAGCCAAAGAAAAACTGGAGAAAATGGCCAGATATCTCGTTTCTTTAACACACTGTCATAATTATCAGGGGAATGAAATTATGAATTTTCATATTCCAAAAGATAATTTGTTCTTAGATGTAGAGAAAGAAAAATACCCTAACGGCAATTATAATTTTGGACTTTCGCACGGCATGGTTGGGCCGCTGATTGCGCTTTGTAAGGCGACGTCAAAAGGTATTCGAACCGAAGATATGCAAAGTGCAATTGATAAAATATTCAATGTGTATGAAACTTTTTATGATACACACCAAGGGGTTATTTTTTGGCCGACCTTTCTCAGCCTGGAAAACTATTTAAAAGGAAGTTGCACAGTAAAGCTAACAGAATCGCGTGCAAGCTGGTGCTACGGGAATGTGGGGATGGCGAGAGGGCTTCAACTAGCCGCCAAATATCAACAAAATGTACTCCACATTAAAAAATATAGCGAGTATTTGGCAAATATGATGGATCAGCCAGTTGAAAACTTTCGCTTAAGCAACCCTTGTTTATGTCACGGCTATGCCAGCGTGATGGCCATAGCCATGGCTGCTGATATGGATCAGTCCAATCCTCGGCTTACTCGTTCAATGAATCGTTTGTTTACAGAGGCAATGGCGGTGATGTCCAGAACCAAAGAAACTCCGTATTGGAATGGAAGTCATTTTGATATGGATCTGATTATCAAAGATTATTTCGAGGATGACACCTCGTTTTTACAGGGGCCGGGCGGATTGGTCTTAGCGCTTTTAAATGTGATGCATCCCGGCTTGGAGTTCGGCCGGTTGCTTATGATACAATAAACGGGAGCAAATTATGAATCAGGAAGAAAAAAAGGAAAGCGGAATATGGAAGATATTGATTCGTACTGTAAAGTTGATCGGCAACACCAGCCGTGCCTATATCTTTGTGCTTTTAGGAAGTACCTTGCTGCAAAGCATCCTGCCTGCCGTTTCGCTGCTCATTATGCAAGAAATCATCAACGCGATTCAAACCAACGCGGCCGATTTACAGCACCTGTTTACCTTGGTTGTACTTTATGTGTCCATCGATCTGCTGCAAACGGTTTGGCAGTATGCTTTTGGATATTACAATACAAAAGTCAGTCTCAAATTTACCCTTTGGCTCAAAGGACAACTGCTGCAAAAGGCCTCAGAGCTTTCTTTAAAAGACTATGAAGACAGCGATACATACGACATGATTCGCCGTGCGCAGTATGGGGAAAGCGGCACGGTCATGACCTTCTGCACGAACTTTGTACAAATGATCGGTTCGGCCGTCACGTCGTTTTCGTACCTGATGATTCTATTCACCTTTCGAATCGGACTCATTCCGATTGTTCTCATTATACCCGCTCTCAAATATTATGTTACGAAAAAAATCAATGAAAAACAGTTTGCCGTCATCAAAGCGAGAACCGGACAGGAGAGAAAAAATTGGTACTGGAGCTTTCTCGTTACAAATGGCAACGATTACAAGGAACTTAAGCTCAATCACATGTTTCAGTATTTTATTGATAAATTCAGGGAAAATTCCAAGAGCTTCAACCGGCAGGATTTAAAAATCGCAAAAGAATCCGCTGGGAAAATGTCAGTTTTCAGCGTGGTGGAGCAGATCATCGATGGGGCGATTTTCGCATATATCATCCTGCAAGGGGTAATCGGCACCATTTTAATCGGAAACGTCGTGACCTATACCCGCTCGATTTTGCAAGCCAAAACCAGCATTCAAAGCATTCTGCTTCAATTTGCGGAGGCCCATAAAAACCGACTCTATCTCAATCAAGTATTTCGCCTGTTGGACTATCAGCCGGAGGAAGAAGCGCAGCCGGATGGTACGGCCTCCATTGACAAAATCGACACCATCGATATTGTGAATTTGTCTTACCGGTATTCCGGCAGTGAGGCGTACGCACTTAAAGATTTGACGCTGCATTTGGGCCGCGGGGAAACTCTCACCATCATCGGCCGCAACGGTAGCGGGAAAACGACGCTGGCAAAAATTCTGCTGGGGTTTTATAGGGAGTATGAGGGAGAAATTTTCGTCAACGGGATCAACCTCAGAAGGCTTGATTTGGAGCAATACCGGCAAAAATGCGGCGCTTTATTTCAGGATTTTACGCAGTATCAGGCGACGCTGCGCGAAAACATTTCCTATGGAAATTTAAACGCATCCGCCGACGATATAACGCTGTACGGCGCGGCGGAGAAATTCGGGCTGGGCGCCATTTTAAAAGACAAAGAAACTCCCGCGGTGCTCGATATGCAGCTTGGTTACTGGTTTGAAGGCGGTAAGCAGATATCGATCGGTCAATGGCAGAAGGTAGCACTAGCCAGAACATTCATAAAAAACGCTGACCTTTGTATTTTAGACGAACCAAACGCCTCTCTGGATGTAATCTCTGAGCGCGAGCTATCTGAATTATATACCGAACTATTCAAAGGAAAAATTGGTATTATTATCGCGCACCGGTTTAGCCATATTGTGAACCAAACAAGCCGAATCATTGTTATGGAAAACGGCAGAATTATAGAAGATGGCACACACAGCCAGTTGATGCAGGAAAACGGAACATATCAGAAAATGTTCACCATGCAGAGCTAAAGTGAATAGACTTTTTCGATGATATTCCTTTCTTCTCTAAAAATATAAACATTTCCGGATTATCTAAAACTTTATCCAAAATGGTTTTGCCATATAATTTTAATCTATAATGAAATCACTGATAAAAAGTAATTATAAAATGAAAAGATATACTTGGCTACAAGTTTGCCTATATTCTAAATAATTTCTTTAAACAATTATTCAGGAGCCATCTATTTTTAATAAACAATATGTTGAAAAAAATTTGATAGACGTTAAATAAGATAAATATAAGTTCAAAATAATGTGTTAATTTTTATGGCATTCAAGAGGTCAGCGGTTCGATCCTGCTTATCTCCACCAAACACCGCAAAGCCTCGAAAACACTATGTTTTCAAGGCTTTTTACTGTCAGATTGTGTTTTCGCACAGTCCTTCATTCACCTTGAAATGATGTGCTTTTCTAGCGCTTTTTCTAACCACTGTTTACTGTCCGTATTTCTGCTGTATTTGCCCTGCTTTCTCTGCTGAAACTCTCAGGAAAGTCCTGTTTTCTCCCTCTAAACCAGGCAGCAGACAAATACAATTATATATATTATTTTTTAGTAAGTAATTGACAGAAGAGGCAGCCTTTGGTAATATAAAAATACTTTAGGTTAGTTGCATCTAACTTAAATAATGTTTTTGTTTGCCTTAAAATGAATTTCTCCTGTGCTTCTTTTATCAAAACAGGAAGAAATTATGATCTGTTTTTTTTATATCATAAAGTTAACTTAAGATAACTGATAGGCGAAGTTGCTTTTTAAGTAGAAAAGCTTAATCGTATTGAAAATATTGTTTTGATTTTTCTGAATCAATTTAAATAATCTTCTGAATCAGTTATCAAAGGATAACTGATTCAGGAGGAGAAATGAGAGGGGAACAATGGGAATGCAAAATATAATTTCACAAGTGACAGGCTGGACGAAGAAAGCAGATTCCCAAAAGCTGAAAAGAGGGGCCTTTTGTCTGTGCTATGTTTTGCTCATTGGCAGCAGCTTGTTATTAGCGCGGTATTTTTATCAGTCATGGCAAACGGAGATTGAAATAGAAACCCTGCGGCAAACAAAATTGAGCGAACCGGGCCAGGGCCAGACCGGCGGTGAAGAAACGGGAATTCTGGCGTCTTACCGCAAGCTGTTTGAGCAGAACGGGGATTTGACGGGGTGGATTACGATCGATGGAACCTCCATCGATTATCCGGTTATGCAAACGCCGGAAGAGCCGCAGTATTATCTGCGCCGGGGCTTTAACCGGCAGGAAAATGAAAATGGGCTTCCCTTTCTGGATGCGGCCTGCGACATGGATCAATCCGGTTCCAATCTGATTATTTACGGTCACAACATGAAAAGCGGGCTGGTATTTGCAGAATTGCTGAATTATCAGAAGGAGGAATTTTATAAAGAGCATCCGATCATTCGGCTTGACACCTTGTATGAACAAAGAAAATACGAAATTGTGGCGGCTTTTCTATCAAAGGCGCCCTCTTATCTTCCGTTTTCGTTTGTTTCTTCCGGCAGTGAGGAGAAGGTGAGTGAGCTTCTGGAGCAGGTGAAAGAGCAGGCGTATTACGATACGGGAGTGCAGGCTCAATACGGTGATGATTTCCTCACCCTTGCCACCTGTGATTATTCGGTTTCCGAAGGCCGGCTGGTGGTTTTGGCAAAGCGCTCCGAATAAAGGGGGCGTCGGGATAACGGATCAACAGCACCGACAGTACAGCGGAATCATTTTTTGAAAAGGGGATTTTAAGGGAATGTTCAATCGACGATTGATTCAAATGGTGCCCAGAGCAAAGAAATATGTGGCGGCTGTGGTGGCTTTACAATGGCTGTCCCTTACGGCCAATATTTGTTTTGTTTTCTCGTTGACAGAGATTCTGGGCGATGCCCTCACAGGCGAAATCGAGGAATCCGCCCTGCTGCGGATGGCGGCGATCACAGTAGCGGCGATTCTGGTCCGATTTATCTGCACGGCTCTGGGTGAAAAAATGTCGCATTTGGCAACCGTACAGGTCAGACAGACTCTCCGCAGTGAAATTTATGGAAAGCTGCTGCGGCTTGGCGTTGCTTACCGGGAGCAGGTATCTACCAGCGAGGCGGTACAATTGGCCGCTGAGGGAGTCGAACAGCTGGAATCGTATTTTGGGCAGTATCTGCCGCAGCTTTTTTATAGCCTGCTGGCACCCTTAACGCTATTTGCGGTGCTGGCTCCTGTCAGCCTGAAAGCGGCGACGGTTCTTCTGGTCTGTGTTCCGCTGATCCCGGTGAGTATTGCGCTGGTGCAGACTGCCGCCAAGCGCATTTTTTCAAAATATTGGGACAGCTATACGGGGCTGGGCGATACTTTTCTGGAAAATCTACAGGGGCTGACTACCTTAAAGCTGTATCAGGCGGATGCCTTTCAGCAGGAGGAAATGGAGCGGCAGTCGGAACAATTTCGAAAGGCTACCATGAAGGTTTTAGTGATGCAGCTCAATTCTGTGACGGTGATGGATTTGATTGCCTATGGCGGTGCGGCGCTTGGCGTGATCCTCTCCGTGAGCGAGCTTTGGGCGGGGCGTATTTTGCCTGAAAATTCCCTGGCCGTCATTCTGCTGGCCGCAGAGTTTTTTATTCCGATGCGCCTGCTGGGCTCTTTTTTTCATATTTCTATGAACGGGGCGGCGGCCGGGGAAAAAATTTTTCGGCTGCTGGATTTACAAGAGCCAAAAACCGGGACGCAGAAGGTTCCTCCGGCGCCGATCGGCGTCTCTCTTACCAATACAGGCTTTTCTTACGAGAAGGACAGAATGGCTCTTCGCGGGGTTTCCCTTGAGATCCCCGCCTGCTCACTGGTGGCTTTGGTAGGGGAATCGGGCTGCGGGAAGAGTACGGCCGCAGCCCTGATGGCTGGCCGGCTGCGAGGGTATACCGGCTCGGTTCGAATTGGGGGAGCGGAGCTTTCCGAAATCGGTGAAGAAAGCCTTGCCCAAGCTGTCACGCTGGTAACACACGATAGCTATCTCTTCCGGGGTACTGTTGAAGAAAATCTGAGAATGGGGTGTCCCGGCGCTTCACCGGAACAGCTTTGGCAGGTGCTGCGGTGGGTGAATCTAGAGGCTTTCGTGAAGGCTGGACAAGGACTAAATACTGTGCTTACCGAGCGGGGAGCAAACCTTTCGGGCGGGCAGCGCCAGCGTCTGGCGATCGCCCGGGCGCTGCTGCACGACAGTCCAGTTTATATTTTTGATGAGGCAACCTCCAATATCGATGCGGAAAGCGAGGCGGTAATTCTGCAGGTCATCCGGCAGCTGGCCCGCACAAAAGCGGTGCTGCTGATCTCTCATCGTCTGGCAAACGCTGCGGCGGCCGATCGTATTTTTGTAATGAGCGGCGGTGTCCTGACGCAGACGGGAACCCATGGGCAGCTTTTCAGGGAAAACGGTCTCTATGCGGAAATGTACAAACGTCAACAGGAAATGGAAGGTTATTTGGAAAGGGGAAGTGATGATGCGCAAACGCAAGGGGCCTGAAATCATTCTGCGGCTGTCGGTTTTGGCAGGGCCAATGCTGCCTCGTTTAGCGGCGGCGGTACTGGCCGGAACGGCGGGCTTTTTTTGCGCCATCCTGATTCCCCTGCTGGGTGGGTGTGCGCTTCTGGATGCCTTGGGTCTGCCTTCCCCTTTGCAGAAGAACGCCGTATTTTGGGCGGTTCCTGTTTTGGCGCTGCTGCGGGGCTTTTTGCATTATGCGGAACAGGCCTGTAATCACGATGCTGCTTTTCGGCTGCTGGCGGCGATTCGCGGCCATGTGTTCCGTGCGCTGCGCCGCTTGGCTCCCGCAAAGCTGGAGGGTCGGGAAAAAGGCGATCTGATCGCGCTGATCACCAGCGATATTGAACAGCTCGAGGTTTTTTATGCCCATACGCTTTCTCCTGTTGCCATTGCGGTTTTGGTCTGCGGAGGGATGCTTGGCTTTTTGGGCAGCCTGCACTGGTCTTTTATGCTGATTGCTTTCATGGCCTACCTGACCGTAGGGGCTGTAATCCCTTTGCTGCAGGGCAAAGCCGGCTCGGCCTCCGGCGTGGAGTACCGGGTGGGCTTTGGTGCGTTGAACGGCTGCCTGCTGGACAGCCTGTATGGATTATCGGAAAGCCTGCAATATGGCTGTGCGCAGGAGCGAATGGAGGAAATTGACCGAAGAACAAAAGATCTTCAGGATGTTCAGGCTGAACGAAAGCGTCTTCAGGGATTTTTTCGCGGTACTTCAGAGGCATGTGTTTTGTTTTTTTCCACGGCAATGCTGTTCCTGGGAGTGTGGCTTTTCACGCGTGGGGAGGTATCGTTCTCCAGCGTGGTGCTCTCTACAGTGGCCATGCTCAGCTCCTTTGGCCCGGTGATGGCCTTATCCAATCTGTCCGGCAGCCTGACACTGACGCTCTCGAGCGGAGAAAGAGTGTTGGATTTGCTGGAGGAGCCCGCGGCGGTGGAAGAGGTGACAAATGGAAAAGAGGTGACTTTTTCAGGCGCTGACTGCCGGTCTGTGGAGTTTTCTTATGGGGATTCTCCGGTTTTAAAGGGAGTATCCCTCACAATCCCCAAAAATCGGATTGTCGGCTTGGTGGGGCAAAGCGGTTCGGGAAAATCCACCCTTTTAAAGCTGCTGATGCGCTTTTGGGACCCCGGCGGCGGAAGCGTACATATTTCCGGAGAAGACCTTCGCGGGGTGAATACCGCTTCCCTTCGAAGTGCGCAGGCATTTGTAGCCCAGGAAACGCAGCTGTTTCACGGCAGTATTGCAGAAAACATCAGGATCGCCAACCGCGGCGCCACGCAGCGGCAGGTGGAGCAGGCGGCCAAAAGGGCTTCTTTGCATGAATTTGTGATCAGCCTGCCAGAGGGCTACCAAACCGATGTGGGCGAGCTGGGGGAGCGCCTTTCCGCAGGGGAGCGGCAGCGCATCGGAATTGCCAGGGCGCTGCTGCATGACGCCCCTTTTTTGCTGTTGGACGAACCCACCAGCAATCTGGACAGCCTGAACGAAGCGGTCATTCTCAAATCAATTTGCGAGCAGGGCAGAAATAAAACGGTAATACTGGTTTCCCATCGGGAATCCACAATGAAAATAGCGGACAGGGTGTATTCCATCAAAGACGGACGTCTGTCTGGATAGGCCCATAGACTTTCGGGAGGCAGAACGAATGAAAATCAGTAGATTGCAAATAAAAATCGGCACAGGATGGAAAAGAATGTTCTGCGCGGCGGCAGTACTTCTTTGTGTGATGAACGCCGCGCCGTCGGCTTATGCGCTTTCAGCGGGTAATTACACTGTCACAGCTCATCCTTCTTACCGGCATCCGGTTACGGGTGTGATTGAGGATCCCGGCCAAAACGAAGGGATCGGTCAGGGGATGACGGAAAGCATGCTGGATTCTCAGGGAATGCTGGAGGTGGATTCTTCCGGCCGGCTGTTCCTTACCGTGCGCTACCATTTGATGCAGTATGTCACAAATGTGGGCTTCCAGACGGAATCCGGGGGCAAATGGTCCGATCTTTCCTTTACGGTGGTGCAGGAGCAGGAAGAGTCCTCAGATTTCAGAATGCGGATTCCGAGTCTGGATACGGTGGTGCGCGGTACGGCGTATATTGCCCCAATGGGGCGCGACGTCGTGTATTATTTTACCGTCAGCGATCCGAAATCCAGCGGGGAAACGTCGATTCCGCCGACATCAGAGCCACAGGCTCCCGCGGCCGGGCAGACTGCGCCCGCTGAACAGGCACAGACGCCTGATGAGGAGCGGCCGGCCGAAGAGGACCCCGATGCACAGGGCGAAACAGACTTGGTTTCTGGTGACAGTGCGACAGAATCTTCAGCGAATGGCGAAATTGCCGCTGCAGGCAAAAGCGGAGCGACCGCGGAGGAGATTTTAAAGAATGCCCAGGGCGCTGAGGAGGTAGTGGTGACTCCAATCGGAAATACGGTAAGCGCTTCGGGTCTGCGCACGCTATCCTCCACAGACAGCGCCAATAAAACCGGGATGATTGTGATGCTGACCATTTCGGGCATGTTGGTGCTCGAAGCGCTTGTTTATCTTTTGTATACCAAGACGGGCAGAAGAAATCCTTCCGGAAACCTTTCTTCCGGTTCTCCGGAAAGTGCTAAAAAAAGTATTTCACAGCAGGCGGCGGAAGAAAAAACGATAGAAGAGGACAGAGGGGAGGAACAGGAATGGGATTGAGGCGACGGGTGGCTGCCGTTCTGGTCGTGTGCCTAACGCTTTTCACCGGGTGTGTGGACCAACGGGGGCCCGAAGCGATACAGACGACAGCAGAGGAAGATTCCCGCATCGTGGCGACCTCTGTGGCTACAGTGGAGATTATGGAAAAGCTGGATCTGGATCTGGTGGGGGTTCCTCACAGCGATTTGACCCCTACGCCGGAGCGGTACAAGGGCGTGCAGGAGATCGGAATGCCCATGGCTCCCGATCTGGAGATTCTGAAAACGGTGAATCCGGATTGGGTCATCAGCCCCGCCAGCCTGCGGGCCGATCTGGAGCCCAAATATAAGGGCGCCGGGCTGAATGCGATTTTTATCGATCTGGAAAGCGTAGAAAGCATGTACAAAGCCATTGAACAGCTCGGAAAGAAATTTGATCGGGAGCAGCAGGCAGAGAAGCTGATGGACGAGTTTACCGTCTTTTATGAGGACTACCGGGACAGAAACAAGGAGAAAGAAAGCCCCCGGGTGCTGGTGCTGATGGGACTGCCCGGTTCCTATGTGGTAGCCACGGGAAAAAGTTATGTAGGCAGCCTGGTCCGGCTGGCCGGGGCCACCAATGTATATGAAGACGGCAGTGCCAATTTTCTGACGGCCAACACGGAAGATATGCAGAAAAAAGACCCGGATATTATCCTGCGTACCGCCCATGCACTGCCCGACGACGTGATGAAAATGTTCCGCAAGGAGTTCGAAACCAACGATATCTGGAAGCATTTCCGGGCGGTTCAGCAAGGCAAAGTGTATGATTTACCCTATGATCAGTTTGGAATGAGCGCCAAGTTTAATTACCCCGAGGCAATGGAAACGTTGCAGAAATACTTATATTCCGAGGTGGAAAAGAATGGATAAATTCTCTATGGAAAGGGGGAGAGGTCTTTGAATCGTGCGGCAAGAACCCTGCTTTCCTTTGCGCTGATAGGCGTGTTGTTTATTACCCTGCTTCTGGTTTCCGTCAATACCGGCAGTCTTCAACTTTCCGTCTCTCAGTTGCTGCGCGGCCTGTTTGTGGAATATGATCCGGATGTGGCCACCGTTTACGATCTGCGTTTTCCCCGGGTGATCATCGCTTCCCTTGCGGGGGCGGCGCTGGCTGTTTCCGGCTGCCTGTTTCAGGCCTGCATGAAAAATCCCATTGCAGATCCGGGCGTCATTGGCGTCAGCTCCGGCGCCAGCTTTGCGGCGGTTCTGGTGGCGGGGCTGTTCCCGTCCCTGATTTTTCTCGTGCCGGTTTTGGCGTTCTTGGGTGGAATTCTGGCCTGTGTGCTGGTGTATACGCTTTCCTGGAAGGGTGGGCTCAATCCGCTGCGGGTGATTCTGGTGGGCGTTGCGGTCAATGCGGTATTTACGGGTCTGACCCAGGCTTTTAATTCCATGACAGGCGGGAACCTGACCGGGGTAGCGTCCATTGCCAATGCCAACATATCACAAAAAACCTGGGGAGATGTGTATATCATTACAGGCTATGTAACGCTCGGTCTGGTACTGGCGATTTTTCTGTTCCAGCGCTGCAATCTGCTGGGGCTCAGTGACCAGACGGCTCAGGGGCTGGGGGTCAATGTAACGGCTGCCCGCATTATGGTGTCGCTGGTGTCTGTTCTGCTGGCCAGTATTTCCACGGCGGTGGTGGGCGTGGTGGCTTTTCTGGGTCTGATTGTGCCCCATATTGCCCGTTTGCTGGTGGGCTCAGATCATAAAGTGTTGCTGCCGTTTTCCATTTTAGGGGGCGCGTCTCTGATGCTGCTGGCGGATACGCTGGGCAGAACCGTCGCGGCGCCCTATGAGATTTCCGCCTCCATTCTGCTGTCGATTGTAGGCGGACCAATGCTGATTATTCTGCTGAGAAGGAGTGACGAAACCTATGGTGTCTGAACAGAAAGAGGTGCAGCTCAAATCTCCCGATTCGGAGCAGGCGGTGTTCCGTCAGCCTGTCACCTTTGAAAAAGCCGTATTGTTCGAGCAGCCTGCGGTTTTTCAAAAAGCGGTGATTTTTGAAAAACCGGTGGTATTTGAGGATTCCGTAGTGTATAATGAAAGCATTATGGCAGCAGAGCAGACCTCTAAACCGGCTTCTGTGCGGCAGTCGGAAGCTGGGGGAAATACCGCATTGGATCGCGGCGCGGCGCGGAGTCTCCCCGGCCGTGTGCCCGCTGCGATGCAGGTGCGGAATCTGAGTTTTTCTTATGGGGACCACCCGGTGCTGGATGACCTTTCATTGGAAATTCCGGCGGGCCGGATCTCTGTGCTGATGGGTGCCAACGGCTGCGGCAAAACCACCCTGTTCCGCGTGATGACCAAGGGGCTCAGGCAGCAGCAGGGCCAGGTTCTGCTGGAGGATCGGGATATTTCGAGTCTGCGCCTGCGGGAATTCTCTGAACGCGTGGCGATCGTGCATCAGAATAACACCGCGCCCCCGGATTTAACGGTGGAAAAGCTGGTTTCTTATGGCCGTACCCCGTATCTTTCCGCTTTTGGCGGTGGCGGCGAGCAGGACAGGGAAGCTGTTCTGTGGGCAATGGAAGAAACCAATGTGACAAAACACAGAAACCGGCGCGTGTCGGCTTTGTCCGGTGGGCAGCGGCAGCGTGTCTGGATTGCCATGGCACTGGCGCAGAAAACGGATGTTTTATTCCTGGATGAGCCTACTACCTATCTCGATATTCGGTATCAGGTGCAGATTTTGCGGCTGATTCGCCAGTTGAATCGGGAATATGGGATCACCATCGTTATGGTTTTGCACGACATCAATCAGGCGGTGGAGTACAGCGATGTGTTTGTCGGGATGAAAGACGGACGTATAGAAGTGTGCGGGAATCCCTATGAGGTGGTGACGACCCGGATGCTGAACCGGCTGTACGGCATCGATTTGGAAATTGCACGGCGCGGGGGGAGGAAGTTTGTACTGACTATCTAAAATTCAACAAAGAAAGAAGATTGTTCTATGCTCACTCCATCCGAAAAAAAGTATCTTTTGGCGGTTTACGGAAACGGCGGCGGACGCAACGGTGTCAGCAATTCCAGAATAGCGGATTCGCTGGATGTGTCCAGGCCTGGTGTGACCAGGGCAATGAACAATCTGGAAAAAAAGGAGCTGGTCAGCCGCGGGGAGGCGGGGGAGGTTTCTCTGACTCCTTTGGGCCTGAGGCTTGCCTACCAGCTTTATTTGGAATTTCTTGAAATTTATGAGTATCTGACGGAGGACGGAGAAATCTGTCCTAAATCGGCCAGAAAGGATGCCATGGCTTGTGTCTGTCAGCTTTCAGAAACCGGCAGAAAAGGTCTGGTTTCCTGTTTGTCTCAAATACGCCTGAAACAGGTCCGTCAGAAATAGAAAGGAGAAAATATGCTTTCATCTTCTTCGGTACGTTATCTTCTGACGATTTATGAGCTGAGCGACGGAGGCAACGAAGTGCGCTCTATGGATATTGCCTCTCAGCTGCATACCAGCCGCCCTGCCGTATCCCGTTCCCTGAAAACGATGGTGGAGGAAGGACTGGTGGACAAGGAGCTGCGCGGAACGGTGCTGCTGACGGAACAGGGCGCGAAAGAAGCATCTGAGCTTTACACCGAATTTGTGCTTCTGCGCGCGTTTTTTACGGATTTTTTGCAGGAGGACCCGATCACGGCAGATTCCGATGCACGCGCCTGCCTGTGCTACCTGACAAAAGAAGCCCGCGATAAGCTCATTGATCTTCCTTTGCGCAGGCCCCAAAATCATCCCATGCTGTTTCGGAAGGATTCAGAACCACATGGACAAGCAGAAGATTAAAATAGTTTTTCTGTTTTTTTAATCATAAACAGGACAAAACCTATTGACAAATACTGGGAATTAAAATACAATAAGGTCATAGAGCTTGTTAGATTAAACTAACTAGAGGCCGGAGTCAATTTTAAAATCAGGCTTTTTTAAAGATGTAAAGTTAGTCTAAGATAACAGACTGTAAAACTTGGGGTCGAAAAAACGGCCTTTTTAAAACCCCAAAAGTTAACAGTTGATAACTGTTCGGCTTGTGTGGTTCCTGGATAATCATTCTTTATTTTAAAGTTTCAGTTATCTGTTGGTAACTATAATTCCCTCCCGTGGAAAGAATCACGGCAGGGAATTATAAAAAGAGCCTGTTAACGATTGATAACTGGTTGACGGCAGTTCATCCTCGCCTGTGGTTTTCGATCGGAACTGCGGGTGTGATGATAGATGGAAAGCACGGCGCCACAGGCGCCCGAAAAACAATTAGGCCAGCCGGAGTACCCGGCAGAAAAGAAAGGAGCTTCCCCATGACAAACGCAGTACGCAGCTTGAAGGCGAAGGCCGCCTCTTTTATGATGGCGATGGTGATGCTGTTCGGCGTGTTGGTAATCGCAGCGCCTCAGGCATCGGCGGCGACGACACCGGAATATTTCTTCCGTTACAATGAAACTACCGGCACATACACCCCCTTGGCGATGGGCCATGCTACCGTTAACCACGCTGTAGACAACGGTGACGGCACGATTACTCTTTACATGCAGGAAATGAGCATTGCCACCCTTAGGGGGTACGTTTCCTCTTTTGAACTGGCTGATGAGGATGGGAATGTAATCAGCGATAACCTTGTAACCATTTCGCAGGAGTATCAGGATTATCTGGACGCTTTTGACGGGGATGAAAGCGAGTATTTGGCTTATCTGAATGCCTATGTGGGCATTACCCATACCATTACCTATGAGGGCAGCGCCGGTGACTATGTGCATGTGATCCTGAACATGGATATTCGCAACACCCAGACGGGCGACATTTTCCAGCACCCCACCATTGATTGCCTTGTAAAAATTTAACCATCCATAAGGGAGGATAGAATCACAGTGAAATTCAAACGTTTGTTGTCCTGCCTGCTGGCATTCTCACTGTTTTCCTCCTCTCTGGCGGTAAATGCTGTCTCCGGCTCTTCGGCCGGAGATGGCATTTCCACGGTTGAGGGAAAACTGAGCCCGGGTATATACTCTTTTCCAATTTCCTTTTACGATGGAAACAAAATAACAGTGAACCCTCAGGAGGAGCTTTCTGATCAGGATTGGGCCATAAAAAAAGGGGCGTTGTCAACGACAGCTGTTTATCCGCAATTCAATGAAAGAGCGATGGTCGTTGCAAAAGAAAACGGAACCTACGAGGTAAAATTACAATTTCACGCATACAGCAAATTCAGCTTTTTGCAGGTAATGAATCCAACACAGCTTACGGCTGTGAAGAATTACGCTAAAGACAGTGATTTAAAGTTTAATCAGATTCCTGTCAGCGCCGCCAATTGCTCTGAGGAAGCCGAGAGCTGGCTGGCTGCGAGTCAGCCGGACTGGATATCCGACACTGATGAAGTGGAGGGGTTTTATCTGCCCTCAGCGCAGGTGAGTCTGGAGCAAAGCGCGCAGTACAAAGACATGGATATGGGAACCGTTGCCTTTACCGTATCGGATTTGACCGATCCTCTTGTTCTGCAATGCGGTCAGCAGGATTATAGTACCAGATATTCTTTGGTCGGTTTTTTGGGGCAGGAGAACGCGGAGAAAATCCCCGAAGAGCTGCTCAACGGGAACAGCGGGGAGTATCGATTTCAGTATGCTTGGAGCAACTATTTTAATGCTGTTGCAGGTTCTTACCAAAAATCCTCCACAAGAGGGAAACCACTGATTCTTCAAATATTAAACACCTTTTTTTCCTCAGAGGAGGTTTCAGTGACCCCTGTTGGTACGGAGGGCGTAGAATATCGGGCGGTATTTCAGCGCAGCTCAAATCTTACTTCGGGAACCGGAGCAGAAATGCCGATTACCAGTGTTAAGCAAGCGGTTCAGAGGGGAACTGCGGCTGATAAGTATTATTTACTGGATCAAAATGGCACAACCTATTCATCGGATGGACTCGAAATTACCGACAGCAGCCTTACGCTTTCTTTCTCTACCGTGGAAGATCTGGTATTTGGCAGCTGGCTACAAATAACATCAGATACATCATTCTATAATGGCTGCCTGCACGCGGTTCCCCTCCCGGCAGAGCAGGAACCGGAAGCCGGTGATGTACAGGTTTTGGGCGGCACGGCAGCTTTGCCCGAAAACACGCAGCTTACAGTCGTTAACGCGAAAACACAGGAAGAGTTAGCCTTGGTCAACGAAGAGGAATTTGGAAGCTATTCCGCTATTGCAGTGGATGACCGTTATCGGTTTTACAATCTGTCGTTGACAGATAATACCGGGGGCAAGGTTTCTACTTTGACTAAAGCAGTTACCCTCCAATTTTCGATTCCGGAGGGCTGGGATATGGAGCGATTGTTCCTGTTTCAGTGGAGCAGTAAAAACAAAAATATTTTATCTAATTATACCATTGATGAAAATAACCGCACCGTGTCTATTGTAACCAGTGATGCATCGTATCTCAATTGCGATTATTTACTGGCGGAACGTGCCAATGCAATGGATTTAACTCCGGTTTTGCAGAAAGACGGCTTATACAGGGTAAAGCTCTCCATCTTACATTCTTATTTAAATAAACCGTCTATGGCAAGCGCGGCATTTGTCGGCAATGAAGGTTATTTGGACGTAAAAGATGGCAAGGGCCGCCTTTATGTAGAATTCCAAGGGATTCATATCAGCGGGTTACTCGGGTATCTGGCAAATTTCTTCTACTTGGACGGTGGAGAGATTGGAGAGCAATCTCAGTCTGAGCACTTGCAATACCATTGGAATACCGACGAAGGCGGAATGGCAGAGGAATACGGCCTTACTTATTTGCAAAGAGCCAGCATTCCCTTGACAACCCCTGACAAAAACGGTGCATATTGGGTACGCTTTAGTGTTCCGATTATGGACGGCTTAACCAACGGCGGCGTTCCCGGGGATGGCAGTGGTGCACAACCAGCCCGTCTTTTGATTATCAATGCGGAAAAGATAGACGGAACCAATCCCTGGGCAGGTTATGACAAATCGATTTTAAAAGCCAAAATATCCGATGCGGAAAAGCAACTGCAAAATCTGGACAACAGCGAAAAGGCTGCTTTGCAAGCTGCCATAGATGAAGCCCAGCGGACCTATGACAGCAGTCCAGATTCCGATGAGGTGCTTTCCGCCGTGCAGGCACTGGCTTCTGCCATGGGCGGTACGGAAGACCCGGGAGGAGAAGAGCCCGATCCGAATACCAAAGATTTGGAACAGGCCATTGCCGACGCCGAGAAATATGAGGCCGACGAGTATGAAGATACCAGCTTTGAAGCGCTCGCCGCCATGATCGACGCAGCCAAGGCTGCGCAGGATCGGGATGATTTGACGGAAGAGCAGGCACAGGCGCAGGTGGATGCGCTGGAAGCCTCTGTGGATGCTCTGGTCAGCCTTGATGAGCTGGAAGAAAATGAAGAAGCGGCTTCCTCCAAGGTAACATTGAAAAAAGGCGAAACCATTCCCGAAGGCAGCTATCAATTGCCCGTCAGGCTGTGGAAATTTGCTGAAAACAAGGCGTCCATGGGCGACGGCGCCCTTGATAAGACTGCCATACTGGAAGTGGCGGAAGATGGAACAGCAAGGGTTACTTTGAAGTTCAGCCAATTGACCGCCACGTGGAGCGGGCAGGACTTTTCCAGCTACCTGTTGTATTTGAAAGAAGTACACAATTACAACACCAGTACAATGAAGTATGATACAGTGGATGCAGATGTACTGAAGGAGTACAAGGATGTGACCGATGCTTATGGCCCGCCGGAGGGAAAATATTATCCCAAGGAGTTGAGCATTGCGGTAAAGCCCTGGGAAGAATATACCAATGTAGAAGTGTTCGTTCCCGTTATGGACAGCATTTCCGCCGGTTCCGGCACACAGCTTGCCAGAATCAAGCTGGACTGGAGCGCTCTGACAGGCGGGTCGGCTCTGGCCCTGGCCGACTTGAACGCGCAGATCAATGCATTCGCTGCGTTGGACGAGGATGATTATACCAAAGAATCCTTTGCAGCGCTGAATGCCGGCGTTGTGGCGGCCAGAGCTCTGAAGCTGGAATCCCGCGCCGCGCAGGAAATGATAGACGCCCGTACCGCCGCGCTGGAAGCGGTGATGGAAGCGCTGATCCGCACGGATACCGGCGGCGGTGATGACGATCCGGATAACGGTAACGGTGGCAATTCTGTTTCCACAGCAAAAGCCAGCCTAAAAAAATGGGTGCGGATCGCAGGGCTGTTCAGTTCCGGCGAGTATACCTCTTCGTCCTTCGCCATACTGAGTACTGCCCTCACTCAGGCCAACACCGTGCTGAATAACAGCAAGGCCACCGTGGAGCAGATTGAAGATGCGGAAAGTGATCTGATGATTGCTGTGGCGGCGCTCAAGCCCAAGAGTAGTTCTTCCTCCTCCAAATCCAATTCCAATCTGGATTATGAGGACTTGGACGACGGCTACTATGAAGTAGACGTGGATCTGTGGCACGCCAGTATGGATAAAGCCAGCATGGGTGACCCATCCATGGGTGACACCGCGCTGATCTACGTAAAAAAAGGCAAGTACACCATGCGCGTCACTGCCGAGCCGATGACGGTCAGCGGCATCACCGCTATCCTGCAAAGCCTGCAGGTAAAGCAGAAGAGCGGCAGCTACAAATCCGCGAAGATCGTAAAGAAGTCCTCAAAACTGAGGATTTTTGAATTCGAATTACCCAGCACCGACGAGTACATCAAGGTGAAGGTAGACCCCAAGGTAGAAGTGATGGGCAAAGATCCCGTGGATGCGCGCCTGAAAATCGATTGGGATACGATCGATGAGGTGGACGAGGACGATTGGGACAGCACGAAAACGTCAACCACTACGAGTGATGACGAAGAAATGCCCGAGGCGGAAATTGCAGACGCCGCGACCGGTGTTAAGGTTACCGCCGCAGGCGGAATTCTTCCTGCGGGGGTAACGGTAAAGGCGCAGAAGGTGGAGTCCGGCGAACCTTTTACTCGGACGCACAATCTGCTTTCGGGTGAAGCGAGCAAATTCGTGCTGTTCGACGTGACTCTGCTGAATAGTTCCACAGCAGTACAGCCGTCCGGCAAGGTTTCATTGGTGCTGCCCATCCCCGCCGGGTTCGACACTGGAAAGCTCGTGGCCTACCGTATCAATGACGACGGCAGCAAAACCCTGATGGTTGGCAGCGTTTCGAGCGGCAGCTACGTGATTTCCACCAGCCATTTCAGCCTGTACGCGCTGGCGGAATCCACCGAGCAGAAGGCGCAGGCGGTGATGAGTCCGACTGTAAGACCTGCTTCCGGGGAAACGACGGCTGCGGCGAATAAGGGAACTGCTGAGTACGTACCGAGTTCGGGGAAGAGCAAAAACAGCGGGAAAACAAGCGGCAGCAAGACGGCAGGCTCTGTAACCAAGAGCGAAACCGCAAAGCAGGAAGAAAATGAAGCCCTGCAAAAGCTGGCTCTGCTTCAGGAAACAAACCGGGCAGCCGCCGCAACAGTGGATACCAAAGTGGACGGAAGAGAGATTCCCTATACCGGGGATCGCACGCCGCTGGGACTGATCATTGGTATTTGCATTGCTTCTGCAGTCCTGATGGCAGTGCTTGTTATCTTTCAGAAAAAAGAAGGGAAAAGGGGAGCTGGTCGCTGATCGAGCCCCATAAAGTCAAAGGTGTCAATACCACGCTTTGAAAGCGTGGTATTGACACTGATAAAAAGGGGCGTTAAAATTTTGGTTGAAATTATGATATTAAAAATTTTTTCAAAAGAAAACGGGTCAGGCTGTTCCGGTGCCTTAATTTTTGATTACAAGCAATCAATAAAAAATGCGTTCAGGAGTGGTTGATGCTATGGATGTTGAACGCAAAAAACAGAGGGAAATAGAGATTGTCCGCTTGATGATTGCTTTATACTGCAGAAAAAAACATCGGATGCGCGGCAGTCTGTGTGAAACGTGCAGGGCACTGGAATACTATGCCAGCGAACAAATACAAAAATGTCCTTTCGCTGAAACAAAGACATTTTGTTCCCAGTGTAAAGTGCATTGCTACCGGCCCGATATGCGTGAAAGAATTCGGGAAATTATGCGCTTTTCCGGACCGCGTCTGATTCTTTACCATCCTGTTATGGTAATTCGCCATATGATTGACACGAGGCTGAAAGGGCAGAAAATGAAGTTAAGAAAGCAAATTCTATGCGGCGTTGGTATCGTTCTGACCGGGCTTGGCGCGGTTGGAGCAGTGGTGCCCTTGCTGCCGGCATTCCCTTTTTTGTTAGGTGCTATGGTCTGCTTTGCTAAAAGCAGTCAAAAATTGCATGATTGGTTTGTTCACAGCAAGCTTTATCAAAATAATTTGCAAAGCTATGTAGAGAAGCGGGCGATGACAGTCAAAACCAAAGTGATGCTGCTGATCAGCATCACGGCAGCCATGGGAATCGGCTTTTTATTGATGAGCCATGTGCCCGTTGGCCGGGTTGTTTTAGCGGTAGTCTGGCTGTTTCATTTTGTTTATTTTATTTTTGGAATAAAAACACTGAAAGAGAAAGATATTTATACTGAGGCTGAGGATTCTGTGTGAAAACACACCTGTATGCCAATCTGGTTCTCGATTCAACTTGTTTGCCGTTTAATCGCAGCCGATGGGGGATTTGTTCCGATCTCAGAGGAAGAAAAAAGAAAGCAGTTGTTGAATATTGTGCAAATGTCCGCAGACAGTGTGTCATTGGAAGATATAAAAAACCGGAAACTCTGCAAGAGAGCATTGCTCCTGTGGAGTTTCCGATTTTTTATTGATACCCTCCCGATTGAGCCGACAAACTCAATAAAGATTACGGGAAAGGTTCCGATGTGCTGATGATCGTTGGCGAACCGGAACAGAACGCCTCTACAAATTTCTTTTTTGCAAAAGGCAGTCGATGGGGCTGTCAAGCAGTTTAAGGAAAACGGAAAACTGGCTGAAATCTCGACCAAAATCATTGGCGGGGTATACGAAGAGTGAGTAGGTGTTATGAGCAATCTGTTTGAGTGGTGACGTTTTTTTGAAAAAGTCACCAAGATGCTTGTAATCCCTGTTGTGGTGACGGACAACAATGGGACGCTGACGGCCAGAGTGGATTACCCGTAGAATAGAACCTTCCAAAACGAGTATGTGTATTTTCCCGTATTGGTGACGCTAAATCTGAAAACGGTACTGACGGGAATGCAGCTCACTACCGGAGCTTTCGAATTTAAGCTGGAAGGAGCCCCCGAAGAAAAGTTCTACGTTGTTCATCATATTTTTTATCCGGCATTTTAACTTGAACGAACGCTTTTTTGTCAAGCGGGTTTTCTGTAGGATAGACGCTTGGACAGGAGAGAGGCGCTGCTATTCCATAATCTTCGTATATAGCGGTGAGGACCCCTGACGTCCCCGCATGGCTTTTCGGTATTCC
Organism: Bacillota bacterium; assembly: GCA_023401495.1. Classification (GTDB taxonomy): domain Bacteria; phylum Bacillota; class Clostridia; order Oscillospirales; family Acutalibacteraceae; genus Faecalispora. The sequence continues at coordinate 23,325 of JAEXDU010000179.1, forward strand.
ATAGGCAGTATGCCTTTGGCGCTGCGGAACAGTTCGGCAAAATGGCCTGCGGCGGAATAGCCCACGGCTTTTGCTACCTCTCCCACAGGCAGGTCGGTATAGGCGAGCAGATGCTCTGCCTGGTCGATGCGCACCCGCTGAATATAGTCGGCCACGGTGCAGTCAAAGTGAGTTTTAAAGCATCTCTTAAGCTTAGTGGTGCCCATACAGGCGATCTTAGCCAGTTTCTCAATAGAAAGGTTATCGACGTAGTGGTCGTCGATGTAAGCCGAGAGGCTCTGCAGCATGGCCCGATCTGCTTCCGGCAGAGGAGCCGCCCGGCGTTCATTGAGTTTGCGATGCCGCTCAAAGACCAAAGAGAGCGCCTCTGCTGCTTTGGCGTCATAATAGAGCGTCGCCGGCAGACCCTGTCCCTGATAACGCCACAGCTCCCGCAGCAGACGGGACATTTCCGGAAAGTCTGCTGTCTCGTCCAGGCTCCGGAAGGCATCGGCAGGGCTTTGGTAGAGATCGCCAAACTGTTCCTTCAGGTAAGCTTCGTAATAGGCCGGCTGGTATTCAATGCCGATGGAACGGATAGGCACACCCCGGTGAATGAGGGCGCGATAGGGCTGATATCCCCCGAGAAAGCTTTTGACCACATTGCAGTTCAGCTTACGGTAAGGTTGAAGTTCCTCCCCGGAGATGGATTCATACCAGGTGACGCTTAGGCACTCCGGAATCGCCATGTTCGTCACTGTATCCTCTCGAAACCAGAAGTCATGTATTTTGATATTATAACGGTTTCCCGCTTCGTAAATCCAATAATAGCCTCCGCCGCCCTTGTCTGTCAGCCGCCAGCATTCGCCTTCTGCAGGAAATCCTTCCGGTACGGGGCAGGGCTTAAAATACATTTTTTCAAACAGCTTCCGATAGTAGCTGCTGTTCCTCTCTTTCATAGACACCTCCTGTTCCAATCGGACGTTTCTTTACAGCAAAAAGACCGACTTGCTTCAAAGGCATTGTATCAGAAAATCGGCCGATATACAATACAGTCATACCAAGTGAAAGGAGGGATTTCCTATGAAATCCGATAAAAACGGCTTTGCGCTGCTGCTGGAATGGGCGGGAAAAGACAGGCGCTATCTTCATGCTTCTATTATTTTGGCTTTACTGTCCAGTCTCTGTTCCATCGTTCCATATTTTGCATTTTATAAAATTATTGATGCCGTGGTGTTGGAAACCTGCGACCTAGCTTTCGCCTTAAAGTGGTCAGCGGTTGTACTCATCACAACGGCTGTAAGGGTGCTTTTCAACCTGTTCGCCACCCTCGCCTCTCACCGTGGCGCCTACAACACTCTGTTTCGGGTGCGCTGCATGGTGACCGAACATATGGCGAAGATGCCGCTGGGGGCTCTTAATGAGCGCAGCACCGGCGAGATCAAATATGTGATGAACGAGAGCATTGAAAAGCTGGAACTTTTTTTGGCCCATAACCTGCCTGAACTGGTGCTCTATCTCTCCGGGCCCATCGTCATGTTTGTCTATTTGCTTACGGTAAATGTGCCGCTGGCCCTGCTCAGCATCGTGCCAATTTTTCTTGTGGCTGCGGTCATGGTCGTCATGTTTCAGCGGTTCGGTAAGTTTATGCCCGAGGTCAACACATCCAGCGGTAATTTATCCAGCTCCGTCCATGAGTATGTGAATGGCATGCGCCTCATTAAAGCATATAACATGGGTGCGCGTTCCTTTAAAAAGTACGCCTCCGCCATTGAAATGCAGCACAGGATGTGGGGCGCCATTTCCAGAGCCACAGGGCCGCTTTACGCCGCCTATATCGTGCTGCTGGAATGCGGTATTCTGTTCCTCGTCCCTTTGGGAGGGTATTTCTTCGTCCATGGATCCGTTACAACTGGTGTGCTGTTGCTCTTTGCCTTTGTGGGTACCCAGTATCTTACTGATATCCGGCCCCTGCAGGAGCTGGGATCCAATCTCTCTTATGTGATCAACGGTGTCAATCAGGTGAAGGAAATTCTGGAAACTCCAGTGTTCGGGAGCGGAAAGCCCTTCCCGGAGCGGCACGACATTGAACTAAAAAACGTGTCCTTTTCCTATGCGGAGGGAGAATCGGTGCTGGAGAACGTAAATCTGCACATTGCCCACGGCGAGCGAGTCGCTTTTGTGGGGAGGTCCGGCGCAGGCAAAAGCACATTGGTTCAGCTCATCTCCCGGTTTTACGATGTGACAGAGGGCTGCATCGCCATCGGCGGCACGGACGTGAAGGAGCTTGATTACGAGCAGCTCCTGCAGAATGTTTCGGTGGTATTCCAGAGCAGCTTTTTAACCCGGGGAAGCGTGTTTGAGAACATAGCCATGGGCAATCATGCCGCCACGCTGGAGGCGGTGCGCACCGCGGCGAGAGAGGCCCAGATTGATGATTTCATTATGTCTCTGCCGGATGGCTATGAAACCAAGGTGGGAAGCTACGGCACCCGCTTCTCCGGTGGGCAGAAGCAGCGCATCTGCATCGCCCGTGCCATTCTAAAAAACGCGCCCATTCTCATTCTCGATGAAGCCACCAGCGCCGCCGACCCGGAAAACCAGGTGGAGATCGACCGTGCCATCGAAAATCTCTGCCAGGGGAAAACGGTCATCATTGTGGCGCACCGGCTGGGCATCGTGAAAGGCTGCGACCGCATCGCAGCGGTGGAAAACCGGGGTATCAGCCGGATCGGCAGCTTTGACGATATGCGGGAAAACAGCCCCTATTTTGCTGGGGCCTGGCAGGATTATAACGCTGCCCGGAGTATCCGTTACAGCCTGAAAGGAGGGAAACCGGCATGAACCAAACTGTCTTTAAAATGGGAGGAAAACTGAAGCTCTCAATTGCGGGTGTGGTGATGGAGGGCCTGCTTGCCGGATGCAATTTTCTGGTACTGTTTCAGGTACTGCACCTGATTTTTGAGCAAAACATCGGCTTTTCTGATATTCTGCGTGCCACCGGTATGCTGGCGTTGATTTTCGTGCTGCGCCTCGTTCTGTATATGGCGGCGTATACCGGCAGTCAAACCGGAGGCGCGGACGTCAGCCGAAATATCCGGATTGCGATCGGGGATAAGCTCAAACACATTCCGCTTGGCTTATTCACCAAAAACCGTACAGGATTTTATATCAATGCTGCAACCAGTGAGGTAGGCGATTACGAGCAGATATTGACTCACAAGGTGGCGGATATCACCAAATACTGCATTCTGCTCGGCATGGTGGGGCTCTATGCCTGCACATTACATTTGCTCATCGGGCTGATCATCCTGACCTCGACCCTGCTGATCATTCCATCCATGGCCCTGTCCGTACGGCAGGTCAACATCTACGGCGTACGGAAAAACCGGGCCAGGGAGGAAAATGTAAGTGCCATCACCGAATATCTCACCGGCAGTCAGACCCTACGCTCCTATGCGCTGGTGGGTGCCAAAAATGAATCGGTGACCGAGGCCATGCGGGAGTATTCCAACGTCAGCTACGAATATGAACGGGCGATTTTGCCCATTGGCTTCGGCTTTGTCTTTTGCAGCTACATGGCCCTGGCGGCGGCTATCGCATTGTCCGTGCAAAGCTGGCTTTCCGGGTCGGTGGAGCCGGCCACCGTGATACTGCTGATCATGCTGCCGATCTTTGTAGCGAAGCTGAATTTGACGCTGTTTATCGACCTGACCGCCTACCGCAATCTGCTGATCTCCAAGAAGAAAATCAGCGGCATTTTTGCGGAAAAGGAAGAGCGGGCAGAGGATATGTCCTTTTCTCCGAAGAGTGTTGAGATTCGGTTTAAGGACGTAGATTTTTCCTATGTGGAGGGAGAGCCCGTGCTGAGGGGGGCCAGCTTTACCATCCCTGCCCACGGCCTCACAGCCATTGTGGGTGATTCCGGATCGGGTAAATCCACCGTGCTCAATTTAATTTCCAAATACTACGAACCCCGGCGCGGCAGCATCACTATCGGCGCCCGCGACATTGCAAATGCGCCGTCCGAGCAGGTGTTGTCCTATATCAGCATGGTGGATCAGGATGTGTTCCTCTTCAACGATACGGCCCGCAACAACATCCGCTATGCTCGGCCGAATGCCACTGATGCGGAAATAGAGGCAGCCTGCCGCCTCGCCAATTGCGACAGCTTTATTCGGGCTATGGAGAAGGGCTACGACACCGAAATTGGGGAAAACGGCAACCGCCTCTCTGGTGGAGAGCGGCAGCGGCTCAGTGTGGCTCGGGCCATTTTGAAAGACAGCCCCATCATTTTACTGGATGAGGCCACAGCCTCTCTGGACATTGAAAATGAGTTGATGGTAAAACAGGCGGTGACAAACCTTTTGAAGGCTGATAAGACCGTAGTGATGATTGCCCACACCCTTCCCATTGTGCGGCATGCAGACAGGATTCTGGTGCTGGACGGCGGCCGTGTGACGGAGAGCGGTACGCATGACGAGTTGGTCGCTGCCGGTGGAAAGTATGCTGCCATGTGGGCGGCATCTCAGACACTTCGATAAAACAGCATGTTCCAGCCGGACACTTTTTTATTACGTTTGGACCAACCCCCTCTCTTCTCATTGCGAAACTGCATCAGGTTTTGTATGATGAGTTTCGAGTTAGCTGTGTATAACAAAAACACATAGATGATCGCCCCGTTTTGAATACAGGATAAGGCAATGGTAAGAGGAGAATTTTATATGGTGAATCAGAAAGTTTCTAATCAAAAGAGCCTGACGGTCAAAGATATGGTGACTACCGCATTTTTGCGGCGCTTGTTTGGGTGATCATATTACTCGGTTGAGGTGTTTTTGCGCCAAACCCGCTTCTGACCTTTTATATGCCTTTGGGCAGTGTTCTCCTGGACGGTCCCGTTTTTCTGTTGTTGGCGGCCAGGGTGCCTAAGCGCGGCCCCATTTCCACCGTCGGAATTTTGGCTGGACTGCTCTTCTTTGCCACCGGGATGCACTGGGTTATGGATCTGGGGTATATTTGGGGCGGCATTGTGGGAGATTTGATTGCCGGAACCAAGAAGTACCGCAGCATAAAGCTCAACATTGTGGCTTATATCTGCCTGTGTCTCGGGGCTACAGGTACTTACATCGCATTTTTTGTGTCTCTTGGAGCGGCTTAATGTTAAGTGGCGGCACTGCCCAGAGCTATCTAGACGCTATGAACGGCGCAGCGCAGGGATGGATGCTGCCCTGTTGGGCACCGTTATGGTTGGCGCCTTCAGCGGTTTCGTGGGAAGCAAGTTATTGAAAAAGCAGTTTGAAAAGGCTGGGATTACTGCATGAGCGACAGAAAAAAGTAGGACTGTGGTTTGATCCAAGGGCAAAACTTCTTTTGCTGCTTTTGACGGTACTGGACGTCACTATGGCGCCCAGTTTTCTATATGAGCTGGGTCTGCTGATGTTGGTAACTCTGGTGGCTCTGCTGTGTGGTGCGTGGCGAAAGACCGCCTTTGGTTTTCTGGCTTATCTGCTCTTTTATCTGTTTACCCTAACTTGTTATACAGATGGATGGTTCCGCACTTCAGGCCACGCTGATGGCGTTTCAGGGGCTCTTCCATAAGGTTTATACCGTAAGGGTTCAATTTAAGGAAATGAATCGCTCTCGCTCCGGAAGATGCAAATCGATTTTTTGTCCAGCCAGCTTTGCGTGAATAAATTCCTGCGCAATTGGGCTATCTCGATGCAACACCAAAAGAAAAGGCTCATTTACAATAATTTTATTTAATAAAATGTCGGGAGTCCCGGTAATTTCGGTATTCATTATAGCAAAATCAACCGTACCATCTTGTACTAGTGAAAGCGGTTCATACATTGTAATCGATTTCTAATTTTTACAATAAAAAGCAAAAACCTTGGTTCGATCCCGCTTATCTTCACCAAGGAACATAATAACGGCAGGGCTGAAAGCCTTGCCGTTATTTTATTATATACACGAAAGTAATCAAGGAAAGGAATTGCTTTTTCCTGATATTTATGTCAGCTTAATTCATAACTCAGGACATCTTTATGCTTTTTCTCTGATTTCCAATATCTTGAGTTAAAAAGATCTATTTTCTCTTCTGTTAACGTTCATGGGATTATTTTTTGTAACCATAGCCTTTATAGAGAGAGCGATGGCGCATGTTACGCATCCCGACGCTGGCTATCGGGGTCTTTTGCCCGGTCCTCGTTTGCTCAAGCAGTTCTTCGATTGTTACTCTACGATCTGCTCTATTCTCTGACTAGCCGGGACGTTGAAACTGGCGGATTAGCATTTTTCAGTTGCGGCTCAAAAGAAAGCAGGAATAAAGCAGTATTGCATTCTCCGTGACAACAATTCGATAAGACTCATACTATTCAGGGAATACATGAATCCAGATTCGCTGGAGGAAAAGAGCAGTGTGAAGCTTAACAAAACCATCCAAGTCGATTTTTGCTGATATTCCATTCTATCTGCGCAATACCAATTGCAGTGCCCTTTCCAACCTTAAATGGAGGTTGTCCATATGACCGCCGTCGTCCCAGATCAGTGGTATGTCCTGATGGGGCAACTGCTTTTTTAATATGAGGTGAGCCCGATTCAGGCAGTTCACCGAACAGCGCAAAGGCGGAGGATCACCGACGCCTTCCGTACGTCCTGAGAGCAGCAGCACACGGACAGTGGAACTGAGCGGAGCATGGTTCTGCATGAAAGAAACAAAACCCGGGTACCAGAAAGACCCGGATATGCTGGCCGCGCACCCGAAACAATCCTGCTTGTATATCGCATACAGCGAGATCAGCCCCCCAAGAGATACGCCGATGATCGAGGTATCCGCAGATCCGGGCAGCGTGCGGTAATTGGCGTCGATATGAGGCTTCAGACCCGCTGCCAGAAACTGAAGATATTGATCCCCCAGCCCGCCAAATGCCGATGCGCCATTCATGACTGCCTGCGCGGGCCAAGGTGTATATTCATCGTGGCGGTTTTGGGGGATCACGCCCACGATGATCTGTTCACAAAGTCTTTCAGAATCTTTGCCTTGCCCGGCGCCAAGCAAATTTTCCAGGACAGGCAGAAGCCGGTCGCCGTCCTGCACATATACGACAGGGTAACGTGTATTCCCCTGCGCGTAAGATGTGGGAAGACAAACATAATAGTCCCTGCCTTCATAACGGTTTCTATGGATTGAAATACTCAAACAGAAGCCTCCTTCTTTTTTGATATATCCTGTGCTTCAGTTGAAATTTAACAAGCATTTCCTCGCCAGTTTACTATAGCAAATTACGCGCCACGATGGAATGAATACATTTACAATTTATATGGATTTTTGCGCAAGTTAGGTTGTGTTGTTATAAGGGCATATTGCAAAAAACGACAAGCACGGTTATACTGAAATTGTATTTCAATCAGTTCTTTCAAGAACAAATAGTCCTATGCAAAATGGAGAAATCGGGATGAAAGTCACGTTAGGAATGGCGGATGGAAAGAAGATATTCCATGAGCATGGGTATCGGAATACAAGGCAGCGTCAGAACGGTGGCGGACTTTCTCTGGCAGCACGGGAACAAGCACATCACAACAATGTAACGTACGCGCTTTTATAGAAATCCGAGCCGGGTATTGGCAAGGCGACGATATACCGGATATACCATCTTTTGATGGTATTGGGCTTTGCCCAACGTTTGGAAGCGGGCGACGGCCTGTTTCGGTACGAGATCTGCATCCAAAACAGTGGGGTTCCTACACACCATCATCTCATCTGCTCTGAGTGCGGTTCCGTGCAGGATGTGCGGGAGGATATGCTGGATGAAACGGAGCGGCAGATCGAGGAAAAGTACGGTTTTACAGTAGCGGATCACCGCGTACAGTTTTTTGGCTGCTGTAACAGCTGCAAAACCGGAAAACACGGAAGCAAACAATGTAAGAAGGTGTCACATTGGAAATTAATATTCATCAGCTCGCGGATTATTTTGCACAGGCATCCGTAGCGTTTTTTGATATTTTCGCTCCGGCCGTCCCGCCGGGGGGCAGGCAAATCAACTGGAAAACCAATCGGAATGGCGCGGGCCTTGTGTTTCCTTTGGCCGGCAGCTCCCGATATACCCTAAACGGCACACCCTATATCCTGAAGCCGGGTGTCGTTCTTCACGCGGGACCGGATACGCCGGTATCCAAGGAAGTGATCGGGGATGTTCATTGGCAGTATGCCCTGATCCATTATCAGATACCAAAAGAAGAGGCGCCGAGGTTTCCGCTTTTCAACGAGCATTTTTTGATAAAAACAGGGGACAATCCCAGGCTCACGGATTTGATCGGTCAGCTTCGCCAAAGCTATGCCGCACTGGACGCGATGGCGGCGTTGAAGTCGAAAGTTTTGTTCATGAACGTGGTGGAAGAAATGATCGTTTCCGCCAAAAGACAGATCCGCGATGAGAACGCCGACCTGATGACACAGGCTGTGGAATATATCCATCAGAATTATGCCGATCCGATTTCCGTAGCAAAAATATCCGCACAGTTTGGGCTGGAAAGGCGTCGGTTCGCCTATTTGTTTGAACGGCAGACCGGATTAAGTCCGATCAGCTATCTGACCGAGTGCCGAATACGCCGGTCGAAAGAGCTGCTCCAAACCTGCGGGTGCCCCATATCGCAGGTGGCCGAGTGCGTGGGGTACACGGACAGCTTCTATTTCAGCAGGCTTTTTAAACGGCAAACCGGTTTGTCTCCCACAGAGTTCCGCAAAGGGATTCACGAAGAATCCTGGAATGTTTGAATCCGGCAGCAGCATAAATACAGAAAAAGCCGGTGAGCCGGCCGGGTAAGAAGCAGGCTTTGTCTTTCGGGTAAGAAGCGTTTCGGCAAAAGTCCATGCGGATTGTAACTATGTCCATTCCAATACGCGTTGTGCTTTGGTATACTACTCTTTAGCATTGAAACCCGATTGCAATATCGAGTTAGTTGCATCAAACATAATGGAGGAAAGGACAAATGAAAAGATTAACAGGTCTTATGCTTTCTCTTGCCCTGCTGACGGGCATATTGGCCGGATGCGCCAATACAACAACCGGGGGCAGCACACCTTCGGATGACACTTCTGCGGCCTCGCAGACGGGAACGTCGGATGCTGAAGAAGCTTGGCCGAGAACAATCACAGACGCTTTAGGAAAACAGATCGCCCTGGAGAAAAAGCCCGAACGGGTCGCACTCCTGGATTTTGGTTATATCGAAACCCTGTTTGCGTTGGATATCACGCCCATCGCGTCTACCCTTGCCGAACGGTCGATCAACGGCTTCGGTACGCTGCAGCCTTATGCCGCGAATGCACAGATTGAGGAATTGGGGGAAAACAAGGCGCCGAATCTTGAAAAGCTTGTGGAGCTGGAGCCCGACCTGATCCTCTATACCGCTGAGGAAAGAAATTTGGATATGACGCTTTACGAGGCGGCTTCCCGGATCGCTCCCGTGGTGACATTCAACATTCCCGATTGGAAGGAACAGCTAAGGGCGTTTGCCGAATGCCTTGGCGAAGAAGAAAAGGCGGAAGCCTATATTTCCGAAACGGAAGTGCTGATTTCCGAATCCAGGAAAAAGCTGGCCGGATACAGCGACAAAACAGTGGCGATACTGTTTGAGCGCAGCAGCGACGTAGGTAATTTCCTTGTTCTCGCCTCCGACGATTATCCCGTATGGTTTGACAAAGAGAACGGCCTTGGATTAACGACTCCGGATGGCTATATCAAGACCGGGCAGGAGATGATTTCTCTGGAGGGCATATCGGCGCTCAATCCGGATTACATTTTCCTGTTGGGGTCGCTGGGAACGGAAGCGAACGGCTACAAGCAGATCTATCTGTCCGAAGAAACGAAGGCTTCCTCCGTATGGCAGTCGCTGAACGCCGTAAAGGACGGGCATGTCTATTACCTGGACGCGGCGGTGCGGGCAGCCGGCCCCCTGAGCATCAAGCTTGGGGTCGAATCCATCGTTGAAAGCATGACTGAGTAAACAATCAAACGGGAAAGGGGGGCGCGTAAAGTGAAAATTGAGCTCAACACGCTGGTGGCGCATTTTGCCCGCGTCTCCCTCCGGGTACAGGGCGTTTATCACTATACGATCGAGCCGGGCACGGCCGGATGGCAGCAAACGGCGCCGTTTCCCGGCTTTATTTTCCCGCTCTCCGGGCAGGCGGAGCTCCAGTTTAACGGCACGCCGTATCTGGCGGGCGCCGGGAACGTGATCCACGGCGGAGCGGATATGAGCCTGGATAAGCGCGTAGTGGGCAATACGAAATGGGAATATATCTCCCTGCTGTATGACATAGTCGGTACTGAGCCGGAGGGGATTTGCCTGCCCGAGGCGCATTTTGCGTTGGCCGTCGGGCACAGCCCGCACCTGACAGAAACTCTCTGGCGTTTGTGGAAGACGTTCAATCAACCGGGGGCGCTTCCCGCGTTCCGGACGCAGACGCTGTTCTACCGTACTCTGGAGGAGGTTTTCGTCTGCGCCCGCCGCCAAATAAGCGGCAGTGCGCAGGAACTGTTCGAGCAGGTATCCTCCTATATCCATGAGCACTATATGGACGCGCTGACAGTGCGCGGACTGGCGGCGCAAAGCGGTGTCAATGAAAATCGGCTGTTCTACGTATTCAGCAAGTTTTCGGGCATGGGCCCCGGCGATTACCTGATTGCTTGTCGTCTCAATCGCGCCAAAGAGCTGCTGATTACCGGCGACGGGCCAGTCAGCGAGGTGGCCAAGTCCGTGGGGTATTCGGACGCGCTGTATTTCAGCCGGATGTTCAGGGATCG
>JAEXDU010000184.1 GCA_023401495.1 Bacillota bacterium
GTTCAGGGTATGCACAATGGCGTTTTTGCTCATGCCATCCAAAAACCATGCGTAAATGTTTTTTATAACCTCAGCGGCTTCTTCATCAACGACTAAAGAGTTCTTACCCTTTGGGTTTTTTATGTAGCCATACGCCGCAAACCCGCCGATAAATTCACCGTTGCGCCGCTTGTAATCAAATACCTGCCGTATCTTCTTTGATGTCTGATAACAGAAATTGTCGTTGATCACGTTGGTAATGGGCACAATCAGATTGGAAATGCTGTCAGGATATAAATAACTGTCGATTCCCTCTGCCAAGCTGATAAACCGCACATTCATCTGCACAAACAGATTTTCAATCAAGCTCCCTGCATCCGTGTAGTTACGGGAAAGTCTGGAAAGGTCTTTGACGATAACGCAATTTACCTTTTTGGCATATATGTCGGACAGCAGCTTTTGAAATCCCTCACGGTTTGTATCTGTGCCGGTGTACCCATCGTCAACATAGGGCGGCTCTACGCTTTCAAACTCGTCCATGTGCTGTCGGTAGTAATCATCAAGCAATGCTTTTTGATTGACAATGCTGTTGCTGTCGTCCTTTCCACGGTTTAAATCCTCTTTGGATAAGCGGATATACTCACCAAGTTTCCAGCGGGCAATTTGAGGTGAGGATGGTTTTTCCTCAAAGCCCCTGTTTTTTGTTCGTGCCATGCGTCCTCCTTTCCATCACATTACATCTAATTTACCATTTCAGCGTAATGCGAAAATATGATTGCGGCCTGCAAACAAGCTTTACAGGCCGCTTTTTTTGCGTTTCAGGAACTCGGCAAACACATCTTGCAGAGGGGGAGCATTCTCTGAAAACTCCAGCTTTACACCCATATCGCCCACGCGAAAACAATAAGGATTTTTAACCTTTGCTACAATATGTGCCGCCCGTTGCTCCTGTGGTACAGTATTATCAAAGGTAAAGCCGCTAACGTCAACTAAATCCTCTTTGTTTACAGTTTCTATATCGATGTTGGCTAATTCCAAAATGGAGATGCGTTTCTTCAATCACAGTCGCCCCCTCCTTCCATGTATATGAATGGCTGGGATTGTCCCATGAAGAAACAGCAAGAAACAACACGAAGGTGGTCCCTTGCTATGCCCTCGTAGAATAATGCCTTCTGGCCAAGAGCGGTATTGATAAAGACCGTCTTTGGAAAGAAAACGCAGAAATTCGATGAAATAGTAAAAATAGCGCCTTGTTGTTATTTCAGGTACTGCACCATACGCTTTGGGCTTAAGGCAATCGCCGAAAAGAGGCGGAGGTTTTCCGCTGCCTGTATTCTCCGTCTGAACAGGCGTCTTAAATTGTAAATTCATTTCTGAGACGAAAAACTGTCCTCGCCAGATCCGCCGTAGGTTCAGAATGCGCCTGCGGATGGGCGTACCATCCGTTTTCCGCGCTTTTTACAGTTTTTAAAAAAAAATTTTACGATTATTCTGGCTTTGGTGACTGTCACACCTGCATCGCACCAACATCAGGCAGACCTGGCAGATTCTGTAATGCCCACGCTAAAGGAAAGTGTCAGTTTTTTCCGCCGGACAAACAAAGAAGCTCTTTTGCTGATGTTTTCTATGCCTGCAGGTCATAGCTGATGTGAATCCGTTGGCGGCATTTGCCATCGTTTTCATCCTTAAGTTGCTGTCGAATTTTTTTCGCAGTTGTGTTACAATATTGTATGTCCAGAAGGTCATTATTGAGGATAGGGGGGGGGAGGGAACATCATGTTGTATTACAAACCGAAACATGCGGCTCCCCGCCAGATTCGTATGGACCGAATCGTTTTTGTTTTGATATTTCTTGCTGAATTTACCTATGGCATATATTTAGGCTATTTTAAGGGTGTTCTTCTCGGAGACGCCGTAAGCCGCACTGCCAATGCGTTTTATGTGCTGTTTTGCAAGCCGTATCGCTTTACATCCATGGGCCTTGTGTGGAATCCGCTGCCTAGTGTATTACAGCTTCCCTTTGTGGCGCTTGCACATTTTTGGCGGCCTATTGTCACCAAAGGAATCGGTGCGGCCGTGGTAACGGCATTCTTTGCCGCATGGCAGGGAAAAACGCTTCTGCGTACCTTTGAACTGCTAAAGGTGGAACGTCTGCCTTCCCTTGTGATCACTTTGCTGTTCTGCTTCAATCCTTACATATTTTTTTATGGGGCAAATGGAATGACAGAAATTATTGCTTCAGCCTTTGCCGTACAAGCTGTTTGTGCACTTTCCCTCTGGATGCGGACGGGACGGGCCAGCCATCTGTTTGCTTTGGGCGTTGGCTGTGTGGGGATGTTCCTCACCCGCTATGAAGCGATTCCTTTCGCTTTGTCTCTGGGGCTTGGAATGCTCCTCCATATGCTGTTCAGTCGGAGGGAGCAGAGATACTACCCGGAAGGAAACTGGAAAGAAAGATTTTTCTATGTGGAAGGAACGATGTGGGTTACCTTTCTGCCGCTCATTTACACGGTACTGGTCTGGATTTTATTTAACTGGACCATTACCGGGAATCCTTTGTATTTTTTGAACTCTGGTTACTCAATGAATGCCTATTCCGATTATTACACCGACTATGGCGGCATAGCCGGAGCAATATCCTATGTGTGGGCGCGAATCTGGCCGTTTTTGTTTACCCTTGCGGGGCTGCTTTTGGTACGGCTGATGTCGGGAACATTCCTGAGCTCCGATACCGCTATCATGATCACGGTAACGCTGGGGCTTTCTATCTTCCAGTTTTTTATGATCGCCAGGGGCTCGTCGGGCGGCTATGTGCGGTATCTCTGCTATCCTTTGATGCTGGCCGCAGCGTGGATGCCGTATCAGTTTTCTGTGCTGAAAAAGGCGGCGCGACGGGCAGCCACGGTTATCTTCTGTGCGGTGCTGGCTTTTAACAGCGCCTATTTTGCCTGGGCGTTTGAGCATTCTTCCCTGATGAGGGAGGATACTCTGTATATGGTTCCGGCACACACCGAGCAGATTGCGGATTATATTAATACCAACCTAAGGGATAAAAGAATTTTGATGGATTCCTATCTGACCTATTATGCCATTATGAATGTGGATGACGTGGATCATCTGGTGATTAGCTGTACACCGGAATTTGCAGAGGCGGTGGCAGATCCTGTGGGGCATAACATTGATTATGTGATTGTGCCGCAGATCGGCAGCTACGGCAATATGGATGCTCTGAATATCGCTTATCCCAACCTCTATTGGCATGGGGAGAAATGGTGTGAAGAAGTGACTTCTATAGAGGGGTATAAGATCTACAAAGTGCTGAAATGAAAGGGGATGTTGGGATGGAGAAAAATCTGCATGGATTAGGCGAACGAATGGTACGGGCTGGCCTGATCAACAAGGAACAGTTGGCTGACGTGCTTCTGTGGCAAGAGCAAGAGAACACCCTGCTGGGTGAAACTCTGGTCAATCATGGAATCATCACGGGAGAACAGCTTTTTCGTTTTATCTTCACCAGTCCCGGGGCGACGCTGGGCGAGGTTTTGATCGGTCATGGCTATATTGACCGTGAACAATTGGCCGAAGCGCTTCGCTACCAAAAAAAATATGGCGGACGATTGGGTACGATCTGCGTTTCCCTTGGCTTTCTGACAGCCCAGCAGTTGGACTCCGCGCTGGCGCAGCGTGTTGCGCCCAAAGGCCGGCTGGGGGATGAATTGCTGCGTTTGGGCATCATTACGCAGGAACAACTGGACACCGCGCTGGAAACTCAAAAGCGCAGCGGCGGGCGTTTGGGAGAAATTCTGCTTTTTTTGGAATATGTCACGGAGGAGCAGTTATACCGTGCCCTGGCAACGCAGGGAGAAATAGGCCGGCTGGGCAGCGATGTGCGCTTGTCAGACGTGAAGGCTCTGCCTTACGGGCTTGCCAACCGGTACGCGGCCATTGTGATTCGGGAAGAAAAGCAGTATACCGTTATTGCCGTAGAATCCAAGCTGGATGAAGCTGCCGTCAAGGACATGGAAGCTTATCTGGAAAAACCCATTGAGCAGGTTCTGATGACCAATGCGGAACGGCTGCGGTTTTGGGAGCAGGCTTATCGCCGCGAAGAGATTCTGGGAAGTGTGTTCGCCCTCTATGATGAACAGCCGGAAAACTCCGCGATTGAAACCTTTACCACCCCGCAGTTGGTTACGCTGTTGGCGCTTCTTGCTGTGTTTGTGGTGTCGCTGGCGGCAAACTGGTTTGTTACTTTGCTCGCACTGGTAATCGTTTTTCAAATTCTCTATCTTGCGATGGCAATCGCGAAATTTTGGATGGTAATCAAAGGCGCCCGCCACAATGCACAGCTGCGCTTTTCGAAGGAAGAGGTAGCCGCCGTGGATGAGACTAAGTTGCCGGTATACACTCTGCTGATTCCGGTATATAAGGAAAAAGAAGTGCTGCCTCATCTTTTGAAAAGAATCCAAAACCTTGACTATCCAAAATATAAATTAGACGTTCGAATTTTGCTGGAGGAAAATGACCCCGAAACCATTGAATTGGTTCGCGCGATGCGTCTGCCCAGCTACTTTACCCCCATCGTCGTACCGGCATCCATGCCGCAGACGAAGCCCAAGGCCTGCAACTATGGATTGCTGCAGGCAAAAGGGGAATATGTAGTCATCTACGACGCGGAGGACAGACCGGAGCCGGATCAACTGAAAAAAGCCTATTTGGCCTTTCAAAAGCTGCCGAAGGAATATGTGTGTATCCAGGCCAAGCTCAATTATTTCAACAGCCGGCAAAATTTGCTTACCAGATTGTTTACGCAGGAGTACAGCATGTGGTTTGAGCTGCTGCTGGTGGGTATTATGCAGATGGATGTTCCCATCCCGCTGGGGGGCACCTCCAATCACTTTAAAATGGACTTTTTGAGACAGGTCGGCGGTTGGGACCCTTTCAACGTGACCGAAGATGCGGATCTGGGCATCCGGCTCTACAAGCATCGGTACAAAACCGCGATTCTGGATTCCCGCACTTGGGAGGAAGCCAACAGCGACGTCAATAACTGGGTTCGCCAACGCTCGCGCTGGATCAAGGGCTATATGCAGACCTTCTTCGTACATATGCGTAAGCCGGTTAAATTTTACCGCCAGATAGGATTTCGGGGAATGCTAGGGTATCTGGCCATGATTTTGGGAACTCCGTTACTTCCGCTGCTCAACCCCATCTTCTGGGGGCTGATGGTGGTCTGGCTGATCTTTCAGCCCTTTTGGGTACAGATGTTTTTCCCGGGGCCGATTTACTATATCTCAGTGATTCAGTTGATTGTTGGCAACTTTATCTTCGTCTACATGAATATCGTCGGTACGTATTATGTCATCCGTGATTGTGCGATTAAGAAGAATCAGCCTTTTTCCTACGGACTGATTCGGTCGGGATTGCTGACCCCGATTTACTGGGTTTTGATGAGTGTCGCGGCCTATAAGGCGTTGTTCCAATTGATCGTAAAGCCCCATTATTGGGAAAAGACCCACCATGGCTTGACAGAACATTCTGACGTTGATCATGTGCAATACATTGAACAACTGCTGATCGAAGAACAGGCCAGAAACAGGAAGGAAGAAAGTGTGTCAAGTAATTCATTGAAAAGTAAGGGGACATTGCATGAAACGAAATCGCATTAAGAGAATATCTCGTTTTCTGTCCGTGTTGACAGCAGCTATTCTTTTGTTTTCCGGAGCAAGCACAGTCTATGCCGCTCCCGAAACAGCGGCGCCTTACGCAGATGCGCAAAAGGTTTCGGCTCCTCTGTTTGACGAGCCGCAGTCCTTGAATCTGCCGCGCAACAGCACTTCGTTTTGGTTTCGGATACCAAACGGCACCAGTCTTGGCG
>JAEXDU010000248.1 GCA_023401495.1 Bacillota bacterium
GGTCGGCACGCGCGACGCGACCATCTCCGGTAAGAAAATCGCTTTTTCCCTTTCCTATCAGCTGGCCCGCGCGGGTGCGGTTGTCATCAGCGGCGGCGCGCGCGGAATCGATACGGCGGCCCACAAGGGTGCGCTGCAGGCGCAGGGCAAAACGGTCTGCGTGCTGGGCTGCGGTCTGGATTACCCGTATCTGATGGAAAACGCCGGTCTGCGGGACTGGATTGCCGAAAGCGGCGCGGTGATTTCGGAGTACTCACCCGACACACCCGGCTCTAAAGCCGCGTTCCCGATCCGCAACCGGATTATCTCCGGCCTTTCGTGCGGTGTTCTGGTGGTGGAGGCTGCCGCGAAAAGCGGCTCCCTGATCACGGCGGACTTAGCCCTGGAGCAAGGGCGCGACGTTTTCGCGGTTCCCTGCGGAATCGATAACCCCGTTTCGCGCGGGGTCAACACGCTGATCAAAAACGGTGCGGTGCCGGTCGGCAGCGCCGCAGAACTGTTGGAGCAGTACCTTGACCGCTTTCCGGGGAAAATCCGGATGCCCGGCCGCGAAAATCCCGACGCGCCGTTTGCCGTGATTCCCGAGCGCCGTCCTGCACAGGCGGTACAGACTGCCGCAGCGAAGCGGAAGACCCCGCAACAGCAGAAAGCGAACACTTTTTTCGAGCTGATTTCCGAGGATATCCCCGATTTACTTTCCGATCTGCCGGACGGTTCTTTTGATCGTGAGTTACCCGAGCCTCAGCCGAAACTGCCGCTGACGGCGGCAGATGCGTCGGAAGACGCTGTTCTGCTCGATTCCCTGCTGACGAAGGAAGCGGTTCATCTGGCTGTTCTGGGGCAGCAAAGCGGACTTGCCCCGCAGCGCGTACTGGCTGCCTTGACGGAGCTGGAGCTTCTTGGCCGTGTGCGTCCTCTTGGCGGCGGAAGGTATTGCTGCTCGTGACAAATTAATTTATTTATGGTAAGCTTTGTGAAAACCGTCTGATTTCAGCCGGCTTTCACAGTGCTTAATGGTCTGTAGGTGGCAGTTATTTCCATTTATTTTTGTCTGCCCCCTTGCGTTAATCCATTTGAGTGGATACAATTTGAAAAGAAAGAGGTGGTTTCTATATGTCAAAACTGGTGATTGTTGAGTCACCTGCCAAGGCAAAAACAATCAAAAAGTATTTAGGCTCCGGTTACGAAGTCGTCGCATCGATGGGACATGTTCGCGACCTGCAGGAGAACCGTTTGAGCGTGGATATAAAGAACGACTTTAAACCCAAGTATGAGATTATCAAAGGAAAGGAAAAGCTGGTTCAGGAGCTGAAGAGCGCGGCGGAAAAAAGTGAATCCGTATTGCTCGCAACCGACCCTGATCGTGAGGGAGAGGCAATCTCCTGGCACCTTGCCTATATTCTGGATCTCGATACCACTCTGCAAAACCGCATTACCTTTAATGAAATCACAAAGACCGGCATCACAAACGGAATGGAGCATCCCCGCTCCATCGATCTGGATTTGGTCAACGCCCAGCAGGCCCGCAGAATTCTGGATCGCCTGGTGGGCTATAAGCTCAGCCCGTTTTTGTCCCAGAAAATCCGCCGCGGGCTTTCCGCGGGCCGCGTGCAGTCCGTCGCCGTCCGCCTTGTCGTTGACAGGGAAGAGGAAATCCGCGCCTTTGTGCCGGAGGAATACTGGAGCATCGACGCAAAGCTGATCCCGAAGGGAGAGCGAAAAGCGTTTGCTGCGGCCTTCTATGGGGACGTCAACGGAAAAATCAAGATCACCAACCAGCAGCAGGCGGATGAAATCCTGAAAAGCCTTGAAAACGCGGAGTTCTTCGTCTCCAAGGTGAAAAAGGGTTCGCGCAAAAAGTCCCCCGCGCCGCCGTTTATTACCTCCACCCTGCAGCAGGAGGCCTCGCGCAAGCTGGGCTTTCAGGCCCGCCGCACGATGAAGGCGGCCCAGGAGCTGTACGAAGGCGTTGAGATCGAGGGCATGGGCGCCATCGGTCTGATCACCTATATGAGAACGGACTCGCTGCGTATTTCGGAGGATGCGATCCACGATGCCACGGCCTATATTGAAGAGCGCTGGGGCAAAAAGTATCTGCCGGATGCTCCCCGTCATTTTAAAACAAAGGCGAATGCACAGGACGGTCATGAGGCGATTCGCCCCTCCACCCCCAGCATTACGCCCGAACAGGTCAAAAACAGCCTGACCAATGATCAGTATAGATTGTATAAGCTGATCTGGGAGCGCTTCATTGCCTGCCAGATGGCCAACTGCCTGCAAAGCACAACGCAGGCCGATATTACCGCCGGGGAGTACCTCTTTAAGGCCTCCGGCTATACCGTCACGTTCGACGGCTTTACCGTGCTGTACGAAGAGGGCAAGGATGAAGAAACCGAGCAGGGCGGCGCGCTGCCCGTGCTGACGCAGGATATGCCGCTCAAAAAGAAAGAGCTTGCGGGCAACCAGCACTTTACCCAGCCGCCGCCGCGCTATACGGAAGCGTCGCTGATCAAGGCGCTCGAAGAAAACGGAATCGGTCGCCCGTCTACCTATGCCGCGACCATTTCTACCATCACGAGCCGTGAATACGTTGTGCGTGACGGAAAGGCTCTGCATCCCACCGAGCTGGGGGAGGTTACCACGCAGCTGATGCGCGAGCGCTTCCCGAAGATCGTCAACGTCAAATTCACCGCGCAGGTGGAAAAAGATCTGGACACCGTTCAGAGCGGAGAAACTGACTGGGTGCAGACTCTGCACAATTTCTACGGCGATTTTGAAAAGACCCTGAAAAAGGCCAAAGAGGATATGGAAGGCGTCAAGATTCAGCTCAAAGAGGACGAAACCGACGTCATCTGTGAAAAATGCGGCCGGAATATGGTGGTCAAGGTGGGGCGCTACGGCAAGTTCCTGGCCTGCCCCGGGTATCCCGAATGTAAAAATGTAAAGAAGCTTGTCGTGGAAAACGGCGCGGAATGCCCCAAGTGCGGCGGTAAGGTCGTTGTGAAAAAGACCAAAAAGGGCCGTGTATTCTATGGCTGCAACGAATACCCCAAGTGCGACTTTGTTTCGTGGGATGAGCCTACGATGGAGAAGTGCCCCCGGTGCGGCAAAACGCTGCTGCGTAAAAAGGGAAAAACACCGAAGCTGTATTGTGTAACGCCCGACTGCGGCTATGAGAAAGTGGAGGAGTAATGAAAATATCTGTCATAGGGGCCGGTCTGGCCGGTTGTGAGGCGGCTTGGCAGATTGCGTCCAGGGGAATCAAGGTGGATTTGTACGAAATGAAGCCGGTTCACTATACTCCCGCCCACAAAAATCCCGGCTTTGCAGAGCTGATTTGTTCCAACTCGCTCAAAGCCGAGCGGGTTTCCAGTGCCGCCGGTCTGCTGAAAGAAGAAATGCGCCGGCTGGGCTCTTTGCTGATGCAGTGTGCGGACAAGGCCCGCGTGCCGGCCGGCGGAGCGCTGGCGGTAGACCGCGACATCTTTTCCGCGCTCGTTACCGAGCAAATCCGCAGCCACCCTTTGATCCGCGTTCACACGGAAGAGGTGCAGAGTATCCCGGACGGCGGCATCCGTGTGGTTGCTACCGGGCCGCTCACGGCGCAGGCCCTTGCGGATGACATTGCGATCTTCTGTGCCGGCAGCCTCAGCTTTTACGATGCGGCCGCGCCCATCGTCACGGCAGAAAGCCTTGATATGGACGCGTGCTTTTCCGCCTCGCGGTATGACAAGGGCGGTGACGACGCGTATCTGAACTGCCCGATGAACAAAGAGGAATATGAACAGTTCCATGACGCACTGGTATCCGCCGAGCGCGCGCCGGTGCACGGCTTTGATGTGGCCGACCCCAAGGTGTACGAGGGCTGCATGCCGGTAGAGGTGATGGCCGGGCGCGGGCGCGATACGCTGCGCTTCGGGCCGCTCAAGCCGGTTGGTCTGCGCGACCCCAAAACGGGGCACCGCCCCTGGGCGGTGGTTCAGCTTCGCCGCGAGAACGCCGCCGCAACACTGTATAATCTGGTCGGCTTTCAGACCAATCTGAAATTCCCGGAGCAAAAACGGGTGTTCGGGCTGATCCCCGCGCTGAAAAATGCTGATTTTGTCCGCTATGGCGTGATGCACCGCAACACGTTTGTCAATTCGCCGAAGATTTTGTACTCCGATTTCAGCCTGAAGGCGGACCCAAATCTGTTTTTCGCGGGCCAGCTCACCGGAGTGGAGGGCTACATGGAATCCGCGGCCTCCGGGCTGATGGCCGGGTGGAACGCCGTACAGCGTCTGCTGGGGCAGGATACCGTGATTCTGCCGCGCGAAACGATGATCGGTGCGCTGAGCCGGTACCTGGTGGAATGCGATCCGGCGCATTTTCAGCCCATGGGGGCGAATTTTGGGATTCTTCCGCCTTTTGAAAAACAAATTCGTGATAAAAGAGAACGGTACGAGGCATTGGCACAGCGATCTTTGGACATGCTTCTACCATATACCAAGAAAGACGTTGCTGTGATGGGAGGTTTTTCCGATGAAAATCATTGTTGATGCGTTCGGAGGCGACAATGCGCCGCTTGAAATCCTGAAGGGCTGTGAGGCCGCTGTCAAAAGTCTGGACATCGATATCATTCTCACAGGCCGGGAAGACGAAATCCGACAGGTTGCCGAAGAAAACCAGATTTCTCTGGAGCGCATGGAAATTGTCGACGCTTCTCAGGCGCTTACGATGGAGGACCATGCGGGCGCGATCATGAAGGAAAAGAAAGATTCCTCCATGGCGGAGGGCCTGCGCATGGTTGCCGCGGGCAAGGGCGACGCCTTTGTGTCTGCGGGCAACAGCGGTGCGCTGGTGGTTGGCGCCACCATGATTGTCAAACGCATCAAGGGGATCAAACGCGTTGCATTTGCCCCCATGGTACCCGGCAGCAAGGGCTTCTTTATGCTCATCGACAGCGGCGCCAATGTGGACTGCCGCCCCGAAATGCTTTTGCAGTTCGGCATTATGGGCTCCATTTACCTCGATAAGGTGATCGGCGTGAAAGATCCCCGCGTCGCGCTTGCGAATGTCGGCACGGAGGATCATAAGGGCGGCGAGCTGCAGCATCAGGCGTTTGCCATGCTCAAGGAGTCCAAGCTGAACTTTATCGGCAACATCGAGGCGCGCGACATTTCGAACGACGGCGCGGACGTTGTGGTGGCGGACGGCTTTACCGGCAACATCATTCTGAAAATGTTTGAGGGCGTTGTCTCGATGGTCATGGGCAAGTTTAAAGAAGTGTTCACCAAGAACCCCAAAAACAAAATGGCAACGGCGTTGCTGCTCAAGGACATGACCGCGCTGAAAAAATCCATGGATTACAATGAATACGGCGGCGCGCCGGTGATCGGTGCATCGAAGCCGGTGTTCAAGGTGCACGGCAGTGCCAAGGCGCGCACGGTGGAAAGCGCCCTGCGTCTGACCAAGGCCTATGTGGAAAAGAATGTAACAGAGGAAATCAAGCGTGCCATCTCCGATCAGGAGTAGTACGATATCTCAAAGTAGGATGAGGGAAGGAGTGTGCGTATGCAAAGACCGAGCTTCAAAGATTTAGAAGAAAAACTGCAATATCATTTTCAAAACCCGAAATATCTGATTACCGCCATGACCCATTCCTCTTATGCAAATGAGGTGAAATCGGGCGGACACAGCAATGAGCGTTTGGAGTTTTTGGGCGATTCCGTGCTGAGTATCGTGGTGGCGGATTACCTGTTCAAGCACTGCCCGAATCTGCCGGAGGGGGACCTGACGAAGAACCGTGCGGCGCTGGTATGCGAAAAGGCGCTGTGTGGATTTTCCCGCCAGCTGGGGCTGGGGGAGTATCTCCTGCTCAGCCGCGGCGAGCAGAATTCCGGCGGGCGCCAGCGGCCGTCGATTCTCGCGGATGCGTTTGAGGCTTTGATCGCCGCGATCTATCTGGATGCCGGACTGGAAAAAGCGAGGGAATTCATTTTGCGCTTTGTTCTGCCGGTTCTGCAAACCTCCCGGCCAAAAGCGTTTAAGGATTATAAAACCTCTTTGCAGGAGATCATCCAGCAGAATCCCGAAGAGCAGCTCGAGTATGTGCTGACCGGCGAAAGCGGCCCCGACCATGACAAGCACTTTACCGTTGAGGTATGTCTCAACAGTAACGTGATCGGCAAGGGCGGCGGGCGCAGCAAGAAAGAGGCGGAGCAGCAGGCTGCCCGCGAAGCGCTGGAGCTGATGGGCTATTGAAGCATGCAAATGTAGCGATCTTTGTTCCCCATGCGGGCTGTCCGCAGCGCTGCTCCTTCTGCAGCCAGAACAGCATCACGGGCCAGGAACGGCTTCCCACGCCGGATGAGGTTCTTAGAACCCTGAAAACAGCCGAAGAAAATCTGAAAGAAAAAAGCCGTTTCGCAGAAATCGCTTTTTTCGGCGGCAGCTTTACAGCAATTGACCGAGGCGATATGCTCGCTCTGCTGGAAGCCGCCGCTCCTTCTGTCAGGGATGGGGTTTTCTCGGGAATCCGCATTTCCACCCGGCCCGATGCGATTGACGAAGAGGTGCTGGAGCTGCTTTCCCGGTACGGAGTCACGACGATCGAGCTCGGCGCGCAGAGCATGGATGACAGCGTGCTGCAGCGAAACCGGCGCGGCCATACGGCGCAGCAGGTACGCCAGGCATCCAGGCTGATTCAAAGCGCGGGCTTTTCCCTTGGCCTTCAGATGATGACGGGCCTTTGGGGCGACACCGCCGCGGGCGCGATGCAGACGGCGCGGGACTTTGCCGGGCTCAAACCCGACTGTGTGCGGATTTATCCCACCGTTGTGATGAAGGGAACGGAGCTGGCCCTAAGGTACCAGTCGGGCGAATATGTTCCGATGGGTCTGGAAGAAACCGTGGAGCTGTGCTGTGATCTGCTCGAGTTTTTTGGGGAACGCCTTATCCCCGTGATCCGCCTGGGGCTTCACAGCTCGCCCGAAATGCAGCGCGACCGCGTTGCGGGGCCTTGGCACCCGGCGTTCCGCGAGCTTTGCGAAAGCAGGCTCTTTCTGCGCCGGCTCCTTGCTTTTCTGGAACAGGAGCGAATTTTGCCGGGGCGTGTCGAAATCCACGTTTCACCGCAGTGGATTTCCAAAGCGGTGGGGCAGAGCAAATGCAATCTGCTGGAACTCTCCCGGCGGGGTTATCAGGCGCATGTGGTGCCTGATCCGTCGATAAAACCATCTGAATTTCTGGCCTTTTCTCCGGATAACCGGTTCCCAGTGTAAGAGTGAAACATAGAGTTTGGAACCGCTTTGGAAAAGCAGCCGATTTCTTCCCCCGCCGCAGGCGAGGAAGAAATCGCCGTACTGATATCAGGCCATTTGAAATGAATTGACCACAGGTTCCTTTCTCCGCCGAAGGCGGAGCAGAATCAGTAAGCATTGAGCTGCTGTTATGATGAAAGATCAGGATCAATCCGAAAGCAGGTGAACACGAGTGCTGTTAAAGTCTTTGGAGCTGCAGGGCTTTAAGACCTTCCCCGATAAAACGGTGTTACATTTTGACCGTGGCATCACTGCCGTGGTGGGGCCGAACGGCAGCGGAAAAAGCAACGTCAGCGACGCTATCCGCTGGGTGCTGGGCGAGCAGTCTGCCCGTGTGCTCCGCTGCTCGAAAATGGAGGATGTGATTTTCGGCGGAACCCCGGCGCGCAAGGCGCAGGGCTATGCGGAGGTCACCCTCACCTTTGACAACACCGACCGCCAGCTGGAGTTTGACAGCGATCAGGTCGCCGTTACCCGCCGGTACTACCGTTCGGGGGACAGTGAGTATCTGCTCAACAAAAACACCGTGCGCCTGCGCGATATTCACGAGCTGTTTATGGATACCGGCATGGGACGCGACGGCTATTCGATGATTGGACAAGGTAAGATCGACAGCATCGTTGCCGCCCGCAGCGAAGACAGGCGCGAGATTTTTGAGGAGGCCGCGGGGATTTCCCGATTCCGGTACCGAAAGGGCGAATCGGAACGGCGGCTGCAGCAGGCGCAGGAAAATCTGGTGCGTCTGCACGACATTTTCTCCGAGCTCGAAGCCCGGGTCGGCCCCCTGCGCGAGCAGGCGGAAAAGGCCAAACAGTATTTGGAATTCGCCGAGGAAAAGCGGACGCTTGAAATCGGCCTGTGGCTGAATACGCTGGGGCGCTCCGGTCAGATTCTGCGCGACTACGAAGATAAGCTTCTTCTGGCCCGCGGCCAGCAGGAGGAAATCGACAAGCGCGCCGCAGAGCTGGAAAAACAAATTGAAGAAAACTATCAGGCAGTCAACGCCTGTACCGCCCGTATGGATGAGGCGAGAACGCTCGCTTCCTCCAAAGAGGAAGAAGCCGCCCGAAAGGACGGCGAGGCGGCCGTTCTGGAGAACGACCGAGAACATAACCGGCAGAATCAGGAGAGGATTCTGCATGAGCTGGAAAGCTCCTCTCTTTCCGATGAAGACCTGCGGAAAGAGATCGAAGAAAAGCAGCGTCAGATCGAGGAAAAAGATCAATTTGTACTGGGCCGGCAGGAAGAGGTCACCGGCGTCTCTAAACGGCTGGAGGAGCTGCGCGGTTCGATGGAGCAGTATTCCGGCCAGATGGAAGAACAGACCCGCCGCCTGACACAACTGACGGCGGATGTATCGCAGGCAAAAATCCGAGAGATGACGGCGGTCACCGCCATTTCTGAAATCGAGCTGCGCCGCGCTACCGTACAGCAGGCCCTGCAGTCGCGGGAACAGCAGAAGCAGGAGCTAGAGTCAGAGGAGCGCGAATGCGCCGCCCTGCTGCAAAAGGCGGAGGATACCATCGCCGCGCTGACCAACACGGCGCGCGGCTTTGAAATGCGGCTGGATTCCCGGCAAAAGCGCCTGGAAGAAGCCCGCGGAAAAAGTGAGAAGCTCCGGCTGGACGCCGGGGAGCAGGCCCGGCGCGTCAAGCTGCTGGAAGAGATGGAACGCAATCTCGAAGGCTTTGCGCACAGCGTCAAAACGGTGATGAAAGAGGTCGGGCACGGCAGCCTGACCGGAATCCACGGCCCGGTTTCGCGGCTGCTGCAGGTTCCCGCCGAGTACGCCACAGCGGTGGAAACAGCTCTGGGGGCCGCCATGCAGAATATCGTGGTGGAAACCGAGCAGGATGCAAAGCGGGCGATTAACCTATTGAAACAAAAGGATTCGGGGCGCGCCACCTTCCTGCCGATCTCGACGATTCACGGGAATCTTCTGCAGGAGCAGGGGCTTTCCGATTGTTCAGGGTTTGTCGGCGTCGCGTTCTCCGTTTGCGGGTGCGACTCAAAGTATGAGGGCGTCATGCGTTCGCTTCTGGGGCGCATCGTGATTGCGGAAGACCTCGACAGCGCCGTTGCGATCGCGAAGCGCTTTTCCTACCGGTTCCGCGTGGTTACGCTGGACGGTCAGGTGGTCAATACGGGCGGCTCGCTCACCGGCGGTTCTCTGGCGAAAAACGCCGGGCTGTTAAGCCGGACGGCGCAGATGGAGCAGGCCAGGCACAGCGCCGCGGCGCTGTCGCAGAAGGCGGAGGAGGCCGAGGCCGCGCTCAAAGCGGCGCAGGCGGAGTTCTCCGCCGCGCAGGCTTCCCTGTCCGCTTCGCAGTCCGAGCTGAGCACGGCCAAAGAAGACCGTGTGAATCTGCAGGCCGAATACGGGCGGGTGCGCGCCGAACGGCAGTCGCTGGAAGGTGGAGCAAAGGAGCTGGCGGCGGAGCAGCAAAAAGCCGAGCAGCGGCTCCTTGAGCTGCGGCAGCAGAAGGAGCAGGCTCTGCGAGACGCCAAAGTGCTGGAAGAGCAGATTACCGCCCTGCGCCAAAGCGTCAGCCAGATGACCGGCGATCGCGAGGAGCTGGATAAACGCTATCAGGCTTTGACGGACGCCCTGCAGGAGGCGCGCATGACAGCGCTTTCCGCCGAGAAGGAAAAAGAAGCGCTCGTTGCCGCCGCACAGGAATTGGAGAACCGCCGCCTGAATTACGCCGGGCTGGCAGAGCGCCTGAATCAGGAGCTTTCTCAGCTGCGTGAAAACGACCGCGCGCTCGAACAGCAGGCGCAGCAGCTTCGGCTTCAGGCAAAAGAGCTGCGGGATGCCGCGGCCGCTTCCCGCGAGAGCGTGGAGAGCATCGCCAAGCAGCGGGCCGATTTGGAAACACAGGCCGCGCGTCTGCGCGCACAGGAGCGCGAGCAGTCCTCCGCGCGGGATACCATCGGGCAGGAGATGGCCCGATTGGAAGAGCGGCGCGCCAACGTGCAAAAGGAATATGATGAAATTATTTCCCGTTTGTGGGAAGAATACGAACTGACCCGGCGGGAGGCCGAAGAGATCGGCCCGCGCCTGGAGGATGTTTCTTCCGCAAAAAAACGCCTGAACGAGCTCAAAGGCAGGATCAAAGCGCTCGGCACGGTGAACGTGGCCGCGGTAGAGGAATACAAAGAGGTCTCGCAGCGGTATGAATTCCTGAAAGAACAGATCAAAGACGTGGAGAAATCCCGCGACGAGCTGCGGCGCCTGATCGGCGAACTGACCCAGAAAATGCAGGAACTGTTTTTGCAGCGCTTTGAAAAAATCCGACAGAATTTCTCCGAAACGTTCCGCTCGCTGTTTGGCGGCGGCACCGCCCAGCTGACATTAAGCCAGCCGGAGGACGTGCTCACCTCGGGAATCGAAATTTCTGTTCAGCCGCCGGGGAAGATCGTCACACATCTGGAGTCGCTTTCGGGCGGCGAAAAAGCGCTGGTGGCCATCGCGCTGTATTTCGCCATTATGAAGGTCAATCCGCCGCCGTTCTGCGTGCTGGATGAAATCGAGGC
>JAEXDU010000149.1 GCA_023401495.1 Bacillota bacterium
GTATCGGCGTGTTCGAGGGCATCCACAAAATCAGCATGCAGGGCATCGTCAAGGACTACCTCAAGCTGCGCTACGCCAAAAACGACACGCTGTATGTGCCGGTAACGCAGCTCGATCTGGTATCGAAATACATCGGCCCGCGGGAGGACGCACAGGTGCGCCTGCACCGTCTGGGCGGCTCCGACTGGCAGAAGACCAAGGCGCGTGTCCGCTCAGCCGTAAAGGACATGGCCAAGGAGCTGATTAAGCTCTACGCGCAGCGCATGAACGCCAGGGGCCACGCGTTCGCCTCGGACACGGAATGGCAGCACGACTTTGAATCCCACTTTGAATTTGAGGAGACCGAAGATCAGCTGCGCTGTATTGAAGAAATCAAGGTCGACATGGAACGGGAATCCCCCATGGACCGCCTGCTGTGCGGCGACGTGGGCTTCGGCAAAACGGAGGTGGCCCTGCGCGCCGCGTTCAAGTGCGTCAGCGACTCCAAGCAGTGCGCCATGCTGGTACCCACCACTATTCTGGCGTGGCAGCATTATCAGACGATCATCAAGAGGATGGAGGGCTTCCCCGTGCGGGTGGAGCTTCTGTCCCGTTTCCGCTCGCCCAAACAGCAGGAGGAGATTCTAAGCCGCCTCAAGCGCGGCGAGGTGGATTTTGTGGTGGGCACGCACCGGCTGGTATCGAAGGACGTGCGCTTTCGCGATCTGGGGCTGGTCATCATCGACGAGGAGCAACGCTTCGGCGTGGCCCAGAAAGAAAAGCTCAAAGAGCTTTGTAAAAACGTAGATGTGCTGACGCTCTCCGCGACACCGATCCCCCGCACGCTGAATATGGCGCTTTCGGGCATCCGCGACATGTCTGTGATCGAGGAGGCCCCGCACGACCGCCACCCGGTACAGACGTATGTGCTCGAACACGACAACGGCATTCTGGCGGACGCCATTCGCCGGGAGCTTCGGCGCGGCGGTCAGGTATATTACCTGCACAACGACATCGGCACCATCGACCGTGTCAGCGCCACACTGCAGGCCCTGATCCCCGAAGCGCGCATCGGTATCGGCCACGGAAAGATGAATGAAAACGAGCTTTCCGAGGTCTGGCGCCGCCTGGTCGATCAGGAAATCGACGTGCTGGTCTGCACCACGATCATTGAAACCGGCGTGGATGTGCCGAACGCGAACACACTCATCATCGACAACGCCGACCGCATGGGCCTTTCGCAGCTGCACCAGCTGCGCGGGCGCGTGGGGCGTTCGTCGCGCCGCGCCTACGCTTACCTGACCTTTACCCGGAACAAGGTGCTCACCGAAATCGCGCAGAAGCGTCTTTCGGCCATCCGCGAATTCACCGAGTTCGGCTCCGGCTTTAAAATCGCGATGCGCGACCTTGAGATCCGCGGCGCGGGCAACATCCTCGGCGGCGAGCAGCATGGCCATATGGAAGCCGTCGGCTACGACCTGTATTTAAAGCTTCTCGGGGAAGCCGTAAGCCAGGAAAAGGGCGAAGCACCGCCTCCGGGAGAATGTTTGGTGGATTTGCAGATCGAGGCGCATATTCCGGAGGAATATATCGAAAACTTAAACCAAAGGCTGGAAATCTACCGCCGCATCGCGGATATTCGCGGAGACGACGACGCAAGCGACGTGCTCGACGAGCTGATCGACCGTTTTGGCGAGCCGCCGGCCTCCGTTCGCGGGTTGATCGATGTGGCGCTGCTGCGCAACACGGCGGCCTCTCTGGGCGTGTACGAGATCAAACAGCAGGGCCAAACGCTTTTACTGTTTGTGGAGCATGTGGATATGAAGCGCATTTCTTCCATGATCAGCGCCCTGCGCTCGCGCGTGATGCTCAGTGCAGGCTCGAAGCCGTATATCAGCGTCCGCGAGGCCAAGGGAGCGTCTCCGCTCGAAACCCTGCGGGAGGCTCTGCGCGCCATGCAGGACACAAAGGACTGATGCTCCAGCTGGATGAGATTTCCATCAATGACTGGACAAAGGCTTTTTCTGCGTGTATAGTTTATAGTAATATCACTTTAAGATGCCCTAAAATGGAAGATTTTTCTTTTTTCCCCTGCTCGCAGCGGAGAAGAAAATCGCTTTTAAAGTGTTATTGATTACAGCCATGAATTTCAAGAAATCGGAGTGTGACGTATGAATTTTCTGAAAAGACTGACGGCATCTCTTCTTTGCGTTGCGATGCTGACAGGCATGACGGCCTGCTCGGGACCGGACAAGACCTGGGCTGCCAAAACAAATGAGAAAACCCTCCCCATCGGCGTATATATCTATTATGAATATCTGGCCTACCAGAATGCTTCCACCAAGGTGGAGGATTCCACAAAGCCGGTTCTGGAGCAGAAGATCGAAGATACCGACGCAACCCAGTGGATCAAGAAGAAAGCGCTGGATTACACCAAGCTGCTGTTCGTGATTGATGATAAGATGAAAGAGCTGAAGCTTTCACTGACCGACGCGGAAACCAAAGAGATTGACAGCACGGCGACCAGCCAGTGGTCCTCTTACAAAGACACGCTGGAGGGCTATGGTATCTCGAAGGAATCCTTCTCGATGGCCACTGCGGAATTCAACACAAAATCTTCCAAGGTGTTCGAGGCGATCTATGGAGCAAAAGGCTCCAAGGCCGTCAGCGACGCCGACCTGAAGACGTATTTTGAAAAGAATTACACCGATTTTTCCTATGTGATGATCCCGCTGTACAACCCCACCACGTATGCCGCGCTGGATGAGAAGACCGAGAAGGAGTACAAGCAGTTCCTCGACGATCAGGCCGCAGCTCTGAACAAGGGCAGCACCACCTTCGACGCGGTTTCCACCGAGGCGCAGAAGAAGCTGAGCCTCGACTATGCTCCCTCCCAGAACGTGACCACGCTGCTCAACGAGGAATCCGGCTATCCCACCGATCTGATTTCCCTGATTAACGGCATGAAGGCCGGTGAAGCCAAGACCATTACGCTTTCCACCGTGAGCGCCGCGCTGCTCGTCATGAAAAACGACGTGACGAAAAAGACTGCAACGCAGATTTCGAACGCAAGCACCCGTTCCCAGGTTCTGGGCAACATGAAGCATCAGGAATTCGAAGATGAGATGACGAAGCTTGCCGAAGAATCCAAGGATATCACCGTCAACGATAAGGCAATTGATTCGTACCAGCCCACCATGTTTGTTCAGAAAGATACCGGCAGCTCTTCCACCGCCGGCTGATTGATCTGATAAGAACAAAAACGGCAAAATGCTTCCCTTCAATGAGGGAAGCCTTTTTTGAAAGCTTTTCGCTGAATTGCATTCGAGCACTAAAAATCATAAAACTGCTTTTAAAAAAATCAGCATTGAAAAACTCCGTCAATTCAGAAGGGCTGTGACGGAATCGTCACAGCCCTCTTATGGCAAACTATAAAAATTCTATTTCGTTTTGCACCGCTACGATTTCAAACGCATTGGTCCGAATCTTATCACACCAACAAATACGTCGTACTGCAATACCTTCAGTTCTATTGGGAATCACTTTCCGTTAACTACATGCCCTGTAACAATTATTTCTGGAATAAAACCCTTTAAAGAAAGGTACCCTAAGGGAACATTGGAAACACATTACCCACTACTGAAAGGTTTTTCGGGAGCCAAATACGGAACACGGGAGCACTTCCACGTGATTCCCAGGGGCCATCCCGCCGGATCGGTTCCAAGCACTTGATAACCGAATTCGCGGTGACTGACGTTACCTGATATTTAGGACTCAACCCTTTCTGTTTGAATGATGCGCACGAACTTTGCATCCCAGGCAGTCTAAGCCCAACAGACCGACCGTCTGGTGCTGCGTTTCTTCTTGTACCATTGGACTCACCCCTTTCAAACGAATGTTGATCCCAGGCGTCACTTCCGTAAAGCCCCTTATGCAGCCATTTTTGTGGCGGCACCTGAAGCTTTTTATCAGAACAAAACCGCCGAAGCTGTTTTTTCTGATCCGCCTGCTACCAATATCCTTTCCCTTTGCAATTATATTATACCATTGATTCAGTAAATGTCAATAGTTTTTTCTCTTTATTTGCATAAATTATGTTGTTTTTATTTCAAAGAAATTTTTTATTGACTTCACCATGGAACAACGGTACAATAATGATACCTTTTAACAGAATAAGGAGATGACAATATGAACGAAGAATTCGGCCCAGATGTTCTGACTCTGGTGGACGACGAAGGAAACGAGCATGAATTTGAAGTGCTGGACGTAATCGACAACGAAGACGGCTGCTTCTATGCTCTGCTACCCACCTTTGAAAACCCGCAGGACAGCGTGGAATCTGAAGGCACTTACTATATTTTCGAAGCAATCGAACAGGACGGCGAGCAGCAGCTGGCCGAAGTGGAGGACGAGGAACTGCTGGATAAGCTGGCAGAGCTCTTCGAAAGCCGCTTTGACGAGCTGTATGATGAAGAGGAAGATATTTCTGACGAAAGCGACGAATAATTTCTTTAACAGAATTATTTTTCGTGATTTTCTGTTATACTAATGCTTGCAGGAACAAGAAAGTGTTCTTCCTGCCTGGTGCGTGGACCGATGCAAATTAACCCTACAATGTTTGAATCGGGAGCCCGGCTCCGGCGGCGGATTGCAGACCTCCCGGCCTCTGGTCGGAAGAAGGGAGCATGAAAGCGTTGGGAGGGCACCCACCTGCTGTTGAGTAGCAGGTTTTTTTCGCTCGTTACGGCCAGGCGGGCCATTTATAACAAGAATCAGCCCTTGCAGCATTTTTGCTGCAGGGGCGTTTTTGTTTTAGGTACCGGATTCTGCGTGTTTTTCACTCCTTTTGGGACAGAATAAGCCGCAAAGGAGTGTCGGTATGAAACGAACCTTTCGCGTGCTGGGCGGCTTTCTGGCGGGCGTGGCAAACGGCCTTCTGGGTGCGGGCGGCGGCATGGTGACCGTGCCCATGCTGAGAAAATCGGGCCTGCCTGTCGTAAAAAGCCACGCAACCTCCGTCGCGGTGATTTTGCCGATCTGCGTCTTGAGCGCCGGGCTGTACTTATTTCGCGGCAGCGTGACGATCGGGCAGTCTCTGCCGTATCTGCCCTGGATGCTGGCCGGCTCTGTCATCGGCTCGTGGGCACTGCCCCGGCTGAATAGAATGCTGCTGCGCCGCCTGTTCGGCGCGCTGATGCTGTGGGCCGCATGGAGGATGCTGTTCTGATGGAATGGATATGGATGGCCTTGGCCGGATTGATTTCGGGCATTCTGGGCTCTATGGGGATGGGCGGCGGCGGCGTGCTCATTATTTATTTAACGCTGATTGCCGGACTGGATCAGCGTGCCGCACAGGGAATCAACCTGATTCTGTTTATCCCCTGCGCCGTGCTGGCCCTGTTTTCTTATGTGCGCAAGGGGCTGATTGATTTCCGCACCGCTCTGTCGGCAGCGGCGGCGGGCCTTGTCGGCGCGCTGGGCGGCGTTTTTCTTTCGGGCTGGCTGGACGTTGTCTGGCTGCGGCGGATTTTCGGTGTGATGCTGCTTTTCATCGGCGTGCGGGAGTTATTTGCAAAAAAGCCCCCGCCCAGGGAAGAGAAGGAAGAAGAAGAAGAGAAAGAGAAACGCGGCAATCAGAGTGCTGAAAAATAGTCTTTCTTTTGTGTTGCCTCTATTGAATCATATTCAGCCGGAACCCTAGTTATGAAAAATCCCTCCCGGAGCAAGTCCGGGAGGGATTTTACTGTTTTGGTTACAGGGCGTTCCGGGCGGAACGCCTTTTATGTTCATCCGCTTATCCGTTTTGAAACAAATCCTCCATCCCGACGAAGGCTTCGGCCGTCATGGTGAGTCCCAGCCGATAGCCATAAACCAGATTGCCGACTGCCGTGAGCTTGTTCAGTTCTTTCTGGGTCCCTACATAATTTTCAAACAATCTTTTGTCCTCTTCGTTCAGCCTTGCAAAAAGGTGCTCCTCATTTAGAGACAGTACCCGCACGACCTCTTCGTATTCGGAATCATACCGGAAAGACCGTACCTCCGGCGATAGGTTGCCATAGGCGAATTCTTCTAAAATGCTGGTCATACAATTCATCCTTTCCTCATCGTTTCCAACGATGCCTTGAAAGGAATGACAGCGCATGGTATACTATTTACGCCGCATGTGCTTTCGGGCATCTGTTGGTTTGGGGGAAGTGGCGTCTTGCTTTGTTGAGTGGAGCGCCGCTTCCTTTCATTTTTGTTCAGGATTACTCAGTTTCGCATATACAACAGCAATGCCTTCCCGGATAATCTCTGAACGCGACTTCCCGCTAACCTTACAACAATAGTCAAGCCTGTCCAGTTCTGCTGTTGTCATTTTTGTTTCCACTCGCATTTGTCTGGGGTTATCGGAATGGGGTCTGCCTGTTTTCGGACTCAATTGATCACCTCACTTTTTATCCGTATTTAAAGTGTATTGTTGTACGGATAAAAGTCAATAGGGTCATGATAATTTCTATATGGATCGTTTTCAACGATGCCTTGAAAGGACTAACTGCGCATGTTATACTATTTACGCAGCATGTGCTTTCGGGCATCTGTTGATTGAGGGAAGTGGCGTCTTGCTTTGTCGAGTTGAGCGCCGCTTCCTTTCATTTTTTATTGAGAGCATCAATACCGTCACGTAATCCTTGTGGACGCGAAACGCCTTTTTGTTTGCAATACTCATCGAGTAAACGCAATTCTGCTTCGGTCAGGCGCACATCAACACGTAAGGTCTTGGGATTATCTGAAACCGGTCGCCCTCTTGCTTTTTTTGGCATGCCAGCCTCCTTTCTTTGCCAATAATATTAAAATAGTTAAGTACCGCCAAAAAGTCAAGCGTTAAATTACCGCCAATAAATATATTCAACGATCTGCGGTACATCACTGTAAGCAAGTTCTTCTAAAATGCCGGCCTACAATTCATCCTTTCATCATGGTTTCCAACGGTGCCTTGAAAGGACTGACTGCGCATGTTATACTATTTATGCAGCATGTGCTTTCGGGCATCTGTTAGCAGGGGAAGCGGCGTAAATTCTTACCGACGGAGCGCCGCTTCCTTTTTATTTTTCTTTGAGCGATTTGATCCCGTCCCGAATGGCCTCAGGCCGTTTCTTTCCTGTTCGCTTGCAATAATCATCCAGTATTTTAGCATCATTTTCACTAATACGAATGTCCAGGCGAATCGGCTTTGGTTCATCGGTGGGCCGCCCCATTTTTTTAGTCGGCACACACCCCCTCCTTTCTACCGACAAAACTCAAGACTGTTTGAAAGCGAATGAAAACTTTTTAGCGGGATTTCTTCCGCATATAAATTCTGCTGGCGCAGAGCTTGCCCCTCATGCCGGGGCGGGCACTTACTTTCGTGAAAGGACGAAAGTAAGCAAAGGCCTTCCAAAGGACACCTTTGGAATCCGTTTGGGGAACG